>JAHBYY010000074.1 GCA_019635715.1 Rhizobiaceae bacterium | reverse complement strand
GGGTCGATCCCCGCGTGGGCGGGGGAGCCTCTCAAGTCCAACCCTATAATATCGCTTCACAATGTCAAAGAACCCTTGCGCGGGTCACCAGACGGAGACGAGGACCCCGTCGAGATCGGCAAGCTTGCGGGGAGGCGTGCCCAGCATGGTGACGGCGACGCCGCCCGGCGCGGCGTCGTCCTTCCAGAACATCACGATCGAGCCGCGTCCGGAAGCGGCGTGCCAGTCGGACACCACCGCCCAGGCGCGCTCGCGCACCGCCCTGGAAAGGTTGCCGGCCACATAGACGCCCGGAGCCGGCTCCGGCATGACCGAGGCGAGAAAGCCGCGCGTCCGCTCGGGCACGTCACGCGTCACGATCACCGTCATCGACATCGTCGTCCTTCGCTTTCGTGGCGCCGGCCTTGCGAAGCGGCCGGTCGTCCTCATCCTCGGCTTTGTCGGCGAGGATCGACTTCACCCGATCGATCAGCAGGGCGATGACGCCGTCGCGCTTCAGCCGCTCGCCCGCCATGCGCCGCGCCAGCCGCTCGATGTTCTCCTGGGGCCGCTTCGCCGCGATCGCCGCCGCCTTGAAGGCGCAGGGAATGGTGACGCGGTCGCGGACCAGATCAGCGACGTCGAGCACGAAACTCTGGCCGGAATCCTCGTGCACGAAGCCGAGCTGCGGGATCGTCGCGGTCGCCGCGACGGCGATCGCGGCGGCTGCCTCGACCGCGCTGGCGGCGTGGTTCAGCGCCTGGTTCGGCAAATCGGCGGCGTTCGGGTTGGCCCTGTCGTAGCGGCGTCCATTCCAGCGGATGCCGGCGCGATCGGCCTCGATCCTGTAGGTTTCCTTCATGCGCGCGCCCTCGATGCCGCGCAGCACCGCGATGTCGCGGTGCGGCAGCACCTCGCCCAGCCGCAGCGCATACATGCGGCGGGCGACCAGCGGGCGGCCGCGCCGCTCGTCGGCCCAGAAACGGGCCTGCGCCCGGGCGAGGTGGGAAAAATCCGGCAGCAGCGGCATGGCGGTGTAGAAGCGCACGCCGTCCTCGCCGATCGCCGCCAGGCCGACATTGTGCCGGGCCAGGATACGCAGCGCGTCATGGCTGACGGAAGCGCCGGGGCCGATCAGCACCAGCGACACGGACTGGTGCGGCAGGCCGTAGCGGCCGGCCGGCGTCATGCCGCCGCCGGCGCAGTCGAAGGTCAGGCAGCCGTCCTCGACGCCGAGCCGTCCGCGATCGAGGAAGACCAGGCCGTGCCGATCCGAATGCGGCAGGCGCGCGGTTTCGAGGCCGAGGCGTCCGACGAGCATGGTGCGCCTATGGCGGCGAGAGCAGCAGCATGCCGTAGCCGAAGGCGCGATGGCGGCCGACGCCGCGCGCCAGCAGCGCCGCAAAGGCGCCGGCGTCGGTCACTTCGAGCAGGCCGGCCAGGCTCGCCGCATGGCCCTGGACGAGGGTCGCGCGGCGGACGCCGTCGCTGCCCGCGCCGGATTTGCGCAGGACCGGAATCTGGTCGAGGCCGTCGAAGCGCAGGTCGAGCACGCTGGTGCCCCCGGCTTCCAGCCTGGCACGCGTCCAATCGGCATACACCGCCTTGCGATCCGGCAACGCGTCGGGCGTGGCGCGCATGGCAGCGACATAGGCGTCGATCTCGGCACTCTTCGCCCGTTCGCCGTCGCGGTCGGTGCGCACGGTCGGCCGCACGCGCAGCGAGAAGCCGAGGCGGCGGCCGGGCGCGAAGGACAGCAGCGGCTTGGCGGCGAGCGTCGCGCCGTCGCCGAGGCCGACCGCCGCGAGCGCCACCGGATCGGCGAAATCGAGCGCGGCCTGCCGCAAAGCGGCGGGGTCCCGGCCGGTATAGGCCAGCAATTGCAGCGCGCGGCCACGCCGCGCGACGAGGCGGAACGGCTTCGGGGCGTTTGCCTTGCCGAAGACTGCCGAAAGCAGGGCGTGCCAGGCATAGCCGTCGTCCTCGCCAGTCCTCGGCAGCAGTTTTTCGGCGGCGAACCAGCGGGCGGCGGCATGCGGGTTCGGGTCAAGGCGGATCAGGTGCAGCGTCATGTCCGTCCTTCCCGGTCGGTCCGCAGGTGCTGCGTCCGTCCTTCCGCGAAGACGCGCCCGCCGCCATGCACGCCGGATGCCCAGTTGCGCTCGTCGGCAACGAATTTCTGCTCGAAGCGTTCTGGCAGGCCCGGCACGGACGGGCCGATCAGGCGCGGACCGTCCACCTCGTCGGCCGTATCGTCGACGGCAAACGGGGCGTCGGCCGCGGCGGCGAAGGCGTCGGCCGCCTCGACGAAGCGGTTGCCCGGTTCCGGCGCCAGCAGCGGCCGTGACGGCAGGCAGGGTTTTCGGCCGAAGAACAGCGGACGCGCCGGCGCGTCCAGCGCGGTCGCAAGGTCATCCAGCGTTGGAGCTTCGTCCTCCGGCGCGAGGCCGAGCGCGACGGTCAGCGCAGCATCGGCGACCATGTCGCGGTAGCGGATGTGCGGCGAGTCATAGGTGGCCGCCCCGCCGGCGCGACCTTCATAGACGCCGCGCGTCGTCCAGCCGCGGTCGTTGGCCTCGAGCTTGGCAGTCTGGAAATCGGGGATCTCCCTGCCTGGCCGGTCGAGTCGGACGGCGAACAGCAGCCGGTCCTGCAGGCGCTGGTGCTCGCGGCGGTGGCTGCGCGTCCAGCCGAGCGCGTTGGCGAGCAATCCTGTGAGGTTGGAGGCGCCCGGAAAGGCGCGCACCTTGCCGTAGGCGTCGACGATCTCGTCGCCGAAGGCCATCAGCGGCGCCTCGAGCGTGAGGATGAGGAAGCGCGGCATCAGGCGGCCGCAGCGACATCGGCGGCGACCGCGGCCGCGAGCGCTGCCAGCGGCACCGGCGCCGGGACCGGCTTGTCGCCGACCGGCCCGCCGTTCTCCGCCTCGATCGGGTCGAGCGCGGCGAGGCGCCGGGTCTCGCCTTCGCCATACATCGCGTCGAGCTTCGTCAACTGCCGCCGCAACACCTTCGCCGCCTCGCCGACAGATGGACGGACGGGATCGCGAAACGCGCCCGACAGCGAGCGGGGCGGCCGGGAGCCCGTCTCCGCCAGCACGAAATCGGCGTAGGCATGCGGAGCAGTCGAGCCCTTCTTGGCGCCGGGCGAGGTGGTGGCGATCAGGTGAATGAGGTGTTCCGTCACCTTGCCGGCAAGGGCGGCATCGCCGCCCAGATTTTCGATCAGCAGCGGCACGTCGATGACGACGTAGACGTAGAACAGCCCGGCGGTGAGTTCGGTGTCGAAGATGCCGCCGGCGCCTTTGCCGGCCTCCAGGTCGTCGACGACGGTGAAGTAGTCGATTTCGGACTGCTCGCCATGCACGGTGAAGGCGTGGGCGACATGCACCGGCGCATCGGTGTTGGCGTCCGGATCGGAGGTGACCATGCGGCCGAACAGGGCCGCCTCGAGGCCGGCGTTCAGCGCGCCCTTGGCCTTCAGCATTTCCGACAGGTTGGCCTTTTCGTCCTTCTTGAACAGCTTTTCGATCGCCGCCGCGGCGGCCTTCTCGTCCGGCTCGCCGGCGGCGAGCCTCGCCTTCTCGATCAGGTAGGCGATCTCGGGCTCGCCGATCAGCAGCGCCTGGCGTGAGCCGAGATCCTTCTCGCCTTGTGCGTTCTTCTTGTTGGCGTTCTTGCCGTAGAGTTGGATCGCGAGAGCGTCGGTAACGGCCTCGCGGATCGCTTCCGTGCCTATGCCGGCGAGACCCGGCAGGATGCGTCCCTCCGGCAGCTTGCGCGAGCGCACCGCCATCTCCGGGCCGATCGACGAAAGTGCCCACGGTCCCTCGGCCATGCGCCAATGGCGCTTCAGGCATTGCGAGGAGACGCGGGTGCGGATGGCGGGCCCGTAGGGCATGCGCTTGGCGAGACCGGAATCGTCGCGGTTCAGCAAAGCGGCGGAATAGGACAGGAAGGCGTGGATCTGCACGAAACGGGCCGTCATTCGGATTCTCCTCCTGTGGATGTCTGATCGGTGGACGCGTCGCCGTCGTCATTGTCGCGGCGACTGCCCCAATATCCCTTTGCGATCTGGAAGCGGGTTCGCTCGACCATGTCGGCCGAACCGAGCAGAAGCCGGCCAATGTCGAGGAATGGCAATGTCCCGGCGCGCACCAGCCGGCGCGAAAGGCGCAGCACCAGGTCGTCGAGGGCCGGACCGCGCGCCGTCATCAGCCCCTGCACGCGCCGTTCGCTGACATCGGCGGCAGCCATCGCCTCGCCGAGGTTGCGGTAGCCCTTTCCGAGCACTTCGATGCTCATGCCGAGCGCGAGGATTTTCGTCACAAGCGCCAGGCGGCGCGCGTCGTCATACGGATGGCGATCGCCCAAGGAAGCGTTGGGAGCAACCCGAACGAGAATGGTCTGGAAGGCCGGCTCGATCGCCGCCGCCTCGTCCATCCGGCGCAGGCTCGCGAGTTCGCCCCGCGCTTCGCGCCGATGCAGCGAGCGGACCGCGTTGGCGAGATCGTCGACCCGTTTCCGCACCGGATCCAGGCGTTCCGGAGCCGCCTGCGGAACGGCATCGCCGGCATTGTCCAATTGCGCGGTGGCATCAGGCGGCATTTCGCGTCCCCCCAAAATAGTCCCGAAGATCCTTGGAGCCATAGAAGCCGCGCGCCAGCGCCGCCTCGGCGCGCACCATGGCGCGGTGGTGGCGCATGGTCGATGTCGGCGCGCCGGCCTCGGCCGCCTTGAGGATTTCGCGCGTGCGGCGCAGCAGGTCCAGGAGCCAGGCCTTCCTGGCGGCCAAAGCGTCGTCGGCCGGCTCAACGGAAAACTCCTCGAACAGCCGGTCGAAGAAATCGTCGTCGACCAGGCGCTGGAACTGGTCCAGATAGGGCTCGGCGCGGCGCGACGAGGAAGGATCCTGCGGCTTGTAGTCGGACGGATCCGGGCCGTTCTGGAACAGCGTCATCAGGCCGAACCGCAGGGCAGAACGAACGGCACCGGCCTCGGCGATGCGTCCGGCCGCGACGCCGCCGAGCGCGACCCGCTCGCCCTCCTTCAAACGGCGGATCACCGGCGCAGGTATGAGTTCGCGGCGCTCGTGATAGCCTTCGGTCTTGCCCTGGCCGCGTGCCATGGCGCGGCAGACCAGCGTCCAGCCGTCGCCGCCTTCGTCCTCGCCGAACTTTTGCAGCGGTGCCGGCTCGTAGCCTTCGCCCGTCAGAATGTCGGCGAGGCGGCGATAGTCGAAGCCGCGGGCATCGACGGTCAGCGCCTTGTTGCCTTCGGCGCCGGTGCGGATCGGCGTCCATGGATCGCCGGTGACGCCGCCTTCCTCCTTGGTCATCGACACGCGCATCGCCTTGCTGTTGCCGGCAAAGGCGCGAATGGCGCCGCCCGTCTCGGCAAGGCGCAGGCGTCGGCAGGTCTCGATGTAGTAGGGATGCAGCCCCCGGCGGGAGAGCGATGCCGTCCCGTCCCAGGGCAGGAGCCAAAGCAGCGCCGGCCCGTCCTCGTCGTAATCGGTGTACCGGTCGAGCATCTCGCCGTGCATGGCGATCAGGCGGCCGATGTCGCGCATGACATGCGCCCCGATCCCGCCTCGCGGCGCCAGGCCGACGCCCGGCCGGTTGGCGAAGCCGCCGTTCATTCTGGAAATCCCGAAATTGCCGGCCCCCAGAAAGCCCTCGGACGTCTGCAGCGAGACGAGTGCGAACAGCCAATCGTCGGGCTGCGCATCAGCCATGCGCGCACCCTTCAGATCGTGGTTCTTGGCCGTCACCAGCATGTCGAACTCGTCGGGCGTCGCAACGGGTTTGAGGCCGTCCAGCGGACCGACGACCGGCTGCAGGAAGGCCGGCTTGTCCGGCGGCGAAACCAGGCACCACGGCTCGCCGTCCGGGAAGTCCGGCGTGAGGGCCGCGAGGATTTTCGCCCAGGTCGTAGCATCCGAGGGCGGCTTGCCCAGGCCGGCCCGCAGACAGGCGACCGCCCCGATCTGGCAAAGCAGCGCATGCCAGGCATGGCGCTGGTGGGCGCGCAGGGCGGTGAAGCTGATGATATGGCGGGCGGCGAGCGCTTCGTACAGCGCGGGCAGGGTGAGCGCACGATCCGCGCCGTCCCGAAAACGGACGCGGAAAACGGCGTCGCTGAGCAAATTCCAGGTCACCAGCCCCTCCTCTGGAGTTCGAACCCCGTCCACTACGCAACTCAAAATTTAATTCTCACCTTTTTTAAGCATATCCAAATCAGATTTATGTTCCAATCTGATTTGGAGCGATACACACAAAGAAGTCAATTCGGAATATATATAAACTTATAGTCCGGAACGACATTTCTCCAAGCCTTCTCTTAATCTCTCCTTTATCGGAGCGTCCAATTCGATTGCCTCATTGGCAATCGTTATCGCCCGAGCCTCTATAAATTCCTCCGGCTTAATGCGACCCATGCGGTAAAACCACTGCGCAACAGCGCCCCAGTCCCACAGCGGACTGTCGGAGGTGACACGGGCAACGGGGGCTGGAAAGTCTGCCTTGCCCCGCCGCCCTTTCGCGTAAAGAGTTATCGCCGCGCGTGTAAGTCCGGCTCGAGCTGCGATCTCCGATAAGCTGACCAGCGGATCCGGTTCGATCCGATCGACGGTAGCGCCCAAAGCCCTGACGTTCTCGATCGCCGATTCAATGGCATCTTCTATAGAATTCGCCTCACGTGCGAAGTCGACGATGATGTGACCCTTCTGAAAGGAAACGGTCGCGTCATCGCAGCCTCCATCGTAAAAACGCGACTCAAAGTCATCCGCATTCGGGTCCAGACCAGAAGCGATGACAGCAAACTCATACTGGCTCATCATCGGTCTCCTTTTTGTGGGGACATCGATCTACGGCCCGTCTGATCTGACGAGCATGGATATCGCCATCTCGTGGCGTCCCATTCACGCCCACCTGACACCCATCCCTGTCTGCGTGTGCGCAATACAATCGGCCCCAATGGCCCTGCTTACGCAAATGCCATCCGTCGGCCTCGGCATACTCGATCGCAGCTTCAACCTCCTTGACAGGGTGGCGCGGCCTATCTGCCATGTCGCTGCACCCAAAATGGTGTCATTGTTAACACTTGTCAACAACCTTCGTTCGATCATGAAGACAAGCCGGGCCGGCTTGGCTTCGCCTTCGGGTGCGCCGTATCGACCTTGTCCTTGAATCGTACCCTCGCCGGCATGTCGAACAGCGGATCACAGAACGTCGTAGCTTCCCCGCGACGCGGGGACGATGCGCTAGGGCATTCCTCGCAGCCCCAGCGCATCGTAGACGAGCATCTTCTCCTGCAACCCAAACGTGAAACCGTTCTTGATTGGCGTGACTCCATCCGCTTCGAGTGCGCCACCCAGGTTCAGGTGCTGCGGCACGACGAGCCGCGTCACCGGCTTTCCGAACGGTCCGGTCAGGGGTGGATCGAAGTGCAACTCCACATTGCGGGCGCCGAGCCGCGTCGCGGCGTTCTCGTCGATCGAAAAACCAAGGATCGGTTCGTCCCATCGCAGCCGCGACCCTTCCGCGGTCTGCGTTTCGGCCGTCTCACGGCCTTCGCCGCGGACCTTGACGTCATGCCAGCGCGGATCGGTCGAGGACAATTCGTCGACGAGGGCGTCGAGCCGGTCGGGATGCGTCGCGGCCTCGACCAGCTCGCGGTTCATGGCCGGGATGCGCCAGGTCGCGCCTGCGCCGATCAGCCTGAGCGTCGCAGCCAGCACGGGCAGGCTGGCATAGACGCTGCCCAGACCGTGCGGACCGCTCATCCGCTCGCGCTTGACGGTGGCCAGCGCCGCGTCGAAATCCGCCGGAACCAGCACCCGGCACGACGGCACCTCGAACCCTGCCGGACGCGTCCGGTCGTGACGATGCAGCCGGCCGATGCGCTGGAGCAGCACGTCGACGGGAGCAAGGTCGGTGATCAGCAGATCGGCGTCGATATCGAGCGAGATTTCCAGGGTCTGCGTGCCGACGACGACCAGTCCGCCGTTCCGTTCCGCCGTATTGCCGAGGCGGGCCTCGACCTCGGCGTCGAGCAGCCGGCGGTCCTCGCGGGCGAAGCGGCCGTGGTGCAGCGTCGGCCGCTCTGCCAGCGTGAACTGTACCGGATCACCCGGCGCGAGCGCCTCCAGCGCCTGCCGCGTCGCCACGGCGTCGCCGACCGTGTTGCGGATGACCAGAACGCGCGCGCCCCGGCGGGCCGCCGAAAGCGCGATGTCTGCAACCCTTTGCGGTTCGGCGATGGCCTGCACCGCTTCGAGCGCGACCGTCTTGCCGGTGCCGCGACTTGGCGCTCCGGTCGTGACGATGCGCGCGCCATCGAGAACCGAAAAGCAGGGATAGGGCATCGCCACGGCTTGGGCGTAGGCCGGCAAGTGCTTCTTCAACTGCCCCCGCCGGACGACTGGCCCGAGCATGAGTTCCGTCCGTGCTGCGGCGCCGAGGGTTGCGGAAAGCAGAAGCGCCTCGCCGCCGGCCCGATAATGCTGGTCGAGCAGGTTGCCGAGCAGGCGCGTCATGTAGGCGTCGGACGCATGCACCTCGTCGACCACGAGCAGCGAGCGCGACAGGCAGAAGGCGCGCATCTGCGCATGCTTGACCCGAACCGCGCCGAGCAGCGCCTGGTCGATCGTGCCGACCGCGACCGTGGCGGCGAGGAACCGCTTCGGCTGCTCGGCGGCCCAGCGCCGGCGGCGTTCGGCTTCGCCGGGGTCGTCGTCCCACTGCACCTCGAAGGATGGCAGGCTGCGCCCGCCGGGTCCGGCCGGCTCGGGCCGCCGGCTGACACGCGCGCCGTCGGCGCCGGCGTCGCCGGGCAGGGCGCGCACCACCGCCGGCCGCATCGACGGGTCGGGAAACAGGCGGGCGACGCAGTCCCTGACGCGCCCGAACATCTGCGAGGCGGCGACGCGCGTCGGCAGAGCGAGGTAGAGCCCGTCGACCCTGCCGGCCATGAACAGCCGGGCAAGGCGGTAGAGAGCGGCTTCCGTTTTACCCGAGCCGGTCTCGGCCTCCAGCGTCACCAGGCGGCCGGCCGCCTCGCCGACCGCGCGCTGGATCGGGCTCGGCTCGAAAGGGCTGATTGCGGAGAAATCGGGTATGGCTCGCCCCGCGCGCAGGGCGGAGACGTCGAGCCCGAGCGGTGCCAGCAGGGTCGAGGCGACATCCTGCGCGAAGTCGCGGCGCGGGCGATCCGCCTCGCGGGCGTAGGGGAAGGCATCGGGACTGTCGTCCGAGCCGAGCCAGTCGGCAAGCTGCAACAGGCCGAGGAAGCCGTGCCAGAAGGCCGGGGCCTGCGGCAGCGGCTCGCCGCCGGGCGCGAAGGCTTCAGGCCAGCAACGCTCGGCCTCGCCGACGAGCGCGGCCACCTCGCCAAGCGGCGTGCGGCCCGCTTCCTCCTGCCAATGCCGCCGCATCTTTTCCGCATGGTCGGCAGGGAAGTCGGCGGCATATCCATGGTGGGCCAGGACCGCTGCCATGACGCGCAGTCCTTCCCGGGAACTGGCCGTCCAGCCATCCAGTACATCGAGGTGCGCCGCCCGGCACAGATCGTCATTCAGCACGACGGCCGCCGCCTCATGGATATGCCCGCCTTCGCCGCGCTGGAACTTGTGGTTGGCCTTGCCGAAATCATGCAGGAAGGCGAGCACGGTAAGCCGTGTCTTCCAGAGGGCGGACAGGCCGGTGCCGCCGGCAAGCCCGGCAAGGCGTGATTCGATGGCCGGCAGGGCCAGCAGCGCCTCGAACACGGCGGCCACGTCGTGGCAGTGATCGCGAAGCGGATGCCAGTCGGTGGGAGCGTTGCGGGGCCGCCTCTTGGCCCAGTATCCTTCAGCGGAAGCGTTCAGTCCTGCCATATCGATTCCCGCCGACCCCGCGTCCCGAAGGACGCTGGAGTTGGCTTCCCCCTCCTTGCGGCCGGTAGCCTTGCAGAATTCGACCGGCGATGCCGGACGTCGCGGCGGCCGAAGCCGCCAGCACCCTCGCTTGGTAGGTTACCGGCGGAGACCGGCGCAATGGCGCGGTCGCACTATAAGAAAGGTCAGCACGGCGATCTGCGGTCCGCCCCGACGGGGCTCGGAAGACCGGCCGGATCGCCCCTACGCGGAGGGTTCGACGGCGCGCAGTCCTCGCCTGTGGTGCCTGCGCCTCTCCCGGCGGACCCGATGACGGTCGGCGCCCCGGGCGTCGGGGTTGCCGTCCGCTCCGCCGTCGGGTGCGCCGGGGTTGGCGACAGCCGGTCCCCGGGCGGCCATTTCAATCCCGTCGCGAGCCGGCAGGTTGGCGACGAACTTCTGGTAGAAATTGACGGCTCCGGCAGACATTCCAATGATCGTCCCCACGAAGCCGACGGTAAAGCTGGCGAAGTAGAGCGGCAGGCGATGCGCCGAATCCTCGGCGAGAAGGCCGTAGGAGACCAGCAAGGCCATGGCGATCACGATCACGCCGCTCTTCACATAAAACGCCGCCCTGAGCCGGGCGCTCAGCGGGCCGATGCTCTGACCGCTCACATGTGTGCGGTCATCCTTCGACGACAGGGCCGTCTGGATCATCGCCGTGACCTCAAGCAGCAGCCAGGCGAAGGCTCCGGTCAGGGTCAGGATTTCGGAGCCGGGATCCCAGGTCTCCTGGAACGAGACCAGGCCCGCCCAGACCGCACATATGGCGATCGCCAGGGTCAGCAAGACCCCGAGGACCCCCAGCAAGAAGACGACAGGGCCGTCCCGGCGTATCGTCCATGCAACGAAAATGGCCTGAAAGCCCACCTGCAGGCCAACGAGGATCGAAATGGGCCCCCAGGCGACATCCGTGTGCCCGTCCCTGGCCAGAAACACCCCGACAAGGGTGAAGGCGGTGAGCAGCGCTAGCTGGATCCAGAAAACGGTCATGAGATGCGTCAGGCGACGGGATATCTGCTGGTTCCAGCGGGCTTCGGCTTTCGTCGCCATCCAGCCGAAGATTGCGACGATCACCAGAACAAGAGCGCAAAACACCGCGAGGCATATGACGTAGACCGCAAACTCCGAACCCGTGAAATGCTTCTGGATCGCCGCCGGCGTGGTGACGAATACGCCAAGAAAACTGACGAAGTCACTTTGGAAGCGACCGCCTAAGCCTTTGAACGGGCCATCTGGAGGGTTGCGCATGGCGTTGCTCTGCCGCGTTGTCGGATGAGGATCGGGTCGCCGATACTGCAAAGCCGTCCTGTATTACCACCGCGCCGTCCAGGACCGCCCGCGCAGGATTGCGTCAGATCATTTTACATCCGGCCGGTATCTGTAAAGCGGAATCGCGAAAGGCGGACGCATTCGCAGAGAAACGCCCAAACAAGAAGATGTTCAATTCCTCTCCTCTCTGACACAGTCGCTTCGGGCCGCGATGCAGAATTGGAGATGCGTCATGACGGGAACGCAGGTCGGCAAGTTCTGGTGCTATTCGAAGATACCCGACGCCGGCGAAATGGCGCTGCTGACGCACGGTTCCTATGACGGGAAGAACAGGACCACGACGGTATCGCCGGTGCCGCTGTATTTCTACACGCCGCACGGCGCGACGCTCAGCAACAGAAAGGGCTTCGAAGTCCTCGGCAAGAACGCGGCGGACGACGCCCTGATGAGTGACGAGGACAAGGCACGCGCTGCCGGAAACACCCCGCTCGCCATCTGCGGAGCCAACACGCCGGTGTGGAACTATGAATTTTCCAAACTGAATTCGGTCGACGACGCAAAAAGCTACAGATCATGGATGTCGGGCGACAATACGTGGGACTATTGGACGGCCGCGGGCGATACCGACCTCACTTCGCTTGTCGCGGCGATCGCCGCGCTTGGAAAGAACTATAGCAAGATCCACATCCTCGCCTGCCGCTTCGAGGACTGGGACTACGTGCTCTTGAAGGATCTGTTCAATGAGCGCGGCTTCCTCGACGGAGTCGATCCCACGGAATGATGAAATCGTTAGGCCGGCGGGACTTGCGACCCCGTGGCCGGCTCCGGTCGTGGCGGGAAAGGCGCTGCCGGCTACGGTCCGCCGGAGGGTAAGGCCGGCGCAGTCCCGGCCTCCACCGGCTCCGGTGCGGCGGCCTGCGCCTGACGGGCGGCACCCTGGCGGGCGGCACCCTGGCGGGCGGCACCCTGGCGGACGGTACGCCGGCGACGGCGCCGGTAGTTCCAGATTCCGATTTCGATCAGGCACCAGGCCACCGCGAATACCATGACGATCAGCAGCCCCAAAGCGGGGAGCACCGGTTGCCATATCAGACCCTGAAACACTGCACCGGTGACGACGCCGAAGATCAATGCGCGCAGACGGGGACGTTTCCCGATCGGAAGCAGGGTGGCGTGGGCCAGCAGCGCGACCAGCCCGATGAAAGCGCTGGGTGCGAGCAGGATGATTTCTGGCATGAAACTGTAGACCTGGTTCTGCGGGGTCTGGCTTAAAAGACCGAGGGGCGCGAGGCTCATCGCGGCCAATATGGAGAGGCCGGCGGCGGCCGTCGCACCGGCGATCATCAGCGCCCGGCGCACGCGCTGGTGCGCCGCCAGGGCAGCCAGCGCCAGGAGCGCGGCTCCCCAGCCGAAGACCCCGTAGCCGTAGGCGTAGGCCTTCGAGCCACCGAAAAGCCATGGCCAGCGCTGCGAGCCCTGATAGACCGATTCACGATGGGGAGTGCCGCTGGCATCCTCCAGCCGAGCGAAGCCATTCTCGCCGTCGAGCCTGGCGTCGAAACTGCCGGTGGAGCGCACACCCGGCGGAAGGCCGGTCATACGATAATTGATGCTGATCATGTTCAGCACGCGCGCGTTCCCTTCGCTCCGGAACTCGACATTGTATTCGACGAGCCGAATCCCGAACGAATCCGGGCCGACCGGTGCCGAAAGTCCAAACGATCGGCTTGTCCGCTCATCGCCTCCGGTCGGATCGAGGCTTGCGAGATCGCCGTCGCAGAAGGGCTTGGTCAAGACGATCCTGCCGTTCGGAAAGACGTTGATCTCCTGCCTTTTGCTTGGGGACATCGCGCAAGGCAGGCTGTATCGCCCGTCAATCGGGAAGAATTCCTCGACCCTCGTGGCGCCGCTGGTGCCCAGAAGGGTCAGGTCGTAGACCATGAAGCAGACCGCTACGGACAGCGCAAAGGCATAGCCGGCGAGGCGACGGGGCCGGAAGGCCGGCGACAGGCTGAGGAAAACCAATCCGAAGAGGATCAGATTTGCTGCAAGCGCCGTAAGGTTGTCCCCGACGACCTCGATGGCCGTGCAGGCCGGTTGGCCCCACTCGTCGCAATAGGGGTCCGCGGCGCTTCCGTTCCCCTGGTTGAAATGCATGAAGAGGAGGAAACCGAAGATGCCGGCGAGGGCGGCGGCGGCCACGCCGAGCCGCCGCCGCGGCGCCAGCAGGGCCATCGGACGAAATCCGGCATCCGTGCCGGTCGGCGTGTTGATCGCTGCGAAGATCAGGGCCGCCGCGATCAGCAGACCGACGATGGGAAGGCTCGTAAACACCGTCTGCAAAAGCATGCCGGTCACGAATGCGCCGGCCACGACGCGCTTGACGATGTCGCCGCTTCCCTCGACGGTGACGCGAAGATCGGGGATTTCGGCAGCGATCTCTTCGGGACTGTTCGGATCGACGGCTGCGATGCGCAGGCGGCACAGGCCGGTTTCGCGATCGTCTTGAGGCTCGGCCCTGAGCTGGACGGTCGCCTGGCCGTCTTCGCTCAGTCTCACGGCTTGCGCCTGCGTCACGGTCAGGCGCGCCGAGCCGCTGATCGTCGCCGGCTCTGCGTAAAGGTGGACGAGCCTGCGGCCCGGAGCGCTGATGGCAAGGTCGAATTGCGCGGCGGCGCCCGGCACCAGGCGCAACGCGCCGTCCCCGGCGGGGGCCGGAAACAGCGACCGTACCGGTTTCATGATGAAGCGTCCGAGGGCGAGCGCGTAGGTCGCGGTCAGCACCCGCGGGCTTCGCGTCGTCCGGGGCAACAGGATCCGCGACGCGACGACCCGCAGCGCGGTCGTCGTCGGCGTCTTGTCGGGCGCCGTCGTCATGGCGTCCCCGCCGCTGCGCCGAACGACAGCGACCAGGTCAGGTGGAGTGGCCGTTCCGCCGCGATGAGCCGGCGCAGCCATGATTCCCAGATCGCCAGGTCCGACGGAGCCCGGACGGCGACGTGTCGCCGGTCGGGGTCCGAAACGAGGTCGAAGCCGTTTCGCCCGCTGGCCATTTCGAGGGCGAGACGCAGCCCGCCTTCGCCGCCACGCGATGCGTGCAGGCGGGGCCACGCGGCAAGGAACAGCCGAAGCTGGGCGGCGCCCGGCGGAAACCCTTCCGGCAGTCCCAGCAGCCGGCGTGGATCTTCCGGATCGACGAAAAGATATCCGTAGCCGAGCCAGCGGGCCAGCATCGGCAGGAAGCGTTCGGGCGCGGTGAGCGGCTCGAACAGCGAGCCGCCGCCATCGATCAGAGCCGCCCGCGGCGCGACGAGCGCGGCCATGGCATCGACGAGACCGGCGAGAGGGCCGGGCTCCCGCAGCCCGCTTCGCAGGACGGCCGGCAGTTCGCGGCGGACCCGTTCGACGATCTCGGCCTTCATCGGCTCAGCGGAAATCATCGTGGACCTCGATGTCGTGGGCGGCGGCGCAGAGCGCCCAGTCGGCGGGAATGGTGATCCGCTCGCTGCCGGTCCGGTCCGCGACGCTCGCGAACCGCTCGCCGCCATCGACCGACAAAAGCAGCGGGCCCGATCCGCCCGCCATCAGGAGGCCTGGTCGCGCCGGAGACGCCGCGAGTGCTGCGATGGATGCGCGGCCCTTTCCGCGCGTGCTCTCGGGCAAGCCGCTTTCCAGACCCGGGCGCTGCCAGCTCAGCCGCCCATCCGCGAACCGGCCGACGAACAAGCCGTCCGACCACGTTCCGGCAAACAGCCGGTCGCCGCCCGACTGGAGGGCGGCAATGCCTCCCGCCGTCCACCCCCTGTCACAGGCGATCCATTGTCCGGCTTCGCCGAGATCCGCGTCGATCTTCGCCGCATAGCAGGCGCAATGGGTGGCGATCGCCGGCCGGGCGCATCCTGCGACAAGCCAGAGGGCGTCCTCGGTCTGCAGAAAGGCGAGCGCGCGAACGTCCTTGCCGGCCAGTCCGATCGGCTCGAAGCCGCCGTCCCAGCCGTTGTCGTTCGACAGCAGGATGCCGCCAAGTTCGCGGCGCGCGACGGCAACCAGCCGACCGCCGCGTCCATCCGGATGGGCGGCAAGGGCATAGGCCCGGCCAACCAGCCCGTCGGCTCCCACCAGGTCTCTCACGGCGGCGGCCGGGGCGTCGCCGGGATCGGCCGCCTCTGCCAGGTTTGCCTCTCCGGCCAGCAGCAGGCGAGGGGTCTCTCCGCCGTCCGACCAGAGCATCGCCTCGGGCGCCAGATGCGCGACTGCAAACGGCGCGAAGGTTTCCCCGCAATCCCGCGACACATGGACCGTGTTGTCAGCGGCTGCGACGGCCAGCAGCCCCGAGCGCAGCGGATGCGTCGCAACGGCGACGACCGCATCGTCGATCGCCATGTTCCAGCCTTCGCCGTCGTCCAGGGTCCGATACAAGCGCCCGTCGACGACGGCGAACCAGACGCCCGACTGGGCGCAATCGGCCGCCAGGGCGCTGGTGTTCAGGCCCATCGGATGGCTGGGGCGCAGCACGACCCTGTCGAGGGCGCGCACGCCCGGCGTGCTCGCGATCGTCTCGATCACTTCGGATTGGCGCAGGGCGCGGCCGAGCGGCCAGCCCTGCGGCCAGACCCCCCCGGGGACCGGCCGCAGAAGTCCGTTCAAGCGACGCCGCACGGCGCTCGCGATGGCCTTGCCGTCGGCGCCCTTGGCGACATAGATGCGGGCGGAGACGCCGACGGCCTTCATCCGTATCCAGCTCGTATCGACGCTGACGCCCAGCGGACGCGTCCGGTCGAGCGCGGCGCGGACCGCCTCCATGATTGCCGCGCCGGGTCCGGGGTCAGCGGCGGCGCGCCCCGCTGCCTCGAGCGTTATGGCGCCTTCGGTGTCGGGCTCGACGGACGGCGCGATGCGGACCTCGACGGCACCCGGCCGCGAAAACAGCCAGCGTTCCGATCTCGCCGCGGCATGGGCCCGGGCGACCGCCGGATGCGCCTCAGTGGCCAGCGCCTCGTAGTCGCGGGCCCGCAGCGCGGCGCCACCCGCGAAAATGGCGTCGGCGCCGCGCAGCAGCGCCTCTTCCGTCGTCTCGGCCGGCCGGCCGGAGACGGCGGGCAGGGCGTTCGACACCTTGATGCCGGGCAGCGCCG
Source organism: Rhizobiaceae bacterium (assembly GCA_019635715.1). GTDB lineage: Bacteria > Pseudomonadota > Alphaproteobacteria > Rhizobiales > Rhizobiaceae > Kumtagia. The sequence continues at coordinate 4,969 of JAHBYY010000074.1, read as the reverse complement.
TCAGCGGCTCCGTCAGCGCGTCCTCCGGCACCGCCGCGGTCGTCATCGATTCCATCCAGGCGTAGCCGGCGCGTATGGCCGCACCCGGCGCGGGAATGAACGGACCTTTGAGGGGAAGGCTTATCGTTCCGGCAACGCGGTCCACCGCGAACACGGCGTCGGTGTCGTCGGGCTCGACGCGGGCCACCTCGCGGAACCGGATGAACACCGCGCTTCCAACCGCTTCCACAGGGGCGCCGGGCGGCGGTCCCTCCGGTCCGACGGCCACCTTGACGTCGACACGGGCCGCGAGGCCCGGCGCACCCGGCAACGGGCGATGGCGCAACTGGACGATCTGTCCAGGGCTGCCCGTGCCATAGGCGACGATCGCCTCGGGGATGATCTGGACTTCCGCGGCCGCGACCGTCACCGAGCTGGCGCCGGCCGGAATGATCGCCGGTGCAAGCGTCGAGAAGACGATGCGGGGATTGCGCGCGACGCCAACCCTGGTGCCGGCGGCGATAGGGGTGTCGATGGATCTGGGAGCGGCGAGGGTGAACTGAAGGTCGGCGGCGGCGGCGGTTCCCGGGCGCAACCGGGCGCCCAGCATCGTCAGGAACGATGCCTGCGCCGCTTTCGGCAGGGTGTTCAGCCGCTTCAGCTCCTGCGCCGTGATGTGGGCGAAGGCTTCCAGCAGCGCGACGCCCGGGTCCGCGGGGTCCTCGGCCAGCCATCCGCCGCCAGACCGCGCCAAGGCGGCGCGCGCCTCCCCCATCAGCGCCGCGGCGTCGGCATCGTCCAGTCTCGGCGAAGCGAACTCCATCACCCCTCGCGAAGTCCGAGCGGAAGGTGCAGGTCGCGGGTCTGCCCCGTCCGTCGATCCATGTAGGTCATGCCGACGATCATGCGATCCGGTTCGCCGGGATCCGGCCCGGCGTCGATCAGGACGATCTCGGCTCGCGGCTCGAAACGCAGCACGGCGTTGACGATCATGCGGATCGCCATTCCGGCCGTGGTGCCGTCGTTCGGCTCGAAGGCCAGCCTGTCCAGCGCACAGCCATAGTCGGGATGCTCGCGGCGCTCGCCCGGACGGGTCGCCAGCAAGGTGAGGAGGGATTGGTGCAGCTCGTCGAGCCCGCCCACCCTTTCGACACGGCCGTCCGCGTCCAGGGTCAATCCAGGCCGGGCGCCGGGTCCGCCGGCAAGGTTAAATCTGAACATCTCCTAGCTCCCCGCGCGAACGAAGGTCTGACCGGGCTCGATCACCGCCCATGTCGTGACGCCCGGCGGCACGCCGTCCGTGCCGCCTTGGGCGAGGTCGAAGACGATTGGGCTGTCGTTGGCGAATACGAAGGCCGATCTGCCGGTAACGAGCGGCAGCGTCGTGTCGCAAGGCTTCACGGTGGGTCCTAGGTTCGGGCAGAAGGAGACGAAATTGTAGGCCATGTCGTCCACCGTCAGCACCGCCGACCCGCCGATGCGGAGAAAGGGGCGGCTCGATTTCGGCGTCGACCGGCCCATGCCGTGCGAGCATCGGCACTTGCAGCCCTCGACGGCGACGAGCGGCATCTAGGCCTCCAGAAAATCGACGCGGCGGCCGCGGATCTGTATGTCGCCGTCGGTCGCGAGTTCGATGTGCCTGGCGGCCTTGAGCCTGATCGAGTCCGGCCCGATGTCGATCGCCCCGCCATCGTCGATGCGCAGCCCTATGGATTTGGCAACCTCGTCCAGCACCAGCGTCAGGCCGTCGCCCCGCCATGTCATGCGCGTCCGGCTTTCGCCGGAGAAGCCGTCGGTCTGCGGGCCTCCGGCACGCAGGATGCCGCCGAGCACCAGGCCGCATTCGGGGTCGCCGCCTGGCGCGATCACGACCGCCGGGTCTCCGACGCCGAGGGAGGCGGAGAACCCGGTGCGCCCGCCTCCGCCCGGCGCGGCCGTGGGCAGCCATCCGGTGAGCGCCCCGTCGTATCCATGGAGGGCCACGCAGACCCGGCCGGCATGCTCCGGGTCGCCGACGCGTTCCACGACACCGGTCAGCACAGCGGTCGCCTGCGCTGGCGGTGCCGGAGCCGGGCGCGAGCCGAGCCGCGTGACGATACCCTTGGCCCCATCCGCGGCGATCTCGATCCAACTGAGGACGAGCGGCGCGCCGCCGTAGGGGTCCGCCAGTTCGTCACCCGGCCAGGCATCCACCAGTCCGATCGCCTCGGCCTCGCTCCAGCGGGCTTCGGCGGCGTGCCGCCGGTCGATGGCGGCAAGCAGCAGGTCGGCTGGTTCGTTGGGCCGGACGGGCATCCCCATGGCGCCTCGCGGAACGGCTGCAAGTGCTGCGGGACGGGCCGAAATCGCGTGATCGGTCTGAGCGCTCCATCCGATCAGCCGGGTCGGCGATGCGTGCCGCGGCTCCTCGACAAGCCGGAACCGGCTGGCACGGTCGGCGATGTCGTGCCGCTGGCTTGGCGCCTCGCCCGGCGCAAACAGATGAAGGTCGCCGCCTTTGCAGAACAGGCCGAGCCCGTAGCGGCCTGCGGTCTCGACGAGAAAGGCGAGATCGTCCTCGAAGCGATGCAGGTGCCGGCCGGCCGCAAAATCCGTGCAGCGGCTCACCAGGGCGAGGCCGGCGCGGCCGGCAATGCCCCGCGCGAAGGCATGGATCGAATCGATCACCTCGACACCGCCGCTCTGCGTCTCCCGCAGGGCCGCCAGCCTGTCGAAGGCCGTTACGTCGACCGTGTGCTCGTCCTGCCCATGCTCGATGTTCCGGCGCAGGATGCTGCCTTCGAACAGGCGCCCCGCCGTGCCTGGACCGTCCAGCGTCAGCATCGAGCCGATCGACGGGATGCCCGAAAGATCGCGGCCCGTCAGGTCGAAACGAAGCGAAAGCGTCGCCGGCGCGTTCGACGTGCGGGTCAGTCGCAGACCGATGACCGCGGCGGCATCGAACGGCGTCCCGTCGAGCCCCACGCGAAGATCGGAAGCGACCGCATTCGTCATCGCAAACCATTCGCGTCGGCAGCGAAGTACCTGGCTCCGACGGAGGCGCCGGCCGCGGCGGGCATCTCTTCGAAGGCGACGGTGAGCCACGAGCGCGTCGCGGTGCCGTCGCGGGTGAACTGGTCCAGCTTCTCCGCCAGTCGACCGACGGCGCCTCGGAAAGACCAGCGTTTGCCCCAGATCAGTTCCACCGCGCAGGGCCGGCGCCCGCCGCTGCCCGCCTCGGCGGCAAGCCGGTGAAGCGGAGCCGTGAGCAGGCGCACATCGGCCGTCTCGCCTTCCGGGCGCGGTGTCGTCTCGAACAAAAGGCTGACGGAGAGAAGCGACCGGCCGGTCCCGTTGAAGGCCAGATCGGAAATGGCCTGCTGCGCGTCCTCGCGAAAGATCGGCTTCGGGCGGCCGGCAAGGCCCGAGTCCCGCTCGATCAGGATGCTGGCCGGGTTGAGAAGGCAGCGGATGATCTCCGGCACGCCGGTCGGACGCGGAGAGCCGGGGAGCATGATCAGCCGTTCCATGCCGATCCTTTCCCACCATCGACGAGGGGTCTCGGGAGCCCCGAAACGGCCCTGCGGCCTTCGGCGAAGGCGGGCAGCGAAGGCCAGGGCGGATCGAGCGCGGCGGGAGCGACCGCAGCTTGCGCGCCGCGCCGTCCCGCGCCCGCAATTCCCGCAACCGATGTCGCGGCGAACGATGGCGCGGACGGCGGGGCCGCGCTCGGCAGCGGCGTCTCGGCCGGCCCCCGCGGAGGCTGCGGCATGGCCCGCACCGGGGTGCCGGAGGAGCCGCCTCTACCCTCGCGCGGCTGGCGTCCTGGTCCTGTCGAGGGTGCTCCGGCCGGACCGGGGAGGGCAGCCGGAGGTTCGCCCGCATCGCCGCCCGACGCCGACCGGGCGGACGTTGCGCCGGCCGGACGTTGCGCCGGGGCCGGACGACGATCGGTTCGGGATGGCGACGGGCTCCCAAGCCAGCCGGCAACGCCGGCCGTCCTTTGTCGCCAGATCGCCATGGGATCGGCGGATATTTCGGGATCGTCCTCAGCGTCCTCGTCCGATCGGCCGTCCCCCGATCGTCGCGCGCCGGCTTGCGATGCTCGGAGGTCCGCGTCCGCCTCACCGGCCGACAGCCTGCCGGGATCGACGCCGCCCTTGAGCCAGGTTTCCACGCCCCTGGTCCTGTCGCGCCAGATCGCCATGGCGTCCGCCGGCTCCTCGGCCGGTTCGACCTGCGGGCGTCTCGCGAGCGCATCGAGGATAGACGCGCAGAATGCAAGCGCCCGGCGAAAAGCTTCCGGCATCAGTCGCGCTCCACCCGGTCGTAGACCACCGTCATGGTCTCGATGGCGGTTTCGCCGGCGATGGCGTCGAGGCGGGCCGCCTGCCAGCCGGATATCCAGGCATCGAACAGGTTCCACCGGATCGCTTCGGTCGCCCCGTTGTTCTCGAACATGACGACCGAGATGTTGCGGCGTGTGAAATTTCCGGCGGAGGCGTCCGAGAACCAGTTCCACAGGTCGCGGGATTTCGTCAGTCCGTAGCGCAGCGTCATCGGCTGGTAGTGGAGCTGCCCGGGCAGATGGCGGATCGTCTGGTTCGCCCCGCCTTCGCGATAGGCGATCACGTCGACGCTCGCACCGAGGCCGCTGCACTCGACGAAGCTCGCGGCGGCGACGCTGTCGATCAGCAACTGGAAATTGAAGGCGCGGTAAGGATCGACTGCCATCGGTCTAGGCCCTGTGGACGGTTAGCGATTGGGCGTGGCGCGTGTCGAATTTGGCGGCTGGGGAGGCGAGCCGGCCGAGATGGTGTCTACCACCATGAGGGCGGCTCAACGAACTCAGGGGGCAAATTCGCCGCGTCCCGAAGGGATATGGCCAAAATCCTCCAGTTCGGCGTCGCGAAGCCTCGACGGAGGTCAACTCCGCCGTCGGCTCCGCTCCTGGAACTGAACGATTTTGTCTCATACCACGCTCCAATCCATAACCGTCCACAGGGCCTAA
>JAHBYY010000073.1 GCA_019635715.1 Rhizobiaceae bacterium | reverse complement strand
AAAGATGCGCCGCGCGGCAGGCGCGCGGCGCACGACAGTCAAATCAATCGCGACGCTCCGCCGCGCCGCTGGCCGGCGCAGCGCGGTCGCGGCAGGTCAGCGGGCGACCTTGCGCTTGCGGCCAAGTCCCATCTTCTTGGCAAGCTGCGAGCGCGCCGTCGCATAGTTCGGAGCGACCATCGGATAGGACGGATCGAGCGACCACTTCTCGCGATACTGCTCGGGCGTCAGTCCGTAGTGGGTCATCAGGTGCCGCTTCAGCGACTTGAACTTCTTACCGTCCTCCAGGCAGATGATGTAGTCTTCATGGACGGAGCGCTTCGGGTTGACCGCCGGCTTGGCCTTGTCGGCCGGCGGCTGTTCCTGGCTGGCGCCGACGCGCGAAAGCGCGAGATGAACGTCGGCGATGAGATTGGGAAGTTCGCCGGCTGGAACCGGATTGTTGCTCACATAGGCAGCCACCACATCGGCTGTCAGTTCGATGAGCATTTCATCGTTCTTGGCGGTCAGATCAGAGAGGTCCATGTGCTTTATGCCCCAACAGAGAGTGAATTCTACCCCGTCTGATGCCAGAGGCCCGCGGAGCTTCTTGTGCGTGGCGACTCACTTCTTTTACGGCCCGAGGGCGAAGGGTCGACCACAAGGTCTAGATGGGCTCGTTTGACAGTCAAGTCAATTCCCAAAAACGGGAATTACTGGCACATTACCAGTTGTTAATCCGTTCACGAGCCATGTAGTCCGGTTCAACAGGCTTCGGCGGATTTACAGATGAAATTCCTGAGCATCTGACGCAGCGTTAGTTGCTGTAGTCTGGTCCAACCAGCCTGGGAGCCAGTTCAATCTGCACTGCCCGCGTTGCGTGTAGAATGCACCTCAACCTCGTCAGTTCTGCTATCCTGAGTGGCATCCGGTCGCTGCCACACCGGAGCGCCGGCGCTTCGGGCCGCCTTGGCAAGCAGATGCGACGAGATCGGCACCGTCAGGATGAAGAACAGAATGCCGGCCGCGGCGCGCCAGGAGATCGACGCATCCGAGGCGCTGACCGCCAGGGCCAGCAGCAGCATGCAGGATCCAAGCGTGCCGGCCTTCGACGCGGCGTGCATGCGCGTGAACAGATCCGGAAGCCGCAGCATGCCGAGCGCCGCCGTCAGCGTGAACAGCGCGCCGACGATCATCAGGATGCCCGCGACGAAATCCCACGCCGAACTCATGGCTGGTCGTGCTCCGCGAGGCGGCGTGCCTCCCATTCCGGATCGGGATCCGCCTCTCGGCGCCCGCGCGCCAGGATGAAGCGGGCGAAGGCGACCGTCGCCAGGAAGCCGACCAGCCCGAGGGCGATCGAGATGTCGACATAGAAGCCGGAGGAGGTCTTGATGCCGAGCACGGCGATGAAGCCGATCGCGATCGCCGTCAGCATGTCGAGCGCCAGCACGCGATCCGGCAGGGTCGGTCCGCGCAGCAGACGGCAGGTGGTCAGCGCCATCGAGATGCACAGGACGCCGAGGGTGACCGCGATGCAGCCCGAGAGGAAGGTTTCGCCGTTCATCGCCGGAAGGCCTCCAGGATACGCCGCTCGAACGCCTGCTCGATGTCGCGGCAGGCCTGCTCGGGATCGCGCGCGTCGAGCGCATGAACGAACAGCACCTTTCCGTCGTCCGAGACGTCGACGGAGAGTGTGCCGGGCGTCAGCGTGATGAGGTTGGCAAGCAGGGTGATCTCGAAATCGCGATCCACCTTCAGCGGGTAGGCGAAAATCGCCGGATTGAGCTGCATTCTCGGCGACATGACGATCCGCGCGACGCGGCAGCCCGAGAGAACGAGTTCCCTGACGAAGATGGCGGCCAGCACCGCGGCCCTCACGGGGCGGACGGTCTCGACGCGGGAGGCGACCCGGCCGCGGACCAGCGAAAGCGCCAGCGCGCCGAGCGCCAGGCCGAAAAGCAGGTTCGGGATCGAGGCGGAGCCCGTCACCGCCATCCAGACCAAGGCCAGCAGCGCCACACCCAGATAGCGCGTCATCGCAGCCCTCCCGGAAAGACGCTCCCGACATAGGCGGCCGGATCGACCAGGCCGCCGGCGGCAAGCCGCGAGATCGACAGCACCGTCTCCGGCAGCAGGCCGATCCAGAGGATCGCCGCCGACAGCCCGAGCAGCGGCAGGAGCATGGTCGGCGACGGTGGCGTGACGGACGCGGCCGGAGCCTGGGCCGGGCGCCAGAAGGCGAGCAGGAAGACGCGCGCCAGAGCGATCATCGACAGGGCGCCGGAGGCGAGCACGCAGAAGGCGAGCCATCCGAAGCCGTGGTCGAGCGCGGCCTTGACCACGACCACTTTCGCCCAGAGGCCGGAGCCGGGGGGCAGGCCGCCGATCGCCAGGAGAAGCAGCAGCATCACCGCCGCGAGCAGCGGCGCCGAGGCATAGAGGCCGCCGAGCCGGTTCAGCGAAATGTCGCCGCCCCGGTCGCGAATGGCGTCGCAGGCGAGATAGAGCGCGGCCATGGCGAGCATCGACTGGATCGCGTAGAGGATCGTTCCCGACAGCCCGTCCGTCCCGCCGACCGCCAGGCCGGCGAGCATCACGCCGATGCCGGAGATCACCAGAAATCCGCACAGGCGCCGCAGATCGGACTGCGCCAGAGCGCCGAGCCCGCCGAGGATCATGGTCGCCGCCGCCGCCCATGCGACGAGCCCGCCGAACGACTCCAGGCCGCCAGGCATGATCATCGCCAGGACGCGCAGCAGCGCATAGATGCCGATCTTGGTCAGCAGCGCGCCGAACAGCGCGGCCACCACGATCCGGGGCGTGTGGTAGGACGCGGGCAGCCAGAAATTCAGGGGAAACGCCGCGGCCTTCATGGCGAAGGCGAACAGGAACAGCCCGGCCAGCGCATGGATCGGCGCGGCCGTCTGCGCCCGCAGCGCCAGTGTCAGGTCGGCCATGTTGAGCGTGCCGACGGCGCCGTAGAGCAGCGCCGCCGCCGCCAGGAAGAGCGTCGTGGCCGTCAGGTTGAGGATCGCATATTTGACCGCCCCGTCGATCTGCTCGCGCTCCGACCCCAGCACCAGCAGGCCGAAGGACGAGATCACGAAGACCTCGAACCAGACGTAGAGGTTGAACAGGTCGCCGGTCAGCAAGGAACCGTTCACACCCGCCATCAGCAGCATGAAGAAGGCGTAGAAGCCGTAGCGCCTGCCGGTCGAGCCGATATCCGACAGGGAGAAGGCGCAGCAGGCGACGGCGACGGCGCCCGCGGCCACCGAGAATGCCGCACCCAGCACGTCGGCGGTAAAGGCGATGCCGAAGGGCGGCAGCCAGCCGCCCATCACCATGGTCCGGGGGCCGGCCGACAGACTCCGCAGCAGCAGTCCGAGGCTCGAGGCCAGCATCAGCGACGTGCCGGCCATGGCGATCCAGGCGTGGAGCCAAATTCGGTGGCGCACCATGAGCAGGACGGCGCCGCACAGGATCGGCAGCGCGACGGGGGCGACGACCAGCCAGTCGGCGGCGGCGACGGGCGTCGTGGTCATCGCCACGGAGCGATCCAGCAAGCTTGCGGCCACGGCGTCAGTACCCCATCGGCGGCGGCGGTTCCTCCGCCGGTTCGGCCACCCGCATGCCGTCCGTGTCGTCGGTCCCGAGTTCCTGGTAGGCCCGGTAGGCCAGCACCAGGAGGAAGGCCAGGAACGAGAAGGAGATGACGATCGCCGTCAGGATCAGCGCCTGCGGCAGCGCGTTGGCGGCGCCCGCCGGCGGCATGTCGGCGCCCTCGGGCACGATCGCGGCCGTTTCGCGCACCACCCGGCCTGCGGTGAAGATCAAGAGGTTGACCGCATTGCCGAGGATGGCCACCCCAAGCACGATGCGGATCAGGTGGCGCGACAGCATCAGATAGAACGCCGCCGCGAAGAAGATGGCGACCAGGCCGGCGAATGCCGTTTCCATCACGGCTCCTCCCGCTCTTCGAGCGACAGCGCCACCGAGGTGAGCGATCCGACCACGACAAGATAGACGCCGATGTCGAACAGCATGACGGTGGACAGGTCGACGGTCACACCGAAAAGGCTGGGAGACCACCAAAGCCCGCTGAGGAACGGCACGCGGAAGACGATCGACACCATGCCGGCGATCGCCGACAGGAAAAGTCCGAAGCCGGAAATCGCCATGGGATGGAACCGCATGGCCCGCCGCGCTTCGGGAACACCGAAGGCGATACCCTGGATGGCAAAGGCCGCAACCGCGATCAGGCCGCCGATGAAGCCGCCGCCGGGCTCGTTGTGGCCGCGCAGCAGCACGAACACCGAGAACAGCAGCATCAGGCTGGTGAGGTAGGGCGCGGCGGTGCGAAAGATCAGCGTGCGCATCTCACGCCTCCCGCCGCGCCGCGACGATGCGCCGGCCGCGGATGCGGATGAGCGCCAGGATCGCCAGTCCGGCGATCATCACCACCGCGATTTCCCCCAGCGTGTCCAGGCCCCGGAAATCGACGATGATGACGTTCACCACGTTGCGGCCGTGCGCGATTGTCCGCGAATAGGCGTTGAAGAAGTCCGTCAGCCTGCCATCGAACGGCACTTGCGTGACCTTCAGCAGGAGCAGGCCGAACGCCACGCCGGCCGCGACGGCGATCGCGCCGTCGACGATCTTGTGCGGCCCGGGGCGACGGTCGGTGGGCAGCAGGCGCAGCCGCGTCATCACCAGCGCCAGGATCACCACCGAGAGCGTCTCGACCATGAACTGCGTGAAGGACAGGTCGGGCGCGCCGAACAGCATGAACAGCAAGGCAATGGCAAAGCCCTGGATGCCCAGGCAGACGATCGCCGTCAGGCGGCTCCTGGCGAGGAGCACGGCCAGCGCGCCGACCGCTGCCAGCAGGAACACCAGCCATTCGTAGAAGTACAGGTCCGGCAAGGCAGGCCAAGCCGGCCATTCGCCGGAGGCGGCCATCGGCCCGAGCACGGAAATCGCCGCCACGATGAAGGTCACCGTCATGTAGACGACCAGGCGGCCGCACTGGACGACGCCGGTGACGATCCGGCTGAGACGGATCAGACCGCGCATCGCCTGGTCGAAGCCCCTGTCGGGTCCCCAGCCGATCGCCGCCAGCAGGGAAGCGACGCCTTCGCGCAGCCGGCCCGAGGCGAGCCAGGCGCAAATGCCGAGCCCGATGGTCAGGGCCGACAGCAGCAGCGGAACGCCGAGGTGCGGGATCGTCGAGATGTGGATGGCGATCGGCTCTCCGGCAATCGCGGTTGCCAGCGGCGACGATATCCAGCGATGGAAAGGCGTCGACACGACGCCTGCGAGGAGACCGGCAACCGCCAGCACGGCGGGCCCGAGCCAGAGCAGCAGCGGCGCCTCATGCGGCTGGCCCGGCAGCCGCGGCAGCGCTCCGACAAACGGCTTGAGGCCGACATTCAGGGCGATCACCAGCATTGCGGCATTGCCGAGCAGGACGGCCACCGTCAGGGCCGCCGTCCAGCCATCGGCGAAGCCGAGCGCCGCATAGATTTCCTCCTTGGCGAGAAAGCCGACCAGAAGCGGCAGACCGCACATCGACAGCGCGGCGAGCAACCCGGCTGCGAAGGTGACCGGCATCGCCGAGCGAAGGCCGGCCAGGCCGCGGATGTCGCGCGTCCCCGCCTCATGGTCGATCGACCCGGCGACCATGAAGAGCGCGCCCTTGAACAGGGAGTGGGCGACGAGGTAGAGCGCCGCCGCTTCGACCGCCTTGTCGCTGCCGAGCCCGGTCAGCATCACCAGGAGCCCGAGCGACGCCACCGTCGTATAGGCCAGCATCAGCTTCAGGTCGGTCTGCCGCAGCGCCAGCAGCGCGCCGCAGAGCAGCGTGGCGGCCCCGAAAAGCGGCAGCAGCGTTTCCCACAGCGGCGTGCCGCCCATGGCGGGGTTCAGCCGCATCAGCAGGTAGACGCCGGCTTTCACCATGGTGGCGGAGTGGAGATAGGCGGAGACCGGAGTCGGCGCCTCCATGGCGTTGGGCAGCCAGAAATGAAACGGGAACTGCGCCGATTTGGTGAAGGCGCCGCCCAGCACCAGCAGGAGGGCGCTCACATAGAGCGGACTTTCACGCAACGCCTCGCCCGAGGCGAGCAGGCCGGACATGTCGGACTTTCCGGTGGCACCCCAGATGATCAGCAGGCCCGCCAGCAGCGCCAGGCCGCCGATCCCCGTCACCACGAGGGCCTGCAGCGCGGCGCGGCGGGCCGCCTCGCGCCCATGGTCGAAGCCGATGAGCAGGAAGGAGGTCACCGAGGTCAGTTCCCAGAACACGAACAGCGTCAGGAATGAATCGGACAGGACCAGCCCCTGCATCGACCCCATGAACAGCAGGATGAAGGCGAAGAACCGCCCCTGATGCGGATGCCCCTTCAGATACCCGCCGGCGTAGAGCACGATCAGCATGCCGATCCCGCTGATCAGCAGGGCGAAGGCCAGCGACAGGCCATCGATCATCCAGGACAGGCGCACATCGAGGCTCGGCACCCAGTCGACGCCGCCATTGAGCGTGTCGCCCGCGGCGACCGCCGGCAGCATCGAGAGGAAATGCAGGAAGATCGCCGCCGGGGCCGCCGCCAGAAGCCAGGCTGCCCGGTGACCCTGCAGCCGCGTGGCGACCGGCGCGATGGCGGCGGCGGCGAAGGGCAGCAGGAGCGCGACGAGCGTGGACAATTTCTGCGACTGGTCCTTTTGGGGTGAGGAGCGAACTTGTTTTGAATAGCGACGGGCCTTCGGCGCGGCAACCCTGGCGGTGGACGAGCAACAGCATTTGCAACGATGCAGCATATGCGCGATGCAATCGCCGCGGCCGCATCCTATATTGTGCCCATCCCAGCATCCATTCGGAGTTTCGAGATGACCGCCGAGAACACGCCGAAGATCGTCAAGACCGACGAGGAATGGCGCGCCGAACTGACGCCCGAGCAATTTCGCGTGACCCGCCAGCACGGCACCGAACGCGCCTTCACCGGCCCTTTCCTCGACAACAAGCAGGCCGGAACCTACAGTTGCGTCTCCTGCGGCAAGCCGCTGTTCCGCTCCGAGACGAAATACGATTCCGGCTCCGGCTGGCCGTCCTTCTACCAGCCGGTCGAGCCCGGCTCGGTCAGCGAACATTCGGACCGCTCGCACTTCATGACGCGCACCGAGGTGCGTTGCGCCGACTGCGACGCCCATCTCGGCCACGTCTTTCCGGACGGCCCGCGGCCGACGGGGCTGCGCTACTGCATGAACGGCACGGCGCTGGATTTCGAGAAGGACTGATCCTTCACCGCGGCGCGATGTAGCGCCCATACACCCAGCCGGCGACATGGACGCCGTCGCGCTGCGGGTCGTGCCAGGTCTGGCACCATTCGCGGCGCACCAGCGCCGCCTGCTTCGCCGCCGGCTGCCCGGCAATGGCCAGCAGGTCGATGCCGCCGGTGCATCTGCCGGTCATCTGCAGCACCGTGCCGTTCGGATAGGCGGCCTGCTTCTGCGACGTGGCGGAAGGGTATTTCCGCACGTTCAGCGTATCGCCCCAGGCAACGTTGGCGACCTTCCACGCGGCGAAGGTCGTGGCCCGCGACTGCACCGTCGACAGCGCGGCCCAGCCGATCAGGCCGAGCGCAGCGGCGGTGCCGATAAGGGTGGCGTTCATCTACGTCCTCCTTTATTCCCCGATCCCAGCGATCTGCCGCCATCTTTCCACCTTCATGCTGAACCGCCGCCGAGCGGCACGTTCATCGCCCAGTCAGCTTCGTTAATGCCCGCAGGACCCATGACCGACACTCGTTTCCCTTCGCTGCCCGCCCCGTCCGCCGAGAAGCGCCCCGTCGCGGACACCCGCCACGGGATCAGCCGCGTCGACGACTATGCCTGGATGCGCGCCGACAACTGGCAGGAGGTGTTCCAGGATCCCTCGGTGCTCGACCCGGCGATCCGCCGGCATCTGGACGCCGAGAACGCCTACCAGCAGGCGCTGATGGCCGACACCGAAGCGCTGCGCGCCGCGCTGTTCGCGGAAATGAAGGGACGCATCAAGGAGGACGATTCCTCCGTGCCGATGAAGGACGGCCCGTTCGCCTATGGTTCGTCGTTCAAGACCGGCGGCCAGCAGCCGCGCTATTTCCGCACGCCGCGCGACGGCGGGCCGGAGCAGATCCTCCTCGACGGCGACGCCGAGGCCGAAGGCAGGGCCTATTTCCATCTCGGCGGCATCGACCATTCCCGCGACCACGCGGCGCTGCTGTGGGGCTACGACGACAAGGGCTCGGAGTTCTACACGCTGAAGGTGCGCGACCTCGCCAGCGGCGGCGATCATGCCGACGTGGTGGCCGGAACGTCGGGCTCGGGCGTCTGGGATCCGGACGCCAAGGGCTTCTTCTACACGCGGCTCGACGAGAACCACCGGCCCTCGAAGATCTTCCATCATCGCCTCGGCGACGACGCCGCCGCCGACCGGCTGGTCTATGAGGAGCTTGATCCGGGCTTCTTCATGAATGTCGGCGGCACGCGCGACGGACGCTGGATCTTCATCGGCATCAACGACCACGAGACGTCGGAATACCGCATCCTCGACGCGTCGACGCCTTTGGCCGAGCCGAAGCTGGTCGAGGCCAGGCAGAACGGGCTTCAGTACGATCTGGAGGAAGGCGGCGACTGCTTCTTCGTGCTGACCAATGCCGACGGCGCAAGGGATTTCAAGGTGATGCGGGCGCCGCTCGACGACCCGCGCCGCGCCAACTGGACCGAGATCGTCGCCCATGAACCCGGCCGGCTGATCCTGTCGGTCGTCGGATTCAAGGATTTCCTCGTGCGGCTCGAGCGCAAGGACAGCCTGCCGCGCATCGTCGTGCGCGACCGGGCGAGCGGCGCCGAACACCTGATCGCCTTCGACGAGGAAGCCTATTCGCTGGGCCTTGCCGGCAGCTACGAGTTCGACACCGACGTGCTGCGCTTCAGCTACTCGTCGATGACGACGCCCGGCCAGGTGTTCGACTACGACATGCGCACGCACCAGCGCGTCCTGCTGAAGACGCAGGAGGTGCCTTCCGGCCACGATCCGGACGCCTATGTGACGCGCCGGCTGATGGCGCCCGCCCCGGACGGCGAACTGGTGCCGATCTCCGTCCTGCACCGCGCCGACACGCCGCTCGACGGTTCGGCGCCCTGCCTGCTCTACGGCTACGGCGCCTACGGCATCGCCATTCCGGCCTCGTTCAACACCAACTGCCTGTCGCTGGTCGACCGCGGCTTCGTCTATGCCATCGCCCATATCCGCGGCGGCAAGGACAAGGGCTATGGCTGGTACGAGGACGGCAAGCGCGGCAAGAAGGTCAACACCTTCACCGACTTCATCGCCGCCGCCCGCCATCTGGTCGGCAAAGGCCTCACCGCGCACGAGCGCATCGTCGCGCAGGGCGGCTCGGCCGGCGGCATGCTGATGGGCGCCATCGCCAACATGGCCCCCGAGGCGTTCGGCGCCGTCATCGCCGAAGTGCCGTTCGTCGATGTGCTAACGACGATGCTCGACGACACGCTGCCGCTCACCCCGCCCGAATGGCCGGAATGGGGCAATCCGATCGCCTCGGAAACCGACTACCGCACGATCGCGGCCTATTCGCCGGTCGACAATGTCGAGGCCAAGGCCTATCCGCCGATCCTCGCGGTCGCCGGTCTGACCGATCCGCGCGTCACCTACTGGGAACCGGCGAAGTGGGTCGCCAAGCTGCGCGACTTAAAGACCGACGCAAACCCTGTTCTCTTCAAGATCAATATGGATGCCGGCCATGGCGGCGCCTCGGGCCGGTTCTCACGGCTGGAGGAGATCGCCTTCAACTACGCCTTCACGCTGAAGGCGGTGGGGAAGAGCGAATAGGGAGTAGCGAGTAGTGAGGAGCGAATAGAGAGTAGCGAATAGCGAGTAGTGAGTGGCAACGAGCCTCCCCTGCTATTCGCTATTCGCTATTCGCTCCTCAATAACCATTCGGATGCGGCGGGATCGCCTTGACGTAGGCGGCGATCGCCTCGCGGTCGGCGGCCGGGAGCCGCGCCATGTTTCGCTGCACGTCGGCCATCGCGCCGCCCACCGAATCGTAGTCGGGCGTGAAGCCGCTTTCGAGATAGTAGGCGATGTCGCCTGCCGACCAACCGCCCAGCCCGCCCTCGCCGCCCGTCAGGTTCGGCACTTTGCCGTCGCCTTCCGCCGCCACCGCACCGGACAGCCACAGGCCCTTCCTGCTGCCGCCGGTCAGGTCGCGCGGCGTGTGGCATTCGCCGCAATGGCCCGGCCCCTCGACGAGATAGCGTCCGGCCAGCACCTTGGGGTCGGCGTCGGCCGGCAGGGCGATCACCGGGTCGGAGCTGAGATAGAGCAGTTTCCAGAGACCGAGCCCGCGCCGGATGTTGAACGGGAAGCCGAGCTCATGCCCCGGCGCCCTGCCGGCGACCGCGGGGAGCGTCTTCATAAACGCATAGAGGTCGGCGACATCCTCGACCTTCATCCGCGCGTAGGAGGTGTAGGGAAAGGCCGGATAGAGGTGGCTGCCGTCCGGCGCCACGCCGGCCATCATGGCGTTGGCGAAGTCGTCGAACGACCACTTGCCGATGCCGTCGACAGCATCCTGCGAGATGTTCGGCGCGACGAACGTCCCGAACGCGGTCTTCAGCGCCACGCCGCCGGGCAGTTCGAGCCGGGCGTCGCCCTCCGCGTCCGGCTTGGCGTGGCAGGAGGCGCAGCCGCCCGCCCAGAAGATCCGCTCGCCGCGCGACGCATCGCCGGCCGCGCCGGCGCTCGCCAGCACGGCCGCGTCGAGACGCTTGGGCTCGGTCAGGAACCAGAAGCCCGCAAGTCCTACGGCGCCGACGACGACAGCCCCGAGACCGAGCGCCTTGAGCAGCTTCATGCGATCGACAGCGCTATTTCTTCACGCGGAAATTCTCGTGGCAGCCGCCGCAATTGCCGCCGATCATCCCCATCGTCGCCTGCAGGGCGGCGACATCGGCCGGTGGAGCAGCCGCGGCGGCGGCCACGTCGGTCTTGAACTTCGTGGCGCGGGCCTCGAAATCCGCCCAGTTCGTCCAGATGTTCGGCGATCCGGATTCGCCGGGCCCGGCGCTTTCCGGGAACAGCACGGCGGGATCGAACTTTTGCGCGTTCTCGTTGAGCGTCGCCAGCGCCGTCTGCACCGCAGCGGCGTCGAACGCCTTCTCGCCCTTGGCGATCGGCCCCAGCTCTCCCATCGACCGCCCGAAGCTCTTCATGAGCGCCTCGCGGTCTGCGACCGGATCGGCGTGGGCCAGACCCGCCACGGCGACGAAGCAGGCGGTCAGTAGAAGCTTTTTCATGGACGTTCCCTTGGGTTGCTGGAAGCTGCCTGAGGTGATCAACGCCGAACCTGCCTGACTTCTTGCTGACAGGCAGTTCACGGTTTCGTGAGTCTCGGACGTTCGGGCGGAGATGCACCACCCGAAACGAAGAAAGCCCCGGCATGCGGGGCTTTCCGACGTCAGAAAAACTGGAAAAGGCTCACTTTGCCTTCTCGTAGAGCTCCAGCACGTAGTCCCAGTTGATCAGGCTGTCGACGAAGGCTTCGAGATATTTCGGACGGGCGTTGCGGTAGTCGATGTAGTAGGAGTGCTCCCAAACGTCGACGCCGAGGATCGGTGTCGCGCCATGCACCAGCGGGTTCTCGCCGTTCGGCGTCTTGGAGATGGCGAGCTTGCCGTCCTTGACCGAGACCCAGGCCCAGCCCGAGCCGAACTGCGTGGTGCCGGCGGCGATGAAGTCGGCCTTGAACTTGTCGTAGCCGCCGAGGTCGCCGTCGACGGCCTTCTGCAGCGCGCCGGGCAGCTTGTTGCCGCCGCCGCCCTTCTTCATCCACTTCCAGAAATGGACGTGGTTGTAGTGCTGGGCGGCGTTGTTGAACAGGCCGGCATTCTTGCCGAAGGACTGCTTCACCACCTCTTCCAGCGACAGGCCGTCGAGGCCGGCTTCCGCTGCCAGCTTGTTGCCGTTGTCGACATAGGCCTTGTGGTGCTTGTCGTGGTGATACTCCAGCGTCTCCTTGGACATGAAGGGCTGGAGGGCCTCATAGTCATAAGGCAGGGCGGGCAGTTCGAAAGCCATTGCAATACTCCCTCGTTTGCAGAGCCGGCGCGGTTGCACCGGCGGGAAGGCGGTCAGTCGGTCCTCAACACCTGGACCCGACACCGGTTCCATGTAGTGCGCGTCGGCGCCTTAGAAAAGCACATCCGTTCCGATCCGGCGTCAGGCGGCCGAGGAATGTGCCCAATCCCAGTAGAGTTCGCGCGCCTTGCGGGCGAGCGGCCCCGGCTGCAGCTCACGCTCCTGGATGCGGGTCACCGGCACGATCTTGGAATGGTTGCCGCTGGAAAAAATCTCGTCGGCTTCCAGGAAATCCTGAACCGAGAGCGTCGTCTCCGTGGTGCGGAAGCCGTAGTCGCCGAGCAGCGCGATGGTGCGGGCGCGGGTGATGCCCGACAGGAAGGTGCCGTTCGGCGCCGGCGTGAAGACATGGCCGTCCTTGACCAGGAAGACGTTCGACGAGCCGGTTTCGGCGACGTTGCCGAGCATGTCGAGGACCAGCGCATTGTCGAAGCCGCGCGCCCGGGCCTCGAGGATGGCGCGGCCGTTGTTCGGGTACAGGCATCCCGCCTTGGCGTTGGTCGGCATGGTCTCCATCGTCGGGCGGCGGAACGGCGAGACGGTGATCGAGAAGCCGGACGGCGCAATCATCGGCGCCTCGTAGAGGCACAGGCAGAAGCGCGTCGACGCCGGGTCGGCCGGCACGCCCATGTAGCCGCCGTGCTCGGCCCAATACATCGGCCGGATGTAGACGGCGGTGTTGCCGTCGAACTTCTTCAGACCGTCCCAGGTCAGGCCGACGATCTCCTCGACGCTCATGGTCGGCTGCAGGCCGAGCGCCAGCGCCGATGCGTTGACGCGGGCGGCGTGGCGGTCGAGATCGGGAGCGACGCCCTCGAACCAGCGCGCCCCGTCGAACACAGACGAGGCCAGCCAGAACGCATGGGAGCGCGGGCCGATCAGCGCCACGTTGCCCTCGTGCCAGTCGCCGTCGACATAGGTCCAGGTCCGGGTCTGGGCGGGTGCAGTCTGCAGCATCAGAGCCTCGTTTCAATGCGCGGCATGGAAAGCCGCTTTGACGGGCTGCGTCAACCGGCGGCGGGGCGAAATTCATGGGCCAGCCTGCACCCTGCCGCCCTGCCCCTTGCATTCGAGCCGACATTGGCGAACCTAGACGCATGTCCTTCGCCGCCTATGTCTTCGACGCCTACGGAACGCTGTTCGACGTCCATGCGGCCGTGCGGCGGCATGCCGATCGCGTCGGCCCCGACGCGCAGTCACTTTCGGAGATCTGGCGCGCCAAGCAGCTCGAATATTCCTGGGTGCGCAGCCTGATGGGCAGCTACCGCGACTTCTGGGCGCTGACCGAGGAGGCGCTCGACTTCGCCTTCGCGAAAGTTCCGGGCGCCGATCCGGCGCTACGGGGCGACCTGCTCGCCGCCTACTGGTCGCTCGACTGCTATCCCGAAGTGCCTTCCGTGCTGAAATCGTTGAAGGCGTCCGGCGCCCGGCTGGCAATCCTGTCCAACGGCTCGCCGGACATGCTGGAGTCGGCGGTGCGCTCCGCGGCGCTTGACGGGGTGATCGACGGGATCTTCTCCGTCGACCCCGTCAGGCGATTCAAGACCGACCCGGCCGTCTACGATCTGGTCACCACGGCGTGGCGCCTCTATCCGGGCGCCGTGTCCTTCCAGTCGTCCAACCGCTGGGACATCGCCGGCGCCTCGAAGTTCGGCTTCCACACCGTGTGGGTCAACCGCAGCGGCCAGCCGGACGAGTATCGGGACCATCCGCCGAGCGCGATCCTGCCCTCGCTGGAAACGCTGCGAAGGCTCTGACCGGGAAGGGGCGCGCCGGCCGGCCTCGCGCCGACCGGCCGGGTAACATCATCGTCAGATGCGGCGCCTCAGAGGGACGATTGGAACCGCTTAACGATATCGCGCTTGTATGAACGGACGTGAGTCGTCATCCAAGATACTGATTCGCTTCACGGTCATCGCGTTCTCGAAAGGCTTCCATGCGCCAGTCCCTGCCATTCCAGATCACGCGCCGGCGCCTGCTGGGCTTCGCCGCCGCGGGCGCGGCCGTGTCCGCCCTGAGCGCCTGCGCCTCGCCACCGCGCGTCGCCGCCCCTGTCGAGCCGCTCGTGCCGGCAGCGCCGCCGCTGCCGGAGCCGGGAAGCTATGCCTCGATGTACGGCCCGGTTCAGGATGGCGGATTCGACCTTCCGGCCATCCCGATCGCGCGCATGGATCCGCGATATCTGCGCCAGCTCGTACCCGATCCCACCGGCGAGATGCCTGGGACGCTGGTCGTCGATACGTCCGGCCACTTTCTCTACCTCGTCATGCAGGGCGGGCAGGCGATGCGCTACGGCGTCGGACTTGGCCGGGAGGGTTTCGAATGGTCCGGCCGCGGCGTCATCGACAACAAGCAGACCTGGCCGCGCTGGTTTCCGCCGAACGAGATGATCGACCGTCAGCCCGAACTCGAACCCTATCGCGCCCAGCAGATCCCGGGCACCAACGACTGGGAGGGCGGCATGCCGCCCGGCCCGATGAACCCGCTCGGCGCGCGCGCCCTCTATATCTTCCAGAACGGCGAGGACACGCTCTATCGCCTGCACGGTTCGCCGGAATGGAACTCCATCGGCAAGTCGGTCTCGTCCGGATGCGTGCGCCTGATGAACCAGGACATCATCGACCTTTACGACCGCGTGCCCGAACAGACCGCCATCGTCGTCACCGGCGGCGTCGGCATGGGCTGAGGCGCTTCCAACAGTTTGGAGGCGGACACTCGTTGTCTCCGTTGGAACAGTTACTTTGCGGCTTTTTCGATGGCTGCAGCAGGTGAACTCGAGTATGCGCGGCTACCACCGTGGCGCCAAGTGCGCGTTCTCTTCGCCGCTGCTCTCAGATGATCTACCCCCGCGCACCATGCTCGTGAGCGTAGAGATCGCGCAGAATACGTGCGGCCATAACAGGCACCCGGCCAAGACCCATTGCCTTGTTGACGTGCGCCATTTGGTCGAGGCGGCCCGAAAGGCCGGAAAGTCGGTCCCTGTTGCGTTCGCGGCCGCTTAAGAAACTTTCGTAGGCGTCCCGTGTCGCGGCATCTTTCGCGCCGAGAGATCGCTCGTTCGACCCGATCTTGCGTAGGGGATATTGTCTACCGCCACGCTCCGCCCATCGCATGCTGCCGGTAAAGCGCCGACGCCGTTCGACCTCGGCTTCCTGCCATGCCTCGAACGTGTCGACGGCATCGATGAACTGCCGCTGCTGCTCTCCTCTCAACTCGGTGAACGACATCTTTCCACTCTCGCGGCGAAAAACTGGCACCTTAGTGGAAAATATCATATTTTCAAATATATAGCTAGTTCTTACCGGCGACGGGTTAGACTCCCGAGGATGCCGCGCACCAGGGCGCGGCCGACCTGCGACCCGACGGACCGGACCACCGACTTGATCGCCGCCTCGGCGACCGTCTGGCGATTGGAGGGCCTCGGGGCGGGTGCCGGGCGCTCGCGCGGCTCGTAGCGATCCGGCTGTCGCTGGCGCGGTTGGCCGCCGTTCCCGTCGAAATCCGGCAGCGTCCAGCGCGAGCCGCCCGCCTGGCCCGCCTGCTGCTCACGGGCGGCGGCCTCGGCCTGTGCCTGCTGTGCCGCCAGCGCCTTCTTCTGCAGCATCTCGAACGCCGACTCACGGTCGACCGTCTGGTCGTACTGCCCGGCGACCGGACTCTCGTTGATCAGCTTGCGGCGCTCCTCCGGCGTGATCGGCCCGAGGCGCGAGGCCGGCGGCCGGATCAGCGTGCGCTGCACCATCGAGGGGATGCCCTTCTGCTCGAGCGTCGAGACGAGGGCCTCGCCGACGCCGAGCTGGGTGATGGCGGTGGCGCAGTTGAAGTCCGGATTGGGCCGGAACGTATCGGCGGCGGTCCGTACCGCCTTCTGCTCGCGCGGCGTATAGGCGCGCAGCGCGTGCTGGATGCGGTTTCCAAGCTGCGCCAGCACCGTCTCCGGCACATCGAGCGGGTTCTGCGTGACGAAGTAGACGCCGACGCCCTTGGAACGGATCAGCCGGACCACCTGCTCGACCCGATCGACGAGGATCTTCGGCGCCTCGTCGAACAGCAGGTGCGCCTCATCGAAGAAGAACACCAGCCTGGGCTTGTCGGGGTCGCCTACTTCCGGCAACTGCTCGAACAGCTCCGACATCAGCCAGAGCAGGAAGGTCGCATAGAGCCGCGGATTCATCATCAGCTTGTCGGCGGCAAGCACGTTGATGGCGCCGCGGCCGTCGCGCGTCGTGCGCATGATGTCGGCGATGCGCAGCGCCGGTTCGCCGAAAAAATTCGCCGCGCCCTGCTGCTCCAGCACCAGAAGGCTGCGCTGGATGGCGCCGACAGACGGCTTGGTCACGTTGCCGTAGCGGCCCGAGAGTTCGTCGGCGCGCTCGGCGATGTTGGCCAGCAGCGCCTGAAGGTCCTTCAGGTCGAGCAGCAGCAGCCCCTCCTCGTCGGCGATGCGGAAGGCGATGTTGATGATGCCCTCCTGCGCCTCGGTGAGGTTCATCAGCCGCGACAGAAGCAGCGGTCCCATTTCGGAGATCGTGGCGCGGATCGGGTGGCCCTGCTGGCCGAAGAGGTCCCAGAAGATCACCGGGAATTCCTGGAAATCATAAGGCGAAAGCTTGATCTGCTCTGCGCGCTTCAAAAGGAAATCCTTGGCGTCGCCGATCATCGCCACGCCGGAAAGATCGCCCTTGATGTCGGCGCAGAACACCGGCACGCCGGCGTTGGAAAAGCCCTCCGCCAGGATCTGCAGCGTCACCGTCTTGCCGGTGCCGGTGGCGCCCGTCACGATGCCGTGACGATTTCCGTATTTCAGGAGCAGTTCCTCCGGACGCTGGTAGGAATCGTCCGGCTTGCGGCTGGCGCCGAGAAAGATGGTTGCATCGTCGGCCATCTGGAATGCTCCGCGGAAATGCCCAGCGCACCGCCCGGGTGCGCCCGAGACGGTATAGAGGGCCGCCATGATTGCGACAATGGGAGGAGGTCGAATGACGCCGAGCGGACTTGCGCAAGCCGCCGGCGTTTGGCAATCGGAATGGGTGCCAGCACGTCGCGGCCGGACCGACGGTTGCCGCTTCGGCGTCGACCTGCCGATCGGAGGAGACCAGGATGAGCATCGACGGCCTGCCAGACGAATCGGGCTTCCCGGCGGCGGACCGGCAGCGCTGGCTGGGACTCGTCGAGAAGACGCTCGGCGGCGTTCCGTTCGAGGCGGCGATGGTGGGACGGACCGACGACGGCCTGCCGGTCGATCCGCTGGCTGAGCGCCGGCGGGATGCCGTTCCGCTCGGCCGCGGCAATCCGTCCAAGCCCTGGACCATCGTGCAGCGCTGCGACGACACCGATCCCGATCGCGCCAACCGGCAGGCGCACGACGACATCGCCAACGGCGCGACCGGTCTGGCGCTGGTCTTCGAGGGTGCGCCGAATGCGTTCGGCTACGGCTTGCCGGACGAGCCGGACACGCTGGAGCGGGTGCTGGCCGGCGTCGCGCTCGACCGCATCCATCTCAGGGTGGACGCCCATCCTTCGAGCCGCGCCATGGCCGACCGGCTGGTCGAATTCCTCACCGCCAGACGCGTCGACCCGTCGCGCCTCAGCATCTCGTTCGGGATCGATTCCGCGGCGAATTTTGCCGGAACGGGGCGGCTGCGCATGTCGATCGAGGCGCTGCAGGCGTCGATGCCGCAGTCGCTGGCGCATTTCTTCGCCATGGGCGTTCCCGGCATCCTGCTCGAGGCGGACGGCCGGGTCTACCACAATGCCGGCGCCAGCGAGGCGCAGGAACTGGGCGCCATGCTGGCCGGCGCGGTGGCGCATCTGCGGCTGTTCGCGGAAGCCCGCCAGGCGCTGGTCTACGCCGCGCCGCACATCGGCTTCGCGATCAGCGTCGACCAGGACCAGTTCCTGTCGATCGCCAAGCTGCGGGCGCTGCGGCTGCTCTGGCAACGGGCGCAGGAGCTGGCCTCGATCAAGCCGACCCGCGCGACCATCCATGCCGAAACATCCTACCGCATGCAGACCGCCGCCGATCCCGAAACCAACATCCTGCGCTCGACGCTCGCAGCCTTCGCCGCCGGCGTCGG
Organism: Rhizobiaceae bacterium; assembly: GCA_019635715.1. Classification (GTDB taxonomy): domain Bacteria; phylum Pseudomonadota; class Alphaproteobacteria; order Rhizobiales; family Rhizobiaceae; genus Kumtagia. The sequence goes on along the minus strand of JAHBYY010000073.1, from coordinate 3,686 downwards.
CGGCGCCGATACGATCGCGGTGCTGCCGCACACCATCGCCCACGGCTTGCCGGCACCCTTCGCCCGGCGGGTGGCGCGCAACACCCAGTTGGTCCTCGCATCGGAGAGCCATGCCGGCTTCGTGGCCGACCCGGCGAGCGGCGCCGGAAGCGTCGAGGCCCTGACCGACGCGCTGTGCGGCAAGGCCTGGGACGAATTCCAGCGGATCGAGCGCGAGGGCGGGATTCTCCGCGCGCTGGCCGACGGCTGCATCCAGGACCGCATCGCCGAGGCGCGCGAGGCCCGGCTCGCCACCTATCGCGACGGCGGGCGCTCGATCGTCGGGACGACCGTCTTCCGGCCGGCCAGGGATTTGCCGGTCGAAACCCTCGCCTCGCCGAAGCGGGCACCGCCGACCGACGGCACGGTGTTCTGCCGGCGGCTGGACACCGCGCGGCTCGACACGCTGATCGGCGCATCGGCATGATCCCCGATTTCTCGCAGATCGCCTGGCAGCGTCCGGCGCCGAAGGCCCCCGCCGATGCCGGCCGGCCCTGGGTCACCGCCGAGGGATTGCCGGTCCGGCGCGTCTACGGCGAAGGCGATCTCGCGGAGCTGAGCTTTCTCGACACCTATCCCGGCATCGCGCCCTATGTGCGCGGCCCATACCCGACGATGTATGTCCAGCAACCCTGGACCATCCGGCAATATGCCGGCTTCTCGACTGCCGAGGAGTCCAACGCCTTCTACCGCCGCAACCTCGCCGGCGGCCAGAAGGGTCTTTCCGTCGCCTTCGATCTCGCCACCCATCGCGGCTACGACAGCGACCATCCCCGGGTCGCCGGCGACGTCGGCATGGCCGGCGTGGCGATCGATTCCATCCTCGACATGCGCCAGCTCTTCGACGGCATCCCGCTCGGCGAGATGACGGTGTCGATGACCATGAACGGCGCGGTGCTGCCGATCATGGCGCTCTACATCGTCGCGGCCGAGGAGCAGGGCGTCGCCGAAAAGGATCTCGCCGGCACCATCCAGAACGACATCCTCAAGGAGTTCATGGTCCGCAACACCTACATCTATCCGCCGAAACCCTCGATGCGGATCGTCTCGGACATTTTTTCCTACACCTCGGCGCGCATGCCGAAGTTCAACTCCATCTCGATCTCCGGCTACCACATGCAGGAGGCCGGGGCGACCGCCGACCTGGAGCTCGCCTACACGATCGCCGACGGCATAGAATATGCCCGCGCCGGCGTCGCCGCCGGACTCGACATCGACCGCTTCGCGCCGCGCCTCTCCTTCTTCTGGGCGATCGGCATGAATTTCTTCATGGAAGTCGCCAAGATGCGGGCGGCGCGGCTGATCTGGGCGCAGCTCATGCGGAAGAACTTTTCGCCGAAGGACCCGCGTTCGCTGTCGCTGCGGACGCATTGCCAGACCTCCGGCTGGTCGCTGACGGCGCAGGACCCCTTCACCAACATCATGCGCACGATGATCGAGGCGATGGCGGCGACGCAGGGACATACCCAATCGCTGCACACCAATTCGTTCGACGAGGCCCTCGCCTTGCCGACCGACCATTCGGCGCGCATCGCCCGCAACACCCAGCTCATCCTGCAGCGCGAGTCCGGCACGACGCGGCTGATCGACCCGTGGGGCGGCTCGGCCTTCGTCGAGCGCCTGACCCACGATCTCGCTCGAAAGGCGCTCGGCCATATCGAGGAGGTCGAGGCGCTGGGCGGCATGGCGGCGGCGGTCGAGAAGGGCATTCCGAAGCTGCGCATCGAGGAGGCGGCGGCCCGCACCCAGGCGCGCATCGATTCCGGCGAGCAGGTTCTGGTCGGCGTCAACGCCCACCGGCCCGAGAAGGACATCGCGGTCGATGTGCTGAAGATCGACAATGCCGAGGTCCGGGCCCGGCAGTTGTCGAAGCTGCAGCAGTTGAAGGGCACGCGCGACGTCGCGGCGGTCGAGACGTCGCTGTCAGCGCTGACGGAGGCGGCGCAGGGCGACGGCAACCTCCTCGACTTCGCCGTGAAGGCCGCGCGGGTGAAAGCCACGGTGGGCGAGATCTCGCTGGCGCTGGAAAAGGCCTTCGGCCGCCATGTCGCGACCGTGCAGACCATTTCCGGCGTCTATCGCGAAGCGATCGGCGAGAATGCGACAGTCGACCGCGTGCAGGCGCAGGTCGCGGCGTTCGAGCGCGCGCAGGGCGCCAGACCGCGCATCCTCGTCGCCAAGATGGGCCAGGACGGCCACGACCGCGGCCAGAAGGTGATCGCCACCGCCTTCGCCGATCTCGGCTTCGACGTGACGGTCGGCGCGATGTTCCAGACGCCGGAGGAGATCGCGAAACTCGCCGCCGACCACGACGTGCATATCGTCGGCGCCTCGTCGCTGGCCGCCGGCCATCTGACGCTCATTCCCGAGCTGAAGGCCGCGCTGAACAGGCTCGGCCGCGAAGACATCCTGATCGTCGCCGGCGGCGTCATCCCGCCGCAGGATTTCGATGCGGTGCTGGCCGCCGGCGCCGCCGAGATCTTTCCGCCGGGCACTGTGATTCCAGAGGCGGCGGAGCGGCTGATGGAGAGGTTGGTGGAGAATTCGGCTGCTACGTGACGTGCTTCGTGCAAGTCGAGAGGTATTCAGTTTTCGAACGCTCGAACCATCGAGACGAAGCGTTTACAACCTTACTTTCGCCAAGCAAGATGTTTCCACATGCCGCCTACTCAGCAAGGATTGATCCATGCAAGACTCAAATTTGGAAATGCTGGAGAACTCCGCCGTGAGAAGGGAGTATCAGCGCTGGATTGAGAGGATTGGGCCTTATGATCCTTATCTAACGAAGCTAAATATTGGAATACATGAAGTTCTCCAGGCCCATTTTCTTCTTGTAGACTATTTCTTTAAGATAAATGAAGGGATTGGAGGAGTCGGCCCAAAAGATATTAACCTTCTTCATTCCGCCCTTTCGAGGCAATTTACACAGTTTGGTGGAAAAGCCAAATGGAGCGATCGGATCGATGTATGCTCTACTCTTGTGTTCGGCTTAGTAAAAAACCATCCCTTCTTTGACGCCAACAAGAGGACAGCATTCCTTGTATCTCTTCTTCATTTGCAAAAAATAGGCCGAGTTCCTACTGTTGGAAATAAAGAATATGAAGATTTCATCGTTGATATTGCGGAAGAGAATATGAGAAAGTACCATTGGTACGACAGAACTGACGGCCCCGAACAGGACCGCCAAATTTTAACTATATCACGATTTTTGAAACGACACACGCGAGAGATAGATCTTCGACAAAAGACTATAACTTACAGAGAGATGAATACACTTTTAGTATCAAGAGGATTCGAGTTAGTAAATCCCATTGGAAATCGAATTGATTTAGTCAAGATCGACGATGCATTGCGTCAAAATAGAGGTTATCACCCAAAGAGGATAGCTCACATCGGATTCCACGGATGGACAAAACAGGTAAGCTTGAAGGATGTTAACATTATTCGCGAAGCCTCGAAGCTTGACGCTCGACATGGTTATGATTCTCAATCGTTTTTTAATGGGATGGAAGATCCACTTTCCCTTATTAAGAAATACAAAGATCCGCTGGAGCGACTGGCCTATCGATAATTGCCAATACCGTCCAACCTCTCGAAATTGAAGCAGTTTTACGTTCGCGCGCAGCCAGCCTCTTATACCAGAGGCT
>JAHBYY010000072.1 GCA_019635715.1 Rhizobiaceae bacterium | reverse complement strand
CGAGTCCAGGTCGCCGGGGCGGGGAAAGCGCAGGAAGATCACCGCCTTCTTCGTCGACAAGGGCACGAAAGGCTTTTCGGTCCGCGACGGCTACAGAAACGTCTCGCATCGCGGCTACACGAACTCCATCCTCGAATTCGACGATGTTCGCCTGCCCGCTTCGCAGGTGTTGGGAGAGCCGCACAAGGGCTTCGAGGTCGCCAATTCCTGGCTCGGCGCCACCCGCCTGCAGGTCGCCTCGACCTGTCTCGGCCGCGCCGAGCGGGCGCTCGGCCACGCCATCGACTATGCCGCGCAGCGCCAGCAGTTCGGCCAGCAGATCGGCAAGTTCCAGGGCGTGTCGTTCAAGCTCGCCGACATGGCGACCGAGCTGAAGGCGGCGGAACTGCTGACCCGCGAGGCCGGTTGGAAATACGACCAGGGCACCGTCACCGACGAGGACATGGCGATGGCCAAGCTGAAGGCCACCGAAGTGCTGGCCTTCATCGCCGACGAGGCGATCCAGATCCATGGCGGCATGGGCCTGATGGACGATCTGCCGCTGGAGCGCATCTGGCGCGACGCGCGGGTGGAGCGGATCTGGGAAGGCACGTCCGAAATCCAGCGACACATCATTTCGAGGGCGCTGCTTCGGACGGTGGGGGGGTGATGGTGGCTGCTACGCTTGGCGAGATGCCCCCTCCACCATGCTTCGCATGGTCCCCCTCCCCCGCTTCGCAGGGGAGGATTTTAGGTCGAGGCCGGCCGCGACGCCAAATCCTCCCCTGTTTACGGGGGAGGGGGACCATGCGAAGCATGGTGGAGGGGGCGTTCCTGTGACCCGCCTCGACCGCCTGCTGCGCCCGAAATCCATCGCCGTCGTCGGCGGCGGGTTCTTTGCGCCGAACGTCGTCACGCAGTGCCTGAAGATGGAGTTTTTGGGCGACGTCTGGCCGGTGCATCCGTCGAAGGACGAGGTTGCGGGCGTCAAGGCCTACCGGTCGCTGGCCGATCTGCCGGCGGCGCCCGACGCCACCTTCGTCGGGGTCAACCGCAACCTCACCATCGACGTCGTGCGCCAGCTCCGCGAGCGCGGCGCGGGCGGCGCGATCTGCTTCGCGGCGGGATTCCGCGAGACGAGTTCCTACGATCCCGAGGGCGCACGGCTGCAGGACGCGCTGCTCGCGGCGGCCGGCGACATGCCGGTGATCGGGCCGAACTGCTACGGCCTCATCAACTATGCCGACGGCGCGCTGCTGTGGCCCGACCAGCATGGCGGGCGGCGGCTTCGACCCGGCGAGACGGGCGCGGCGATCATCACGCAGTCGTCCAACATCGCCTGTAACCTGACCATGCAGAGGCGCGGCCTGCCGATCGCCTTCCTGATGACGGCCGGCAACCAGGCGCAGACCGGCCTGTCGGAGATGGCCATCGGCCTGATCGAGGATGCCCGCGTCTCCTGTCTCGGGCTGCACATCGAAGGCTTCGATTCCGCCGCCGGCTTCGAACGGCTGGCGGCGCGCGCGCGCGAACTCCGCAAGCCGATCGTCGCGATGAAGGTCGGCCGTTCCGAAGCCGCGCGCGCCGCGACCGTGTCGCACACCGCCTCGCTCGCCGGCTCGGACGCCGCGTCAAGCGCATTCCTTCGTCGTCTTGGAATCCCTCGCGCGGAGACGATCCCGTCCTTCCTGGAAACTCTGAAGCTGTTCCACGGCGTCGGTGCGTTGAGCGGCACGCGGCTGTCCTCGATGAGCTGCTCGGGCGGCGAGGCGTCGGTGATGTCCGACAGCGCCGAGGGCCGCAAGGTCGGCTTCCCGGCGCTTGGCGCCCAGCACAAGGCCCGCGTCCAGGAGACGCTCGGGCCGCTGGTCGCGGTGGCCAATCCGCTGGACTACAACACCTATATCTGGGGCAAGGAAGACCAGCTCACCGCCACCTTCTCGGCGATGGCGTCCGGCGGCTTCGACCTCAACATGCTGGTGCTGGATTTCCCGCGCACCGACCGCTGCTCGGACGCCGACTGGTGGCCGACGGTCAACGCTTTCGAGACGGCGCTGAAAGCCAACAAGGCCGCCGGCGCCATCGTCACCTCGATGGGCGAGAACATTCCCGAAGGCCACGCCGAGGAGCTTTTCCGGCGCGGCATCGTGCCGATCCTCGGCATTGCCGAGGCGATGGATGCGGCGGAGGCGGGGGCGTTTGTCGGGGAGGCTTGGGGGTGTGAAGAACCCCCCTCTGTCCTGCCGGACATCTCCCCCTCAAGGGGGGAGATTGAGCCTGCCGCATGGCTTTCGCCTATCGCAACGACCGAAGGAGTGGCGGCGAGGTCGGAGCTCTCAATCTCCCCCCTTGAGGGGGAGATGGCCGGCAGGCCAGAGGGGGGTCCTTCCGGTACGCCTGACGAAGCCGCAGCCAAGGCGCTTCTGGCGCAAGCCGGCGTTTCTGTCCCGGTGGGTCGCCGCGCGGCGAGCGCCGGCGATGCGATCGCGGCGGCCGAGGCACTGGGCTATCCCGTCGCGGTCAAGGCGATGGGTGTGGCGCACAAGTCCGAGGCCGGCGCCGTCAGGCTCAACCTGCGTGACGCGACATCCGTGCGCGAGGCCGCCATGGCGATGCAGGGCCTCGGCACCGGCCTCTATGTCGAGCGCATGGTGCAGGGCGGCGTCGCCGAACTGATCGTCGGCTTCACGCGCGACCCGCTGTTCGGCCCGGTGATGACGCTCGGTTCGGGTGGCGTCATGGTCGAACTTCTCAAGGATTCCGCCACGCTGATCCTGCCCGCCACCCGCGCGGAAATCGAGGCGGCGCTGCGCGGACTGAAGCTCTTCCCGCTGCTCGACGGTTTTCGCGGGCGGCCGAAGGCGGACCTCGCGGCCGCCATCGACGCGGTCGAGGCGCTGGCCGGCTTCGTTGCGGCCAATGCCGACGCCATCGACGAACTCGACGTCAATCCGCTGATCGTCTGCGCCGAAGGGCAGGGCGCCTGGGTGGCGGATGCGTTGGTGGTTCAGGCTCCCACCTCCCCCTTGTGGGGAGGTCGCGCCGAAGGCGCGGGTGGGGGTGCATGATGCCCACCTTATTCAGTTCGACCCCCACCCCGACCGGCTCCGCCGGTCGACCCTCCCCACAAGGGGGAGGGTAAAGGAGCCCGCAATGACCGACGTCATCACCACCCGCCGCGAAGGCGCCATCCTCGAAGTCACGCTCGACCGGCCGAAGGCCAACGCCATCGACCTGAAGACGTCGCGCCTGATGGGCGAAACCTTCAAGGCCTTTCGCGACGATCCCGAGCTGCGCGTCGCCATCGTCAGGACGGCGGGGGAGAAATTCTTCAGCGCAGGCTGGGATTTGAAGGCGGCGGCCTCGGGCGATGCGGTTGACGGCGACTACGGCGTCGGCGGCTTTGCCGGCCTGCAGGAACTGCGCGACTTGAACAAGCCGGTGATCGCCTGCGTCAACGGCATGGCGGTCGGCGGCGGCTTCGAGCTGGCGCTGTCCTGCGACCTGATCTACGCCTCGGATCATTCCTCCTTCGCGCTGCCGGAGATCAGGGCCGGCACGCTGGCCGACGCCGCGACGATCAAGCTGCCGAAGCGGATTCCCTACCATGTCGCCATGGACTTGCTGTTGACCGGCCGCTGGATGGACGTGGCGGAGGCGCATCGGTGGGGCCTGGTCAACGAGGTGCTGCCGAAGGAGAGACTGGAGGAGCGCGTCTGGGAGATCGCTCGCCTGCTCGCCGGCGGCCCGCCGCTGGTGTTCGCGGCGATCAAGGAGGTTGCGCGGGAGGCGGAAGCCATGACCTTCCAGGACGCGATGAACCGCATCACCAAGCGCAAGTTCCGCAGCGTCGATGAGCTCTACGCGTCGGAGGACGGCATGGAGGGGTTCCGGGCGTTTGCGGAAAAGCGCGAGCCGGTGTGGAAGGGGCGGTAGGGTTCGAACGTTGTCGCGCCTTCATACCCCCTCTGTCCTGCCGGACATCTCCCCCTCCAGGGGGGGAGATCGGCAGGTTTGGCGCCGTCGTCGCTCCGGCCAATGCGATTGGCGAAGGCGACTGCGGTGGCCTATCTCCCCCCTTGCGGGAGAGATGTCCGGCAGGACAGAGGGGGGTATGAAAAGGCACCCACCTTTAATCCGGGCGCACACATGACCGACTACGCGACCCTCATCGATGCCGAAACCTGGGCGTTCATCGAGCGGACCAACGCATTCTACCCGCCCGACACCGTGGATTACACCATCGAGCAGCAGCGGGCGATCTATGACCGCATGTGCCGGGAGTTCTTCGCCGGCTATCCCGAGGGCGTCGGCGCCGAGACGGCGGCGATCGTGCTCATCGACCGGTCGATCCCGATCCGCATCTATCGACGCGTCGCGGCGAACCCGGCCGCCATCGTGCTGTATTTCCACGGCGGCGGCTTCATCCTCGGCGGGCTCGACAGCCATGACGACGTCTGCGCCGAACTGTGCGCCGCGACGGGATACGAGGTGGTGGCCGTGGACTACCGGCTGGCGCCGGAGCATCGCCATCCGGCCGCCTATGACGATGCGTCGGCGGCATTCGCATGGGCCGCTTCGCGATATGCCGACAGGGCAATCCTGCTCTGCGGCGACTCGGCCGGCGGCAACCTCGCCGCCGCGGTCAGCCATTCGACGCGGCGCCATCCGCGCGCGCCGATCGGCCAGGTGCTGGTCTATCCGGGTCTCGGCAACGATCGGCAGGGCCGGTCCTATGTCGAGCATGCCGAGGCACCGATGCTGACGGTGCGGGATCTCGACTTCTATAAGGACATCCGGACCGGCGGCGCGTCCGTGTCCGACCCGGCGACCGCCAGTCCGCTGGCCGATACCGACTTCTCGAACCTTCCGCCGACGGTGATCGTCACTGCCGAATGCGATCCTCTGTCGTCGGACGGCGAGATCTATCGCGACCGTATCCTTGCGTCCGGAGGCAAGGCGTGGTGGCATGAGGAAGCGGGGCTGGTGCACGGCTATTTGCGGGCACGCCACACGGTAGGGCGGGCGCGGGCGAGCTTCGACAGGATCGTGACGGCGATCTTGGCGCTCGGCCGCCGAGACTGGCCCTACTGACCGCATCGCAGCCGGGAGGAACGCTCATGAAGACGATCACCCAGTTCCCGCGGATCATCGTCGAGAATCCCGATGTCGGCATCGAAATGCCGGACGGCTGCGTGCTTTCGGCCCGTATCTGGCTGCCGCAGGATGCAGAGAAGGATCCCGTTCCGGTGATCCTCGAGCATCTCCCCTACCGCAAGCGCGACGGGACGACGGCGCGCGACAGCCTGACCCATCCCTACTTCGCCGGCCACGGCTATGCCTGCATCCGCGTCGACATGCGCGGCAACGGCGATTCCGAAGGCCTGATGGAGGACGAATATACCGAGCAGGAACAGGCGGACGCCATCGCGGTGATCGAATGGGCGGCGGCGCAGCCATGGTGCAACGGCCGCGTCGGCATGATGGGCATCTCCTGGGGCGGCTTCAACTCCCTGCAGGTGGCAGCCAAAAACCCGCCCGCGCTGAAGGCGATCATCACGCTGTGCTCGACCGACGACCGCTACGCCGACGACATCCACTACAAGGGCGGCCTGCTGCTCAACGAGAATCTCGGCTGGGGCTCGACCATGCTGTCCTATTCGTCGCGTTCGCCCGACCCGGCGATCGTCGGCGAGAACTGGAAGGCGATGTGGCTCGACCGGCTGGAGAACGAGCCGTTCCTGCCGGCGGTGTGGCTGCGCCACCAGCGCCGCGACGCCTACTGGCGGCGCGGCTCCGTCTGCGAGGATTTTCCGGCGATCCGGGCGGCGACGCTCGCCGTCGGCGGGTGGGGCGACGCCTACAAGAACGCCGTCTCGCGGCTGGTGGCCGGCATCGAGGCACCTGTGAAGGGCATCGTCGGCCCGTGGATCCACAAATATCCGCATTTCGCGGTGCCGAAGCCGGCGATCGGCTTCCTGCAGGAAGCGCTTCGCTGGTGGGACCGCTGGCTGAAGGACAAGGACACCGGCGTCGAGGCCGATCCGGCGATGCGGCTCTATCTGATGGACTCTGCGCCGCCGAAAGACTGGTACGAGGAGCGGGCGGGACGCTGGATCGCCGAAGCGGTCTGGCCCTCCGAGGCGATCGGCCAGACGACGTTCGGGCTCGCCGACGGAGGCAGGCTGGTCGAGGGGCGTGGAGCGCTGGCGCCGCTGGCGGTCGCGTCGCCGCAGGATTGCGGCATGGACGGCGGCGAATATTGCGCGATCTGGCTGGGGCCGGAGATGCCCGGCGACCAGCGCGCCGACGACGCCAAGTCGACCTGCTTCGACACGGCGCCCCTGACCGCCTCCATCGATATCGTCGGCGCGCCGGTGGCGGCCTTCGCGCTGTCCGCCGACCGGCCGGCCGCGATGGTCGCGGTGCGCCTGTGCGACGTGCACCCCGACGGCTCGTCGACCCGCATCACCTACGGCGTGCTCAATCTCTGCCACCGCGACGGTCATGAAACGCCGAAAGCGGTGGTGCCGGGCGAGGCGATGCGCATCCGCATCCAGCTCGACGACATCGCCTACCAGGTGCCGGCCGGGCATCGGCTGCGCCTGGCGGTCTCCTCGACCTACTGGCCGCTGGTCTGGCCGTCGCCGGAGCCGGTGACGCTGACGCTTTCGGGCGGCGCGCTCGCTTTGCCGGAAAGGCCGGCCGGCAGCGGCGACGAGTCGACCTTCCCCGAGCCGGAGGCGGCGCGGCCGTGGAACACGCAGACCGTGCGCAAGCCGTCGAACAGCCGCACCGTCGAGCGCGACGACAAGACCGGGCTGGTGACGCTCGCCATCGTCGACGATTTCGGGGAAATCCGCGACGCCGATCACGGGCTGATCAATGGCGGGGTGGCGCGCGAGCGCTGGACGATCGATCCCGGGGATCCGCTTTCGGCGCGCGGATTGACCCACTGGACCTCGACGCTGTCGCGCGACGACTGGTCGGTGCGGACCGAGACCTTCACGGCCATGCGCTCCGACGCGACGACGTTCCATCTCAGCGGGCGTATCGAAGCCTATGAAGGCGAGACGCTGGTTTTTGCCCGCGATTTCCGCGAGGAGGTGCCCCGCGACCACATTTAAACCGTTTTGAAGCTTGGGCCAGCCCCGGTTGGCGATTTACGCCACGGCATGTCGCAAACCGTCTTGCCCGCCCGCTTCGGATGCCGCCAATATCCTGAGAACGATAACCATAAGAACCAAGATCAAACCAACTGGAGTGAGGAACTTTCATGTCGAACGAACTGGACTATCTGAGCCGCCTTGCCGTCACCGGGAAGCTTAGCCGGCGCGCCTTCCTCGGCCGCGCCGCGGCGCTTGGCGCCACTGCCGCGTTTGCCAATTCCATGCTGCTCACCGCGGCGCGCGCCGAGGGTCCCGTCAAGGGCGGCATCCTGCGCGCCGGCATGCAGGGCGGCGCGGCCACCGACAGCCTCGACCCGGCGACCTGGTCGAGCCAGGTTCCGTATTTCTTCGGCCGCCAGTGGGGCGAGCAGCTTGTGCAGATCGACGCCACCGGCGTTCTGCAGCCGGCGCTGGCCGAGGAGTGGGGCGCTTCGGCCGACGCCAAGACCTGGACCTTCAAGATCCGCAAGGGCGTGCAGTTCCACAACGGCAAGGAAATGACGCCGGCCGACGTGGTGGCGACGATGGAGCGCCATTCCAACGCCGAGTCCAAATCCGGCGCGCTCGGCATCATGGGCGGCATCGACAGCGTCAAGGCGGACGGCGACACCGTCGTCTTCGCGCTCAAGGACGCCAATGCCGACCTGCCCTTCCTGATGGACGACTATCACCTGATGATCCAGCCGAACGGCGGCAAGGACAATCCGACCGAAGGCGTCGGCACCGGCCCCTACAAGGTCACCGTCACCGAGCAGGGCGTGCGCCTCGGCGGCGAAAAATTCGCCGGCTACTGGCGTGACGACCGCGGCTTCGCCGACCAGATCGAGGTCGTCGTCATCAACGATCCGACGGCGCGCACCGCCGCCCTGCAGGGCGGACAGGTCGACATCATCAACCGTGTCGAACCGAAGATCGTCGAACTCATCAAGCGCGTGCCGGGCGTCACCATCCAGAACGTCGCCGGCAAGGGGCACTACGTCTTCATCGCCCATTGCAACACCGCGCCGTTCGACAACAACGACCTGCGCCTGGCGCTGAAATTCGCGCTCGACCGCGAGGAATTGGTGCAGAAGATCCTGTTCGGCTATGGCTCGGTCGGCAACGACACGCCGATCAACAAGGCCTATCCGCTGTTCACCGAGATGGAGCAGCGCACCTTCGATCCGGACAAGGCCGCCTTCCACTACAAGAAGTCGGGCCACAGCGGCTCGGTGCTGCTGCGCACCTCCGATGTCGCCTTCCCGGGCGCCGTCGATGCCACGCAGCTCTACCAGCAGAGCGCCGCCAAGGCCGGCATCACGCTGGAGATCAAGCGCGAGCCCGGCGACGGCTACTGGTCGGAAGTGTGGAACAAGCAGCCGTTCTCGGCGTCGTACTGGGGCGGCCGCCCGACCCAGGACCAGATGTACTCCACCGCCTACTATTCGAAGGCCGACTGGAACGACACGCGTTTCTTCAACGACAAGTTCGACCAGATGCTGATCCAGGCACGCGCCGAGCTCGACGAGACCAAGCGCAAGAAGCTCTATGCCGACATGGGCACGATCGTGAACCAGGAAGGCGGCGTCATCGTCCCGATGTTCAACGACTTCATCGACGCGACCGGCCCCAAGGTGGGCGGCTGGAGCCCCGACGGCAACCAGGAGATGATGGGCGGCTACGCGCTGTCCAAGTGCTGGGTCATGGCGTGAGCCTGGTCTTGCGGAGATGTCGTCACCCATCGTGAAGCTCATCGCCCAGCGCATTGCGCTGGGCGTCCTTCTGCTGTTCGCCGTCTCGATCCTGATTTTCGTCGGCACGCAGATCCTGCCGGGCGACGTCGCCCAGTCGATCCTCGGCCAGTCGGCGACGCCGCAGGCCCTGGAAAATCTCCGCAACTCGCTCGGTCTCAACGATCCGGCCTATATCCGTTATCTGCGCTGGGCCGGCGGCGTGGTCACCGGGGATCTCGGCACCGCGCTCTCCAGCGGTCAGGACATCGCCGGCTCCATCGGCGGACGCCTGTGGAACACGCTGTTCCTGGCCTTCTGGGCGGCGGTCATCTCGGTGCCGCTCGCCATCATCCTCGGCCTGCTCGCGGTGCGCTACCGGAACGGGCCGATCGACAAGCTGATCTCCGGCCTGGCGCTGGCCTCGACCTCGCTGCCGGAATTCTTCATCGGCTATCTGCTCGTCTATTTCTTCGCGGTGAAATGGCAGATCTTCCCCGGCATCTCCACCGTCTATGACGGCATGCCGTTCCTGGAGCGGCTGCGGGCGATCGCGCTGCCGGCCACCGCGCTGACGCTGGTGGTGCTCGCCCACATGATGCGGATGACGCGGGCCGCCATCCTCAACGTCATGCAGTCGGCCTATATCGAGACGGCCGAGCTGAAGGGCCTGCGGCCGTTCGACATCATCCGCAAGCACGCCTTCCCCAACGCCATCGCGCCGATCGTCAACGTCGTCATGCTCAACCTCGCCTTCCTGGTCGTCGGCGTGGTGGTGATCGAGGTGATCTTCGTCTACCCCGGAATGGGCCAGTATCTGGTCGACCACGTGGCGAAACGCGACGTGCCGGTCGTCCAGGCGGTCGGGCTGATCTTCGCGGCCGTCTACATCAGCCTCAACATCATCGCGGACATTGCGGCGATCCTCGCCAATCCGCGCCTCAGACATCCGAAATAGGAGGCGGCGATGTTCGACATCCGGAAGATGCCGATCGGCGCCACCATCGGCCTGATCCTCACCGCCATGTTCCTGTTCGCGGCGATCTTCGCACCGTGGATCGCACCCTACGGTCTCGGCGAGATCGTCGGGCAGGTCTGGGAGCCCTCCTCTTCGAACTTCCTGCTCGGGACCGACAATCTCGGACGCGACCTGCTGTCGCGCATGATCTACGGGGCGCGCACGACGATCTTCATCGCGGTGGTGGCGACCGCGCTGTCCTTCATCCTCGGCTCCGTGCTCGGCTTCGCCGCCGCGGTGGTCGGCGGCTGGTTCGATACGCTGATGTCGCGCTTCGTCGACCTGATGATGGCGATCCCGACGCTGATCTTCGCGCTGGTCGTGCTTTCGGTGCTGCCGTCCAACATCTTGACGCTGATCCTGGTGATGGGCCTGCTCGACGCCACGCGCGTCTACCGCCTGTCGCGGGCGGTGGCGGTCGACATCAACGTCATGGACTTCGTCGAGGCGGCCAAGCTGCGCGGCGAGGGCATGTTCTGGATCATCTTCCGCGAGATCCTGCCCAATGCGCTGTCGCCGCTGGTGTCCGAACTCGGACTGCGCTTCATCTACGCGGTGCTCTTCCTGTCGGCGCTGTCCTTCCTCGGCCTGGGCGTCCAGCCGCCGGAAGCCGACTGGGGCGGCATGGTCAAGGAGAACAAGGACGGCATCGTCTTCGGCATCCCCGCTGCCCTGATTCCGGCCGCGGCGATCGCCGCGCTGGCGATCTCGGTCAACCTCGTCGCCGACTGGGTGCTGAACCGCACCAGCAGCCTGAAGGGAGGGCGCGGCTGATGGCCAAGCCAGAGGTGAAGCAGAAGTCAGACCTCCTCCTCGACATCCGCAACCTGCGTCTCGAGGCGAAGGTCTTTCCGCCCGGCGAGCCGCCGCGCACCATCACGCTCGTCCACGACGTTTCGCTGACGCTGCAGCGCGGCAAGGTGCTCGGCCTGATCGGCGAGTCCGGCGCCGGCAAGTCGACCATCGGCCTGTCGTCGATGGGTTACGGCCGCGGCGGCGTAAAGATCACCGGAGGTGAGGTGATCATCAACGGCCGCGACATCCTGAAGAGCGGCAAGTCGGGCATCCGCAAGCTGCGCGGCCGCGAGGTCTGCTATGTGGCGCAATCGGCGGCGGCGTCCTTCAACCCGGCGCACCGGCTGATGGACCAGGTCGTGGAAGCGTCGCTGCTGCACGGCGTGGCGACGCGCGCCGAAGCCGAGAAGCGGGCGGTGGCGCTGTTCAAGAAGCTCAGCCTGCCCAATCCGGAAACGATCGGCGACCGCTACCCGCACCAGGTGTCGGGCGGCCAGTTGCAGCGCGTCATGACGGCGATGGCGCTCTGCTCGGAACCGGACCTCATCGTCTTCGACGAGCCGACCACGGCGCTCGACGTGACCACCCAGATCGACGTGCTGGCGGCCATCAAGGATGCCATCCGCGACACGGGCGTGGCGGCGCTCTACATCACCCACGATCTCGCGGTGGTGGCGCAGGTCTCCGACGAGATCATGGTGCTTCGGCATGGACGCCTGGTGGAGTGGGGCGGCACGCGCCAGATCATCAAGGAGCCTCGGCAGGAGTACACCAATGCGCTGGTCTCGGTGCACGAGATCACCCATGAGGAGCAGAAGCCGGGCGCCGATCCGTTCCTTTCGGTGAAGAACGTCACCGCCTCCTACGGCGGCGGCAAGGTGAAGGTGCTGAAGAACGTCTCGGTCGACATCTATCCCGGTCAGACGCTCGCGGTGGTCGGCGAGTCCGGTTCGGGCAAGTCGACGCTGGCGCGCGCCATCACCGGCCTGCTGCCGCCCGAGGAAGGGTCGATCACCTTCAGCGGCCGGATGCTGGCCAACCGGCTGGCCGACCGACCGAAGGAAGATCTGCAGCAGTTGCAGATGATCTACCAGATGGCGGACGTCGCGATGAACCCGCGCCAGACGGTGGGCACGATCATCGGCCGGCCGCTGGAGTTCTATTTCGGCATGAAGGGGCGGGAGCGCGACGCCAGGGTCAACGAGCTTCTCGACAAGATCGAGATGGGCAAGGGGTTTATCGACCGCTATCCGGCCGAGCTCTCCGGCGGCCAGAAGCAGCGCGTCTGCATCGCCCGCTCGCTGGCGGCCAAGCCGAAGCTGATCATCTGCGACGAGGTCACATCGGCGCTTGATCCGCTGGTGGCGAACGGCATCCTCAAGCTGCTGCTGGAGCTGCAGAAGGAGGAGCAGGTCGCCTATCTGTTCATCACCCACGATCTGGCGACGGTGAAGTCGATCGCCGACTCGATCGCCGTCATGTATCGCGGCGAGGTGGTGCGCTACGGGCCGAAGAGCCAGGTGCTGGCGCCGCCCTTCGACGCCTATACCGACCTTCTCCTGTCTTCCGTCCCGGAGATGGAGATCGGCTGGCTCGAGAAGGCGATCAAGGGCCGTCGCATGGCGAGCGCCGGGAACTGACGGCGGGGGTGTTTCGCCGGCTAAGGAACTAACTCGCTTGTGACTGGCTTTTGGCGCCTGGCCGCGTCACATTGCCGTCGTCGCATCGGGCGCATGGAGATGCGTGCGCTCGCGGACGGGCACAGGCAGAACCGGGGTGGGAGGATCCATGAGCGAGGAATTGACACGACTGGGCGGGCAGGTTCTGGCGGGCCGGGTTTCGCGACGCGAATTTCTCGCCCGGGCCGGCGCGCTCGGCGTCACGGCCGCCGCCGCCGCGACGCTGCTCGGCAGCCACGCCCAAGCGCAGGCGCCGGTCAGGGGCGGCCATCTCAAGGCCGGCATGCAGGGCGGAGAGTCCACCAACGTGCTCGACCCGGCACTCAATCTGAGCCAGGTGCCCTACGCGTTCTGCCGGCAATGGGGCGAGTTCCTGGTGCGCGTGCAGCGCGACGGGACGCTGCAGAACCGCATCGCCGAGGAAGTCACGGCTTCGGCGGATGCAAAGACCTGGACCATGAAGATTCGCGACGGCGTGGAGTTCCACAACGGCAAGACGGTGACCGCCGAGGACGTGGTGGCGACGATCGAGCGCCATGCCGACGAGAAATCGCAGTCCGGCGCGCTCGGCGTGCTGAAGTCGATCACCGGCGTGAAGGCCGACGGCAAGAACGTCGTCGTCACGCTGACCGACCCGGACGCCGACTTCCCCTATCTGATGGCGGACTACCATCTCGTCATCCAGCCCAACGGCGGCAGGGACGACCCCAACGCCGGCATCAGCGCCGGGCCGTACAAGGTCTCGGTGTTCGAGCCGGGCGTGCGCGCCGGCGGCGAGCGCTTCGCCAATTTCTGGGATGCCGACAATCTCGGCTACGCGGATCAGGTCGAGATCATCGTCATCAACGATCCGACGGCCCGCACGGCGGCCCTG
Source organism: Rhizobiaceae bacterium (assembly GCA_019635715.1). Classification (GTDB taxonomy): domain Bacteria; phylum Pseudomonadota; class Alphaproteobacteria; order Rhizobiales; family Rhizobiaceae; genus Kumtagia. Next base: position 9,046 of record JAHBYY010000072.1, on the reverse strand, counting down.
CAGGGCGGCCAGGTCCACATGATCAACCGCGTCGAACCAAAGATCGTCGACCTGGTCAAGCGCGTGCCGGGCGTGCGCATCGAAAACATTTCGGGCCGCGGCTTCTATCCGTTCAACATGTTCTGCGACACCGCGCCCTTCGACAACAACGATCTGCGGCTGGCGCTCAAGCTGGCGATGGATCGCGAGGAGATGCTGGACAAGATCCTGCGCGGCTATGGCACGGTCGGCAACGACTATCCGATCAACAAGGCCTATCCGCTCTATCCCGAGGGCATCGAACAGCGTGCGTTCGACCCGGAGAAGGCGGCGGAACTCTACAAGAAGTCGGGTCATTCCGGGCCGATCGTGCTGCGCACCTCCGAAGTGGCGTTCCCGGGCGCGGTGGACGCGGCGCAGCTCTACCAGCAGAGCGCGGCGAAGGCCGGCATCGCCATCGAGGTGAAGCGCGAGCCGGGCGACGGATACTGGTCGGAGGTCTGGAACAAGCAGCCCTTCTCCCTCTCCTACTGGGGCGGCCGGGCCACGCAGAACCAGATGTACTCGACCGCCTATCTGTCGAATGCGGACTGGAACGACACGCGCTTCAAGCGTCCCGACTTCGACAGGATGGTGCTGGCGGCGCGCGGCGAACTCGACACCGAGAAGCGCAAGGCGATCTACCGCGACCTCGCCGTCATCATGCGCGACGAGGGCGGGCTGATCGTGCCCTTCTTCAACGACTACATCGATGCGGTGAACGACAAGGTGCAGGGCTGGAAGGGCCACCCCGAGGGCGAACTGATGGACGGCTATGCGCTTGCGGAGTGCTGGCTGACGGCCTGACCCACGGCCTGGCTAGATGTTCACAGCGATACCAAATTTTGGTATCGCTGTGATTGCACGGACAGGAGGCAGGCATGGGCAGGAACACGTCGGTCACACTCGGGGATCACTTCGCCGATTTCGTCGACGGCCAGGTGGCGGAGGGCCGCTACGGTTCGGCAAGCGAAGTGGTTCGCGCGGGGCTGCGACTGCTCGAGCAGCATGAGATGCAGATCGCCAGGCTGCGCGCGGCGATCGTCGAAGGAGAGGAGAGTGGTCCTTCCAAGCCGTTCGACTTCGAAGAGTTTCTTGCGGGCAAGAACGGCGAGGCATGAGCAATACGTTTTCTCGCCTGCCGCGATCTGGGATATCGGCCTCATCTGGGATTATACGGCTGCAAACTGGAACCCAACGCGGGCGAACGGCTACGTCCGCGAGATCAAACGGGCGTGCGAGCGTCTCGCGACAAAGCAGTCCAGGGGACGGTCACTCGACGCGGTGAAGGAAGGCTACTTCAAGCATTCCGTCGGTTCGCATTTCATCGTTTTCCGGAATGTCGAAGACATCATCGACGTGGTTCGTATCCTGCACCAAAGGATGGATATCCCGACCCAGCTTGGTCCCGACCCCGCCCCTCAATGAAAGTCCTTCGAGTGCCACTTTCCTCCAAGTTCCTCCTCATCATCCTTGACGGCCTGCCCTTCCGTAACTGGCAACCCTTCATGGGAAACCTCGAAGGCTGGGTGCAGTCCGGCGAGGCGCAGAAATGGCGGATGCGTTCGGTGCTGCCGTCGACCTCGGCCTGCTGCTATGCGTCCATCCACACGGGCGTCTCGCCGCAGGTCCACGGCATACCCTCGAACGAGTTCCGCAAGCGCGTCAGCCAGCCGGACATCTTCTCCGAAGTGACGAAAGCCGGCGGCAGGACGGGCGCGGTGACGCATTCCTACTGGTCGGAATTCTTCAACCGCTATCCCTTCGATCCGGTGCGCGACATCGAATATGACGAGCCGCAAGGGCCGATCACCCATGGCCGGTTCCACACCATGGCCGGCTACAACCACGACAACCAGATGACGCCCAGCGACTACGACCTGTTCGCGACGCTGACGCGGCTGGTCGAGGTCAAGGGCATCGACTACGGCATCCTGCACACCTGCACGGTCGATTCGATGGGCCACCGCTTCGGGCAGGACGTGGTGGAGATGGACAATGCGCTCTATACGCTCGACTCGTTCCTGGCGGGCTTCCTGCCGCGCTGGATCAGGGCGGGTTGCGAGGTGATCGTCACCGCCGACCACGGCCAGACGCATCGCGGCCATCATGGCGGGCACGACGACGAGATGCAGGATGTCGGGCTGTATTATTTCGGTGCCGGGAAAGGGCCGAAGGGCGACGCGCTGCTCGACCAGCTCCAGCTCGCCCCGACGATCCTGACGCGGCTCGGCGTGCCGGTCCCGCCGACGATGAAGGCAAGGCCGTTCCTGACCTGATCGGCCGGCAAGCGCCACCAAGCCTCGAAGGACGCACGCCCTCAGCTCAACGGGATGTCGTTGTCCGATTTGCCCGACTGGTAGATTTCCGACAGCCGGTCATATTCGGCCGCGATGGCGGCGATGCGGCGCTCCGCTTCCAGCCGCCCGGCATCCGGCAGTTGGCGCGCCAGCTTGCGGATCGAATAGCTCTTCCAATAGGCGTTCTCGGCATTGTAGCCGCCCGGGTCGAGCGTGAAGACCTCCTTGAGGATCCTCAGGTCGTGCGGAATGGCGAAGCTGTCGCGCGAATCCTCGTGGCTGAACAGATAGTAGAAATTGTCGAATCCGCTCCAGGTGATCGCCGACAGGCAGAGCGAGCAGGGCTCGTGGGTGGCCAGGAACAGGCAGTCCCTGGTGTCCGGCCGGTCCGCCTTCGGCAGTTCGTAGAAGCGCTTCAGGCAGTGGACCTCGCCGTGCCACAGCGGGTTTTCGGTCTCGCCATTGGTCTCGGCGACGACGACCGACAGGTCGCCCTTGCGCAGGACCGCCGCGCCGAACAGCTTGTTGCCGCGGGCCACGCCCTGCTCCGTCTTCGGCACGATGTCGTGCTCGATGACGTCGAACAGGCGATCGATGAGCGATGCGTCGGTCATGCGGGCCTCATGGCAGGCGGATCTGATAGGGCGGGTCGAAACGGAACTCTTCGAGGTTGTTGCCGTCCCCGGCGCGGTCGACGACGAGGAAATCCTGCGGCTGGCCGATCGGCGTCAGCACGGCGTGCCACAGGTTGCGCGGATAGTTGACGCCCTGTCCGGGCCGGGTGGCGAAGGCCCGGGGCATGCCCGGCCGCCCGTCCTCATCCGGGCAGACGACGACCAGGAACGGGTTCGGCGACAGCGGCACGAAGCACTGGCTGCCCAGCGGATGACGCTCGACCAGGTCGAGCGTCAGCGGAAACACATAGGGCTGGCCGCGGAAGATGCTGAGGATGACGCGCGCATCCTCGCCCGCGGCCTCTGCCGTCGCCAGTGCATGATGGCGCATGCAGCGGCCGCCGTTGATCGGATAGGCGCGCGTGTCGTCCGGTTCGATGACCTCGCCGAAGGGGGCGAAGGCCTCGCGGGTGAGGGGAATGGCGACGATGGAGATCATAGGATGTAGCGTCGTGCCGATTGAAGCGAGATCTTCCCTGCACCCCCCTCTGGCCTGCCGGCCATCTCCCCCTCAAGGGGGGAGATTGGCAGCTTCGGCAAAGGCCGCTCTGCCGCAACTTGGAACGGCCGGCGAGGCAGTAGACGAGATTGATCTCCCCCCTTGAGGGGGAGATGGCCGGCAGGCCAGAGGGGGGTGTCAGCCTGGAGCGCCCTCACCGCCCTGTCCCCATTCGCCGCAGGTCGGCATGCCGGTTGACGTCCTTGTAGAGCAGGTAGCGGAACTTTCCCGGACCCCCCGCATAGCAGGCCTGCGGACAGAAGGCGCGCAGCCACATGAAGTCGCCGGCCTCGACTTCGACCCAGTCCCGGTTGAGCTTGTAGACCGCCTTGCCTTCCAGCACGTAGAGCCCGTGTTCCATGACATGCGTCTCCTCGAAGGGAATGACGCCGCCCGGCTCGAAGGTGACGATGGTGACATGCATGTCGTGGCGCAGATCGTCGGGGTCGACGAAGCGCGTGGTTGCCCAGCGGCCCGCCGTGCCGGGCATGGAGAGCGGCACGATGTCCTGCTCGTTGCGGAAGACCGCCTCGGGCGCGTCGATACCGTCGATCCTTTCATAGATCTTGCGGATCCAGTGGAAGGCGGCGTGACGCGCACCCTCGTTGCGCAGCGCCCAGCCGCTTCCGGCCGGCAGATAGGCGTAGCCGCCGGGCTGGAGCCGATACGACCGGCCATCGAGTGTGACGGTGACCTCGCCTTCCATGACGAAGAGCACGCCCTGCGCGCCCTGGTCGAGCTCCGGCCGGTCGCTGCCGCCGCCGGGCGCCACCTCCATCACATATTGCGAGAAGGTCTCGGCGAAGCCCGACAGCGGCCGCGCCAGGATCCAGGCGCGCGTCTGGTTCCAGTGCGGCAGCAGGCTCGCGACGATGTCGCGCTGCACGCCCTTCGGGATGACCGCGTAGGCCTCGGTGAAGACGGCGCGCCCGGTGTGCAACTCGGACTGTTTCGGATGACCGCCATGGGTGGCGACATATTTCGGACCTGCCATGATTTCCTCCTCAGGCCGGCAGCAGGTCGCGCAGGCGCAGCAGGGCGATGCGCTCGACCTGCCGGCAGGCCGTCGCGAATTCGGTGTCGCGATCGTTGGCGATGCGCCGCTCGAAGGCGGCGAGAATGTCGTCCTTCGTCAGGCCGCGGACCGCGATGATGAAGGGGAAGCCGAATTTTTCGACATAGGACGCATTCAGTTGCGTGAAGCGGGCGCGTTCGGAATCGGTCAGGGCGTCGAGGCCGGCGGACGCCTGCTCCGCCGTGGATTCGGCGGTCAGGCGTTTGGCCGCCGCCAGCTTTCCGGCGAGATCGGGGTGCGCCTTCAGCACGCCCAGCCGCTCGCCGTCGCTCGCCGACCTGAAGGCGCGGCACAGCGCATTGTGCAGGCCGCCGGCGCTGTCGTGCGCGGCCCCGAGTTCGAGCGCATAGGCGCGCTCGGCGAGGAACGCGGAGTGCTCGAAGATGCCGCCGAACTTCTCCACGAAGCGGTCGCGATCCAGACGCGACGGGCGCAGCGTCGGCGCGGCGTAGGGATGTGTCGCGCGCCAATGCTCGGCGATGTCGATGCGCCGCGGCAGCCAGACCTTGTCGTGGCTCTTCACGTAGTCGATGAAGCGGGCGAGCGCGGCGGCGCGTCCGGGCCGGCCGACGAGGCGGCAGTGCAGGCCGACGCTCATCATCGCGGCGCGCCCGTCTCGGCCCTCCGCGTACAGCGTGTCGAAGCTGTCCTTCAGATAGGTGAAGAACTGGTCGCCGTCGGTGAAGCCGGCGGCGATGGCGAAACGCATGTCGTTGGCGTCGAGCGTATAGGGGATGATCAGTTGCGGCGCGATCGCATTGCCGTGGCCGTCATGGTCGAGCCAGTAGGGCAGGTCGTCGTCATAGCTGTCCGAAACGTAGGCGAAGCCGCCTTCCTCGGCGGCAAGCCGCACCGTGTTGACCGAGGTGCGGCCGGTATACCAGCCGGCCGGCCGCGCCCCGGTGACTTCGGCGTGGAGGCGGATCGCCTCCGCCATGTCGGCGCGCTCGACGGCGATGCCGTGCTGGCGGTAGTCGATCCATTTCAGCCCGTGCGAGGCGATCTCCCAGCCGGCCGCCTGCATCGCGGCGACCTGGTCGGGCGACCGGGCGAGCGCGCTGGCGACGCCGTAGCAGGTCGCCGGAATGCCGGCGGCCGCGAACAGCCGCAGCACGCGCCAGAAGCCGGCGCGGGCGCCATATTCGTAGATCGATTCCATGTTCCAGTGGCGCATGCCTGGCCAGGGCTGGGCCCCGGTGATCTCGGACAGGAAGGCCTCGGATGCGGCGTCGCCATGCAGGATCGAATTCTCGCCGCCCTCCTCGTAGTTGACGACGAACTGGACGGCGACATGCGCGCCGCCGGGCCATTTGGCATCGGGACGGATCGCGCCGTAGCCGCGCATGTCCCGGACATAGCGCTGGGGTGTCATGACCAGGATCGTTTCCTCTTTTTGCGCAGCCTAGTCGATGGCCCCCGGCCGTGACCCCTCAAAAAATTTGAAAGTCTTTTCGTGGGGCTTCCCTTCACCGCGCGGCTGCCTTGGCCTTTAATCACCGAACGGGTTTGTCCGCATTCGAAACGTATCGATGGAGGGAAGCCGAATGGCGAAGGCAGGCGAGGGGCGGCTGACGACCCATGTCCTCGACACCGCGACCGGCAAGCCGGCTGCGGGGCTGTCGATCTCGCTCTATCGCGTCAGCGGCACTTCGCATCGCAAGCTGAAGACGGTGACGACCAATGCGGACGGGCGCTGCGACGCGCCGCTGCTGGCGGGTGCCGAGTTCAAGACCGGCCAGTACGAGCTCATCTTCTTCGCCGGCGACTATCTGCGGGCCAGCGGCTCCGCATATCCCGATCCGATGTTCCTCGACCAGGTGCCGATCCGCTTCGGCATGGCCGAAGAGACCCATTATCACGTGCCGCTGCTGATCTCGCCCTATGGCTACTCGACCTACAGGGGAAGCTGATGGGAGCTGTTGGCCGGAATACCCCCCTCTGGCCTGCCGGCCATTTCCCCCTCAAGGGGGGAGATGGGCTGCTACCTTGGATTTCGCCAATCGCCTACGGAACGGGGCAAGGGCCAGCCGGGAGGCTGCTGATCTCCGCCCTTGAGGGGGCGATGGCCGGCAGGACAGAGCGGGGTGCTTTTCACCACCACCTTGGAGGAGCGCGCTGATGGGCGCACCGGCAATCCGCTCCGAGATCCGCTTCCTGATCAATGGCGAGGATGTCGCGCTCGCCGGCGTGAAGCCGGACGAGACGCTGCTCGACCATCTGAGGCTGAACAGGTCGCTGCGCGGCACCAAGGAAGGCTGCGCCGAGGGCGATTGCGGCGCCTGTACGGTGCTGGTCGGCCGGCTCGGCCAAGGCGGGCTCGTCTACGAGAGCGTCAATGCCTGCATCCGCTTCCTCGGTTCGCTGGACGCCACGCATGTCGTGACGATCGAGCATCTGCGCCGTCCGGACGGTTCGCTGCATCCCGTCCAGCAGGCGATGGTCGATCTTCACGGCTCGCAATGCGGATTCTGCACGCCCGGTTTCGTGATGTCGCTTTACGGGCTGTGGATGCAGACCGCGACGCCTTCCGACGCGGCCATCGAGAAGGCGCTGCAGGGCAACCTCTGCCGCTGCACCGGCTACGAGGCGATCATGCGCGCCGCCCGTGCCATCGCCGATTACGGAAAGGCCGAGCGCGACCCGCTCGCCGTCGAGCGCGCGACGATCGCGTCGCGGCTGGCGGTGCTGCGGGACGGAAGGCGGATCGAGATCGGATCCGGGCGCGACAGGCTGGTCGTACCCGCCTCGCTCGACGATTTGGCCGACGTGCTGGAAGCCGAGCCCAAGGCGGTGATCGTCGCCGGTTCGACCGATGTCGGGCTGTGGGTCACCAAGCACATGCGCGCCATCGCTCCGGCGATCTTCATCGGCGGCATCGGCGATTTGCAGCGGATCGAGGCGACCGACCGCGCCGTGGTGATCGGTGCCGGCGTCAGCTACACCGACGCTTTCCGGCCTCTCGCAACGGCTATCCCGGCGATGGGCGAGCTGATCGACCGGATCGGCGGCGAGCAGGTGCGCAACATGGGGACCGTCGGCGGTAACATCGCCAACGGCTCGCCGATCGGCGACATGCCGCCGCCGCTGATCGCGCTCGGCGCGACGCTGACGCTGCGCAAGGGCGGCATACGGCGGAGCCTGCCGCTGGAGGACTATTTCATCGCCTACGGCAAGCAGGATCGGCAGCCGGGCGAGTTCGTCGAAAGCGTCAGCGTGCCGATCCCGGCGGCGGACGAACGGTTCGCCGTCTACAAGGTCACCAAGCGCCGCGACGAGGACATCACGGCGGTGCTCGGCGCGTTCCGGCTGTCGCTGTCGCCGGACGGCATCGTCCGGGATATCGTCATCGCCTATGGCGGCATGGCGGCGACGCCGAAGCGCGCAAGACGCGTCGAAGCGGCCCTGACCGGCAAGCCGTGGAGCGAGGCCACGGTCGATGCGGCCCTGTCGGCCTACGATGCCGACTTCGCGCCGCTCACCGACATGCGTGCCAGCGCCGCCTACCGCCAGACGGTGGCGAAGAACCTGCTGCGGCGGTTCCTGCTGGAGACGACGGGCGGAGCGGCGGGGCCGATCACAATTTCGCGTTATGAGGCGGCGTGATGGTACTGGCGCCTTCGTCATCATCCCCCTCTGGCCTGCCGGCCATCTCCCCCTCAAGGGGGGAGATTGGCCAATCACCGACGCTGAAGCTGCCGATCTCCCCCCTTGAGGGGGAGATGGCCGGCAGGCCAGAGGGGGGTGATTTCGACTGCTCGGCTCGTGGATTGCACCGATGACCACTCACGCTCCCGACCTCAAAGCGCAGGCGATCGCCGGTGGGGTCCACACCGACCAGCGCCATGATTCCGCTCACAAGCATGTCGCCGGCGAGGCGATCTACATCGACGACATGCCGGAGCCGGCCGGCACGCTGCACGGCTGCCTGGGCCTGGGTACTGTCGCGCATGGGCGGATCGTCTCGATGGACCTGACCGCCGTGCGCAACGCGCCGGGCGTCGTCGACGTGCTGACGGCCGACGACATCCCCGGCGAAAACGACATTTCGCCGACGGGACGCCACGACGAACCGGTGCTGGCCGGCGATCGCGTGCAGTTCCACGGACAGCCGATCTTCTGCGTCATCGGCGCGACGCGCGAAGCGGCGCGGCGGGCGACGCGGCTGGCGAAGATCGAATATGAGGAACTGCCCTTCGTCACCGACATCGGCGACCTCGATGCGGAGAAGGACAAATTCGTTACGCCGCCGCTGACGCTGAGGCGAGGCGATGCCCGGTCGGCGATCGACGCGGCGCCGCGGCGGCTGGCCGGCCGGATGCGGGTCGGCGGCCAGGAGCATTTCTATCTCGAGGGCCATATCGCCTTCGCCATTCCCGGCGAGGACCAGGACGTCACGGTCTATTCCTCGACACAGCACCCGAGCGAGGTGCAGCATATGGTCTCGCATGCGATGGGCGTGCCGTCGCATGCGGTGACGGTG
>JAHBYY010000071.1 GCA_019635715.1 Rhizobiaceae bacterium | reverse complement strand
ATAAACCTCGTTCCTCGGCAAAGGTCCCACGGGCGGTCGCCGCGGGGTCTTCGCCGATCTGGAGCGCCGGGAGCGGCGTGACGCGTTCAGATCCGTCCGAGCACAAGCAGGATCAGCAGCACCACGAGCACCACGCCAACGATGCCCGAAGGCCTGTAGCCCCAGGAGCGCGAGTGTGGCCAGGCCGGCACGGCGCCGATCAGAACGAGGATGAGGATGATGATCAGAACGGTCGTCAACGTCATTGCTTGCCCCTCATGACGGGTTTCGGGACGACAATGCGCCGGGCGGCGGGATGGTTCCCGGACCGGCCGCCTCAGCCCTTGCGGCGCGCCGCCTTCGGCACCGGCCGCGAGGCGAGGAAGGCCCGGACGCGCTGTCCCGGCCCCTGCCCCGGCGCGGCGTGGCGCGGCGCCATGGCGGCGGCGACGTCCATCGTCGGCTGGTGTCCGACGGCGTCGTAGTGACGCTCCAGCCAGTCGCTGGCGGCGTCGCGCCCCAGATCCCGCAGATATTCCAGGAAGGCCCATTCGGCATTGATCTTGGAGGACGCCGAAAGATCCCTGAACGCCTCGTCGGCGTCGATCCTGTGCATGCGGATGTCGCGATACTCGCCCTTCGGCAGCCGGCCGTCGGCGATCAGCCGCTTGACGAAATCGATCGCCCGGAATTCGCGCAGCAGCGCCGCGTTGAAGGTGATCTCGTCGATGCGGTTCTGGATCTCGTTGGCGGTGCGCGGCGTGCCTTCGCGCAGCACCGGATTGATCTGCACCAGCAGCACGTCCTCGACGGCGTTCGCCTCGAAGAAGGGGAAGATCGCCGGGTTGCCGCCATAGCCGCCGTCCCAATACGGCGTCCCGTCGATCTCGACGGCGCGGAACAGCATCGGCAGGCAGGCCGACGCCATCACCACATCGAGCGTGATCTCGTCGGGGCCGAAGACACGGATCCTGCCCGTCTCGACATTGGTGGCCGAGATGAACAGCTTGATCGCCTCGCAGGAACGCACGTTGCGGAAGTCGATCTCGGCCTCGACGAGATCGCGCAGCGGATTGATGTTCAGCGGATTGGCGAAATAGGGCGAGAGCACGCGCGACAGCGTGTCGTACCAGACATATCCCGGCGAGCCTTCGATCGACCAGTTGCCCAGCAGCATGTCCCACGGCGTCCGCTGGATCGGGCTGAACCGGCCGTTGCGGGCCACGGCACGCCAGAACGCCGCCAGCTTGGCGCGCGCCCCATCGGCGCCGCCGCGCACCCAGCCGTCGGCGAAGGCGACGGCGTTCATCGCGCCGGCGCTGGTCCCGGAGATCGCCGCGATCCGCAGCCGCCCGTCCTCGAGCAGCCGGTCCAGCACGCCCCAGGTGAAGGCGCCGTGCGAGCCGCCACCCTGCAGCGCGACGTTGATGGGTTTGCTGTCGGCGGCGCCGTTGGTGGTCATGGTTCAATTTCCGTCTGACTTAGGGAGCCAATGCTTGGTCCGACCTCATTCCCTTCGATCCGCACCGCCCGGCTGGAACACCCCTCATCCGACCTCGCTTCGCTCGGCCACCTTCTCCACAAGGGGAGAAGGGAACGTAGCGCCTCTGCGCCTCGGCCAATCGCCATCGCCCGCGATTGGCAGAGAAGCCTATGCCAAATTCCCCCTTCTCCCCTTGTGGGAGAAGGTGGCCGAGCGAAGCGAGGTCGGATGAGGGGTGTTCCAGCCTGACAAGAGCTGGACAATGTTCAGTCCGTCTCGCGTTTCCTCACTCCGCCGTCCAGCCGCCGTCGACGGAGATATGGGTGCCGTTGATCTGGGCGGCATCGGCCGAGCACAGGAACCAGGCCGTTGCGGCGATCTGCTCGACCGTGACGAATTCCTTGGTCGGCTGCTTGTCGAGCATGACGTCGCGGATCACCGTCTCGCGGTCCATGTCGTGGGCCTTCATCTGGTCGGGGATCTGCGCCTCGACCAGCGGCGTCAGCACGTAGCCGGGGCAGATCGCATTGCAGGTGATGCCGCTCTGCGCGACTTCGAGCGCGGTCGTCTTGGTCAGGCCCATGATGCCGTGCTTGGCCGAGACATAGGCAGACTTGAACGGCGACGCGACCAGCCCGTGCGCCGAGGCGATGTTGATGATCCGCCCGCCGCCGGCCGCCTTCATCAGCGGGATTGCCGCGGCGCTGGTATGGAAGGCCGAGGTCAGGTTGATGGCGATGATCTGGTCCCACTTCGCCGGCGGGAAATCCTCGACGGCCGCGACATGCTGGACGCCGGCATTGTTGACCAGGATGTCGACCGAGCCGAAGGCCTCCATCGCCTTGGCGACGAGCCCCCGGCACTGATCGCCCTTCGACATGTCGGCCTGGACGTAGAGGGTCTTGGCCCCGGTCTCCCGTGCCGCCTTGTCCGCGACGGCGTGATCCTCCGCCGTGTCGCTGAACGAGTTGAAGACGACGTTGCAGCCCTCGGCCGCGAAGCGTCGCGCAATGGCCAGTCCGATACCCGAGGTCGATCCGGTGACGATGGCGGTGCGCGGTTTGCTGTTCATGGAAAATCTCCTTGGCGCGCCATGGTGCAGCGCGACATGCGGTTTGTGCGTCGCAACAACGCATCGGTCAATCGCGCGTTGCATGAAAATTCGGTCACATTCCGGTGGAAGTGATCCGGTGGTGCGCCGATATGTTGACAGACGGCCGCGGCTCCGCCACCTCACGGCGACCGCCCGCCATTCGGGAGCCTCGCCGATGTCCGCCTACCTCACCGCCCCCCTGCCGCGCCGCCGCTCCATCGGCGTCGATGTCGGCGGCGTCGTCGTCGGCGGCGCTTCTCCGGTGGTCGTGCAGTCGATGACCAACACCGACACGGCCGATATCGACGCCACCGTCGCCCAGGTCGCCGCCCTCCACAAGGCCGGCTCCGAGATCGTCCGCATCACCGTCGACCGCGACGAGAGCGCCGCGGCGGTGCCGAAGATTCGCGAGCGGCTGGAGCGCCTCGGCTTGAACGTGCCGCTGGTCGGCGACTTCCACTATATCGGCCACAAGCTGCTCGCCGATCATCCGGCCTGCGCCGAGGCCCTGGCCAAATATCGCATCAACCCCGGCAATGTCGGCTTCAAGGAGAAGAAGGACCGGCAGTTCGCGGCCATCGTCGAGACCGCCATCCGCTATGGCAAGCCGGTGCGCATCGGCGTCAACTGGGGTTCGCTCGACCAGGCGCTGCTGACCCGGCTGATGGACGAGAACCAGGCGGACGGCGCGCCGCTGACCGCCGACGAGGTGACGCGCGAGGCGATCGTGCAGTCGGCGCTGCTTTCGGCGGCGATGGCCGAGGAGATCGGGCTGGCGCGCAGCCGCATCATCCTGTCGGCCAAGGTGAGCCGGGTGCAGGACCTGATCTCTGTCTACGTGGCGCTTGCCGGGCGTAGCGACCACGCGCTGCATCTCGGCCTGACCGAGGCCGGCATGGGCTCCAAGGGCATCGTCGCATCGTCCGCCGCCATCGGCATCCTGCTGCAGCAGGGCATCGGCGACACGATCCGCATCTCGCTCACGCCCGAGCCCAACGGCGACCGCACCCGCGAGGTCCAGGTGGCGCAGGAACTGCTGCAGACGATGGGCTTCCGCCAGTTCGTACCCGTCGTCGCCGCCTGCCCGGGCTGCGGGCGCACCACCTCGACCGTCTTCCAGGAACTCGCCCAGACGATCCAGGAAGATTTGCGCCGCAACATGCCGGTCTGGAAGGACAAATATCCGGGCGTCGAGGAGTTGAAGGTCGCGGTGATGGGCTGCATCGTCAACGGACCGGGCGAATCCAAGCATGCCGACATCGGCATTTCGCTGCCGGGCACCGGCGAGATGCCGTCGGCCCCCGTCTATGTCGACGGCCAGAAGGCCGCGACGCTGCGCGGCCCCAACATCGCCGCCGACTTCGAGAAGATGGTCTCCGACTACATCGAGGCCCGCTTCGGCGGCCAGGGCCGGCAGGCGGCGGAGTAGACGGTGGGTGAGGGCGCTGCCGCCGTTGCGCAGGCGGTTTCGATGCTGAAAGCGATTGCTCCGCTCACCCCCCTCTGTCCTGCCGGACATCTCCCCCTAAAGGGGGGAGATCGCCTGTTGTGCCGCCGCTCGCAGACCGTCAGGGTTGCCGGAAGAGCGCAGCGGGTGAAGCTGCAAATCTCCCCCCTTGAGGGGGAGATGGTCGGCAGACCAGAGGGGAGTGTCGGCCGGCTGCAGCGTTGGCGATCAGCGGTTTTTCCTCTCGCCGTCGCCGCATCCTTCCTCATCTCCTGCGCGCCGGTTGCCGCCGAACCTTCGTCGGCCCTCACCAAGCCGCCGGTGACCGTCGGCCGCATCTGCGACCTGATCGCCATCTATGCCGACATGAACCGGCTGCCGCGCGACTTCTTCGCCCGTCTGATCTGGAAGGAGAGCCGCTTCGACCCGAACGCGGTCAGCCCAGTCGGAGCGGAAGGCATCGCCCAGTTCATGCCGGGCACCGCCAAGATGCGCGGCCTGGCGGATTCCTTCGACATCGACCAGGCGATCCCCGCCTCGGCCCTCTACCTTTCGGAGCTGAGGACGGGCTTCGGCAATCTCGGCCTTGCGGCGGCCGCCTACAATTCCGGCGAGACGCGGGTGTCCCGCTGGCTGTCTTCCGGCGGTTTCCTGCCGCTCGAGACCGAGGAATATGTGCTCGACGTGCTCGGCGAGCCGGCGGACAACTTCGCCGACCGCGCCTACCAGGGCACGGTGCGGCCGCTCGACGCAAAGCTCACCTTCGCCGAGGCGTGCCGGTCGATGCGCAGGATCCTCGCCGATACCGTCGCCATGTCGAGTGTGGTGATCAAGCCTTGGGGTGTCCAGGTGGCGGGCAACTTCCGCAGGTCCGCGGCGATCCGGCAGTGGCAGCGGGTCGCGACCCGCGTCAGGTCGATCGAGAAGGATGCGGAGCCGGTCGTGAGCCGGGTTCGGACGGCGCGCGGCAGGCGCGGCATCTACGCGGTGCGGATCGGCGCCGACGGGCGCGCCGAGGCCGATGCCATCTGCCGCAAGCTGCGGGCGGCCGGCGGCTCCTGCGTGGTGCTGCGCAACCGCTGACCGCGCTCAGGCGGCGGCGGCCGCGGCGCCCCCGCTGCGTACCTCCTGCCGGGGCGCGGCATGGCGGTTCGGCATGACGCCGACCCGCGCCAGCAGCACGACCGGCAGCATGGCGATGACGACGATCGCCAGCGCTGCCATCGCCGCCTCCTCATAGGTGCCGCGCGCCGCCTCGCCGTAGAGATGCGTCGCCAGCGTCTCGACATTGAGCGGCCGCAGCAGCAGCGTCGCCGGCAGTTCCTTGACGCAGTCGACGAAGACCAGCAGCGCGCCGGCGGCGAGCGCCGGAGCGGAAAGCGGCAGGTGCACCTGCCAGAACGTGCCGGTGGCGCCGCGCCCCAGCGTGCGCGACGCCTGATCGAGGCTGAGCGGAATCCGCGCCAGCCCGGCCTCGACGGCGCCTGCCGGAATGGTCAGGAACCGCGCGACATAGGCCAGCACGACCGCCGCGCCCGAACCGAGGAACACCAGCCCGGCCGCGGAGCCGAACCAGTGGTGGGCGGCCGCATCGATCGTCCGGTCGGCGAGGCCGAGCACGATCAGCATGCCGATGGCGATGACGGTTCCCGGCGCGGCGTAGCCGACGGTTGCAAGCCGGTAGGCCCAGGCGGAGTGCGGGCCGGGCCGGATCCGCAGCGCATAGGCGACGACCAGGCCGAGGGCGGCGGCGACCGCCGTCGCGCTCGCCGCCAGCAGGATCGTGTTGAGCGCCTCGCCGGCCAGGCGGGCCGATACTCCGGCGAACTGGTAGCGGCTCCAGGCCGCCTGGACGAGATAGAGCGCCGGAGCGGCGAAGCCGATCAGGATGGGGATCAGCCCGAGGATCAGCAGCCCGATGCCGGCGAAAGGCCCGGCCTTGCGCGGCTGCAGCGTCCGTCCGCCACCGCTCGCGAACCTCTGGCTGCGCCGTGCCCAGCGCTCCAGCGCGACGAGCAGCACCACGACCATGAGCAGCGCCAGCGCGATCTGCGCCGCGCCGGGCAGGTCGGTGCGGGTGATCCATGTCGTGTAGATCGACACCGTCAGGGTGCGCACGCCGAGGAACTCCGCCGCACCGATGTCGTTGAGCGCCTCCATCAGCGCCAGGCTCACGCCGACCGCGACGGCCGGGCGGGCGAGCGGCAGGGCGACGCGCCAGAAGCGCGCCCGCGCGCTCACTCCGAGCGTGCGCGAGGCGTCCAGAAGTCCTGACGACTGGGTCAGGAACATCGCCCGCGTCGGGATATAGACATAGGGGTAGAGCGCGAAGCCGAGCAGCACGACGCAGCCGGTCATCGACCGGACATCCGGCAGCCGGAACTCGCGTGGGCTGGCATAGCCGAGCAGATCGCGTATGAGCCCCTGCACCGGCCCGAGCGGATGCAGGATGTCGAGATAGGCGTAGGCGATGATGTAGGTGGGCATCGCCAGCGGCAGCAGCAGCGCCCAGCTCAGCATCCGGCGGCCCGGAAAGTCGTGGGCCGTCACCAGCCAGGCGGCTGTCGTGCCGACCGAGGCTGCGATGGCGCCGACGCCGGCCAGCAGGACGAGGGTCGTCCACAGCGCCGCCGGCAGAATGGTCGTCGCGATGCCGGCGAGATGCGCCGCCGAGCCCTGGACGGCCTCGGAGACGAGCGCCAGCAGGGGCAGCAGCACGAAAAGGGCGGCCGCGCTCGCTGCGGTGAGCCACGCCGCGCCGCCCTTCCGGGCACGCGGCGTGGCGCGCCAGCTCGGCGCCGGGGCCGCCATCGCGTCCGGCCCTGTTGCCGGAAGATCGGCCACGGCAGCCGTGATCAGTTGTCGAAGCCGACCGCGTCGACCAGCGCGCTGGCCGCCTTGCGGTGGCCGACGATCTCGGTCAGCGGCACCGTGTCGATCTTCAGCTCGCCGAACGAGGCGATGATCGGGTCGATCGGCGCGCCGGGCTTCACCGGATATTCGTAGTTGGCTTCGGCATAGATCTTCTGGGCTTCGTCGGAGACGAGGTATTCGAGCAGCTTGACGGCCGCGTCCCTGTTCGGCGCGTGCTTGGCGACCGCGGCGCCGCTGATGTTCACCTGCGTGCCGCCGTCCTTGAAGGTCGGCAGCAGCACCTTGATCGCCTCACCCCAGGCGACCTGCTCCTCGCCGCTCTTGCCCGAGCGCATCAGGCCGACATAGTAGGAATTGGCGATGGCGATGTCGCAGATGCCGCCGGCGATGTCCTTGGCGCCGTCGCGATCCCCGCCCGCCGCCTTGCGCGCCAGATTCGCCTTGAGGCCCTTGAGCCAGGTCTCGGTCTCGGCTGCGCCGTGATGCGCGATATAGTCCGCGAACAGGGCGGTATTGTAGGGATGCTGTCCCGAGCGGATGCAGATCTTGCCCTTCCACTTCGGATCGGCGAGATCCTCGTAGCTGATCGCCGCGAGGTCGAGACCCTTGGCCGCATAGAGGACGCGGGCGCGCATCGACAGGCCGAACCAGTGGCCGTCGGCGTCGCGCAGCGCCTCGGGGATCGCACCCTTCAATGCAGCCGAATCGACCGCCTGGGTCAGCCCCTTCTCGACCAGGTCGACGAGGTTGCCCGCATCCACGGTCATCAGCACGTCGGCCGGCGAGCTTTCGCCTTCGTTGGCGACGCGCTCGGCAAGCCCGTCCTTGAGGAATACGGTGTTCACGGCAATGCCGGTCGCCGTCTTGAACGAGGCCAGCAAAGGCTCGATCAGCCCGGGCTCACGCGTCGTGTAGAGATTGAGTTCCTGTGCCTGGGCGGCGCTGGTCGCCAGCAGGGCCACGCCGGCTGCCGCAAAAAACCTGGAAAATCTCGACATCGGTCCCTCCGAATTTGGATGGGGAGCTGTCGAACATATCTGAGTTTATCAGTCAACTTTTAGAGCTTGTATGAAAACCACTTCACGGAATTGTGATCAGGCGGCGAAGGCGATGGCTTCCGCTCTCCGGACGGTCAGCCCGACCACCTCCCTGTCGCGCGGGATCCGCCGCATGGTCCGCACCCGCAGCGGTGCCTGAAGGGTCTCCACGCCGATCACCAGTTGCTCCACTTCGCCGAGGAACTGGCGCCCGACGATGCGCCCCTGGAACTCTCCCTCGCCTTCGGAGATCTCGAAGGACTGGGGGCGAAGATAGACGCGAACCGAAGCGCCCTCCTGGGATGCGGGCGCGCCTTCGAAGGTGCCGAGCGGCGTTTCGATGATGCCGTTGCGGCAGGTGCCCGCCAGCGCGTTGAACCCGCCGAAGAACTCGGCCGCGTAGCGCGACTGCGGACGGTCGTAGAGGTCGTAGCCGCTTCCCGTCTGCACGATTCTGCCCGACTGGAGCAGGACGATGCGATCGCCGACCGACAGCGCTTCCTCCGGATCGTGGGTGACGATGACGACCGTCGTCGCCAGTCGTCGCAGCAGGGAGAGCGTATCGGTGCGCACCTGCTCGCGCAGCCCGCGGTCGAGGTTCGAGAAGGGCTCGTCCATCAGCAGGATCGCCGGCTGCGGCGCGAGCGCGCGGGCCAGCGCGACGCGCTGCTGTTCGCCGCCGGACAGCATGTGCGGATAGCGCCCGGCAAGGTGGCCGATGCCGACATGGCCGATCATCTCGGCGACCCGCCGGTCTGCCTCGGCGCGCGGCAGATGCGACAGCCCGAAGGCGATGTTGCGCTCCATCGAGAGATGCGGGAACAGCGCGTAGTCCTGGAACACGAATCCGACGCTGCGCGCCTCCGGCTCGACGAAGACCGACGGGCCGGCGACCGTCCGTCCCGCCATCGCCACTCGTCCCTGATGGTCGGGATCGACGCCGGAGATGATTCGGAGCAGCGAGGACTTTCCGCAGCCCGAATGCCCGACCAGGCAGACGATCTCGCCGGCGGATACGCAAAGCGACACGTCGGACAGGGCAGCCGTCCGGCCGAAGCGCCGGCCGACGCCGTCGAGTTCCAGTACCGGAGGTTGGTTGATGTCCATGCGCGCCCTCGATGCGTCGGCATACACGCTCGCCGGCGGCGTAGAAATAGCCATGCGCCTACGGCATCGCGTCGCAAGGTGCGCCGCGAGGCTTGCCGGCGAGCCATGTCGGTGGTTCTAGGAGCCGCATTGAATGTGGAGCGGATGACGATGGAGCGCCCGGACATACCGGTTGGCCTGCCGGACGACATCGAAGAGCGCAAGGCGCGGGCCCGCGCCTGGTTCGAGACGCTGCGCGACCGGATCTGCGCGGCATTCGAAGCGATCGAGGATGACTGTCCGCTTCCGGCGGGTGATCGCCAGGCTGGCCGGTTCGAACCCACGCCGTGGCTGCGCGACGACGGCAGGGGCGGCGGCGGCGTCATGTCGATGATGCACGGCCGCGCCTTCGAGAAGGTCGGCGTTCATGTCTCGACCGTCCACGGCGAATTCTCGCCGGAGTTCCGCAAGCAGATACCGGGCGCCGAGGAAGATCCGCGCTTCTGGGCAAGCGGCATCTCGCTGATCGCCCATCCCTGGAACCCGAACGTGCCGGCCGTCCACATGAACACGCGCATGGTGGTCACCTCGCGCTGGTGGTTCGGGGGCGGCGCGGACTTGACCCCCGTGCTCGACCGGCGGCGCGTCCAGGACGACGCCGACAGCGTTGCCTTCCATGCGGCCATGGAAAGCGCCTGCCGGGCGCATGCCGTCGCCGACTATCCGCGGTTCAAGACCTGGTGCGACGACTATTTCTACCTGCCGCACCGCAGGGAGCCGCGCGGCATCGGCGGCATCTTCTTCGACTGGCAGCATTCGGCTGAGGAGAAGGGCGGCTGGGACGCCGATTTCGGTTTCGTCAGGCAGGTCGGCACGGCGTTTCACGACATCTACCCTCGACTCGTCCGCGCCAATTTCGCCTCCGGCTGGACGCCGTCCGACCGCGAGGAACAGCTCGTGCGGCGCGGCCGCTACGTCGAGTTCAACCTGCTCTACGATCGCGGCACGATCTTCGGGCTGAAGACCGGCGGAAACGTCGCGTCCATCCTCTCCAGCCTGCCGCCCGAGGTGAAGTGGCCCTGACCGGGCGCAATCGCCGATCGTGCCTCAGGTCAGTTCGAGCCTTTGCCGCAGCGTGTCGATGTCGACGGGCCGGCCGGTGTCGACCTCGATCAGCCTGGCCATGCCGAGCGGCCGCGCCCGGCCGGCGAGCGCCACCAGTTCGGGCACATAGTCCAGTCCCGGGTGACCGGCAGGCCGGCCGGCGGCGCGCGCCGCATAGCGCGCTCCGATCAGCTCCGGATCGGCGCTGCACCAGATCTCGGTGACGTCCTCCACGCCGCTCGCTGCGAGCAAGCCGTCGAGCCAGTCGCGCGGCTGGAATCCGAACCAGGCGTCGAGGATGAAGCAGGCGCCGGGCGGTGCCGCGGCGACCACCGCGAACATCGCTGCCATGCTGGCGCGGCCGAGCTTTCGGTTGAACGGCCGGTCGACGCCTTCGATCTCGCCCAGAAAAGGATCCTTGATCGTGTCGAGTGCCAGGACCGGCCAGTCCGTCAGCAGGGAAAGTCCGCGTGCGACGCTGCTCTTGCCGCTGGCCGGGACGCCGTTGACCAGGACGAGGCGCTTGCCGCGCCGCCCCGCCAGCGCCGCCAGCGCCGCGCCGACCACGCCGGCCTCGTCGCCGAGCATCGCTGCCGCGATGCGCGCATCGTACCAGGAGTGTTGCCTCGGGATGCCGCGGACGGCTTGCACAGCTTCCTTGCCGAGACCGCCGCCGAGCACCACGAGATCGGGGTCGAGCGTGGCGGCGAGATCGTCGATGGCGCGCGACAGCGGCCCCGCCCATGCGTCCAGCACCGTCCGTGCCGAGGAATCCCCTGCCTGCGCGCCGGCAAGCAGTTCGGCCGCCGTCGTCGCCGCGTCGAGGTCGGCTTCGCGCACATGCCGCGCCAGCGAGCTGCCGGAGCTCACCGTTTCCAGGCAGCCGCGCTTGCCGCACAGGCAGGGCAGGCCGTTCGGATCGGCCGAGACGTGGCCGAGCTGGCCGGCGGTCTGCCGGCCGCGCAGGATGCGGCCGCTATCCATCACCGCCCCGCCGATTCCCGTCCCGATGGTCAGCATCACCACGGAGCGCGCCTGGCGGGCGGCGCCGATGCGGGCTTCGGCGACCAGCGCCATGGCGCAGTCATTGTCGACGACGACGGGGCGTCCGAAGCGGCGCTCGACATGCGCGGCCAGCGGCACTGTGGAGAGATCGACATAGCCGCCCGACAGGACGGTGCGCGACGCAAAGTCGACCCGACCGGGAACGCCGATGCCGATCGCCGCGACCGCGTCGTCGTCGAGCCGGGCGATGAGCGCCTCGATGCGCCGCAGGACGAGCTCGGGATCGCGATCGCTGCGGTCGCGCGCCGTCGCCAGGATCCGGCCCTGCGCGTCGACGCGGGCGGCGCGGAGATGCGTTCCGCCGATGTCGATGCCGATCGCCGATCTCATGGCCGTCGCCGGCTCAGGTCGCCCGGACGTGCCGTGCGATGATCGCCTCCAGGTCGCGCAGGCGCGGCACCGCGATCGTCTCGAGCCGCGCCTTCGTCACGGCGCGGTCGAGCGAGATGCAGTCCTTCCACAGCGAGCGGCCGGCGATCACGCCCGATGCGCCGTTGGCCATCGCCACCTCGACCTGCCCGACGAAGGTCTCGTGGCCGACACCGGCCGAAAGCACCGCCCACGGCACGTCGCCCGACAGGCGCGTGACCTCCGCGCAGGCTTCGGCGGACCCCGGATAGGGGATCTTCAGAACCTTCGATCCGAGATCGAGGCATATCTTCGTGCCGCCGACGATCAGCCCGGGCACCTTCGCGGCATAGGCCTCCGGGCTCTCGCCCTCGACCGCGTAGGTCAGGAACTCGACGACCAGCAGCAGGTCCTCGCGCGCGAAATCGGCGATCACCTGCTCGAGGATGGCGATGTTGTGGGTATTGGCCGCCGGCAGGTCGGAGCGCAGATAGACCATGATCTTGCCGCCGGTGCCGCCGAGCGCGCGCACCCGGCGCGCGTCGATGCCGTCGACCAGCTTGGACAGGCGGTAGCCCTCGGGCGACTTGTCCCAGCCGGACGCGTCGAGGCCGATCAGCAGGCCGGTCGTCCGGTCGATGATCCCGTCGTCGACCAGCGCCGGCACCGCGCAGATCGGGTCGACGAGCACGCAGCCGGCGCGGCTCGCCAGGTAGCGCGTGATGTCGGCCTTGGTCTCGCCAAGTATGTCGTTGCCGATCTTCGCCTGCTCGGCGGGATCGCTGGCCAGCAGGGTACGCATGCCGCCGCGCTGATCGCAGGCGATGACCATCATGGCGCCGTCGGCTCGGCAGATCTGCTGGTAGCCTCGCCGTTCCGCTGTCGTCATCGATGCCATAACCACTCTCCAACCGGTTCGAATGCTGCTATGCGCACGCCTGTAACATATTTCTGAAATTAATTTCAATCTCTGCCCGACACGCTGCCGCGCCGCGCCGCCAGGCCCGACTATCGGCCGCGCAACGCGGCAAGGATCGCCTGGGCGGTGGCCACGTCGGTGACGATCGCATTGACCAGGCCGGCGCGGACCGCTCCGATGATCGCGCGGGCCTTCCTGGGCGATGCGGCCGCGGCAATGACCAGCGGTATCTGCCTGAGCTGCGCTGGGGAGACGGCGATCAGCCGCTCGTCGCCGTCCCAACTGAGCAGCCGGCCGTCCGCGTCGAAATAGTGCCGGATGACGTCGCCGGCCGCGTGCGCCAGAGCCTTCTCGCCGGCGGTCGCCGCATTGGCGTGCACGGGATCGACGGCATGTGGGAGCCCGACGCCGACGATCGCCGCCTCGATCCGGTCCCACAGCGCGATGCGGCTCTGCACGCCGGGATCCGAGAGGAACGCCTGCCGCAATGCCGGCGACGGCAGGTAGGGCGCGTGGATGAATTGCGGGGTTCCGCCGATCTGCTCCGCCGCCAGCCGCACGAATTCGTTGATCTGGAAATGCGCCGCGCCTTCCTCCATGCCGCCGGTGGCCGGCACCACGGTGATGCCCGGCAGCCGCGGCAGGCCTGCCCGCACGATCTCGCGCACCGCACGCCCCCAGCCGAGCGCCAGCACCGCGTCCTGCTTCAGGCTCGCTTCCCTCAGCAGCCCGCCGACCGGGCCGGCGAGCGAGGCGAGCTGCCCGACATCCGAGGTGGCAACCAAGGCCGCGTCGCGCAGGCCGAGCCTGTCGATCAGTTGCGGTCTCAGGTCCTCCGGCGTGGCCAGATCGAGGACCTCGATGCGCACGATGCCCTCCGCGCGGGCGCGGCGCAGCAGCCGCGAGACCGTCGCCGCCGAGATACCCAGCCGGCGGGCGATCTCGATCTGCGAGAGATCGGCCTCGTAGTGCATCTTGGCAACGGTGTGCAGCGTGGTGCGGGTGGCGCTGTCGAGCGGATCATCCGCCGTTGAGGAACTACGGCGCAGCTTCGGTCTCCCCCCGGGCACGCGCACTGCGCGGCCCTTCCCTTCAGGCATGGTCGTCGATCTCTAGCACAGGCGCGCCGCAAGCGGTATTCGCTCCGGCCGGCGCCGCGCTGGCGCTCAGGCCGCGAATACCCGTGCTGTCATCCGATCCGCCAGTTGCCCGAGTTCCGGCCCGAGGACGCGATCCTGGTCGACCGGCGGCACGATCGCCCGCACGTCGCGGACCAGTTGCCCGAGCGCCGGCGGCGCCTCGCGCTGCGTGACGTGCAGCGCCTGGCTGGCGATGACGGCGAGCATGCCCAGCGCCGCATCGAGGCAGCGACCGGCGCGCGCCTCCTTCGCCCAGGCGAGGAAGGCCGTGGCGGCGACGTCGTCCTGGCCGGCGCCGGCCGATTCGGTGCCGGGGAGGAAGGTGCGCTGCGCCGCGTTCTTCGCCTGTTCGAGATAGCCGGTGATCGCCATCGGGATATAGCCGACATTGCCGTGCCCGTCGCTGTCGCTCGGATGGCGTCCGACCATCAGCAGGTCCGGCAGGTGCGAGACGCGTCCGTTCAGCAGTTTCGAGCCGTGGCGGTCGCAGAGCAGGCAGATGTCCGCCCAGATCGCCGCGAGATCGTCCAGCGCCGGCGTCGCCATCGCATTGTGATAGCCGCCGGTGCTGATGCAGCGGCCGTTCGGATGATCCGCATCCGGCGGAATGAAGACCGGGTTGTCGGAGGCCGAGGACAGCGAGATGCTTGCGGCGCGTTCGGCCGCCGCCAGCGCGCGCCGCGCCTGGCCGAGCACGCGCGGCACGATGCGGTAGCTCACCGGTGCCTGGTAGTTGCGGCGTCCGGAGCCTGCGCCGTTCAGATATTTGCGCAGGCCGCGCAGCGCCGCCGCCTCGTGCGGATCGCCCCACAGATCCTCCAGCGCCTCGTCATAATGCTCCAGCGGCGCCCGGAAAGCCTCGATCGACAGGGCGAAGACCTGCTCGATCAGCTCGACGCGCCGCCGTGCCGCGAGCGCGGCGTCCGCGATCAGCGCCGCCGCGCAGGGCGAACCGTTGATCAGCGAACCGCGCTCCTTCACCTCCAGTTCCATCTCGGCGGTGAGTTCGGCGAAGAGCGGATAGAGCGCCAGGATTTCGCCGGCGCCGCCCTGCCCCGACGAGGCGACCCGCGGCATCGGCCGGCCGTCGAGCATGGAAGCGACGGCGAGCGCGATGCGCGGCGTGGTCGCCGCGTGGCCCTCGATGAAATTGGCGAGCCGCGCCAGAACCATGCCGCGCACCACCCGCTCCGGATAGGGATCGCCGAAGGATGTCGCTGCCGGATAGGGCTTGATGCGCGCATGCCGGTCGCGGTCCTGGCGCGCCAGGCGCTGGCTCGCCAGTTCGCCCATCGCCGTCGTCACGCCATAGACGTTGATGACCTCGTCGCTGTCGATCAGCCGCAGGAAGGCCGCACGGCACTCGGCGATCCGGCCGAGAGCCTCCGGCGCGATCTCGACGCCTTCGCCCTGCCAGGCCACGCGCATCACCGCGTCGAGGCCGATATCCGCACGCCGCGCCAGCCTGACCGTCATGAACCTGCCCCCTTGATCTCCTTCCGGCTAGTCGGGCACTGGGGGTGCGTCAAGGGTCCTGCATGAGGCCACCGCGAGGTCGCGTCCGCGACAGCACGAGCCGCTGCTCCAGTTGTGATTTCGCTCGGCACGGGCGACAGTGCCGGTCATATCGAACCGGTCTGGTTCGAACCGGGAGCAGGATGAGCGATTTCGATCTGGTACTGACGGGACGGGTGGTCGATGCCGACCGCATACGGGAGAAGGGATACGTCGCGATCCGCGACGGGCTCGTCGCGCAGCTCGGCGAGGGCACGCCGCCCTCGGCGCGCCAGCGCCAGGACTTCGGCAGCGCGCTCGTCCTGCCCGGCGCCATCGACGCCCAGGTCCATTCACGCTCGCAGCGCGACCAGGAGGATTTCCTCTGGTCGACCCGTTCGGCGGCGGCCGGCGGCGTCACCACCATCATCGACATGCCCTATGACGACGGCATGCTGATCTGCACCGGCGAGCGTCTGGCGCGCAAGGCACGGGAAGCGGCAGAGCAGGCGCGCGTCGACTTCGCGCTCTACGGCACGGTGCACCCGAAGGATGGAGCCGCCCATATCGCCGAGATGGTCGCGGCAGGCGCCGCCGGCTTCAAGTTCTCGACCTTCGGCACCCATCCCGAGCGCTTCCCGCGCATCGCGCCGAACGTCTTGGCGGAGTGCTTCGCCGAGATCGCCCGACAGGGGCTGATCGCCGGCGCCCACAACGAGGACGACGAGACGGTGCGCGCCGCGGAGGCCGCGGTGCGCGGCAGCGGCATCACCGACTGGCGCGCCCACGGCCTGTCGCGGCCGCCGCTGGCCGAGGCGCTGGCCACCGCCCAGATCTACGAGATCGGCGCGGCGACCGGGTGTTCCGCCCACATCGTCCACTGCTCGATCGGCCGCGGCTACGAGCTTTGCCGCGCCTACCGCCAGCAGGGATTCGACACGACCATCGAGGCCTGCATCCACTATCTGATCCTCGACGAGGAGAACGACGTGGCGAGGCTCGGCGGCAAGGCGAAGATCAATCCGCCGCTGCGGCCGCGCGCCGAGGTCGAGGCGCTGTGGCGGCACCTGGAGGCAGGCAATGTCACCATCGTCTCGACCGACCATGTCAGTTGGTCGGAAAACCGCAAGACCGATCCCGAGATGCTGAACAACGCCTCCGGCGTGCCCGGACTGGAAGTTCTCTATGCGCTTCTCCTGAAGGGCCTAAGCGAGCGCGGGCTGAGCCCGACCAGGGCGGCGCGGCTGCTGGCGGCAAATCCGGCGAAGCTGTTCCGCATCGACCGCCACAAGGGCGCGCTCGCCGAAGGCCGCGACGCCGACATCGTCGTCATGGCGCCGACGCCCTATCGCTACGACCCGGCGGCGAGCGGCCACAACGTCGTCGGCTGGAGCCCCTATGAGGGGATCGAACTCCCCTATCGCGCCGTCGCCACCTTCCAGCGCGGCAAGCCGGTGTTCGATGGGACGACCGTGCTGGCGGAGCCGGGCGACGGGCGCTTCGTCAGGCCGTCCGGGGCACGCCGATGACGCGGGCCAACCTGCCGGTCGACGGCGCGCGCCTCTGGGCCGATCTGATGGAACTCGCCGCGATCACCGAGCCGGGACGACCCTACACCCGCCGCTCGTTCACGCCGCTGTTCCTCGAAGGCCGCGACTGGCTCGCCGGACGGTTCCGCGCCGCCGGCCTCGCCGTGCGCATGGACACGGGCGGCAACCTGTTCGGCCGCCTGGAGGGCAGCGACCCGGAAGCCGGCACCATCCTGATCGGTTCGCATTCCGATACGGTGCCCTCGGGCGGACGCTTCGACGGCACGGCCGGCGTATTGACCGCCCTGGAGATCGTGCGGTCGCTGCGCGGGAGCGGCATCCGGCTGCGTCATGCCGTCGAGGTGGTGGATTTCCTTGCCGAGGAACCGAGCGAATACGGCCTGTCCTGCATCGGCAGCCGCGTCATGGCCGGGCTGATGAAGCCGGAGATGCTCGACTATCGCGAGCCGGGCGGCGAGCGGTTGGGAGACGCCATGAACCGCGTCGGCGCCGATACGGCCCGCCTGGCCGAAGCGATGCGTTCCGACGTCGCCGCCTTCTTCGAACTGCATATCGAGCAGGGAATCGTGCTCGAAGGCCAGGGCATCGATCTCGGCATCGTCACGGCGATCGCCGGCATCGCCCGCGCCGAGATCCGCTTCGCCGGCCGCGCCGATCATGCCGGTTCGACGCCGATGCACCTGCGCCGCGATGCAAGCCTCGCCGCGGCGCGCCTGGTCCTGCTCGTCAACGAGGAGGCGAAGCGCAACGCCGCGGCCAGCCGCGGCCACTTCGTGGCGACCGTCGGCGTGCTCGAACAGCATCCGAACGCCGCCAACGTCATCCCCGGCGACGCGCGGCTCGTCGTCGACATCCGCGCCGAGGATCATGCGCTGGCTCAGGATTTCCTGGCGATGCTGGAGGCCGGCAGCCGCGCCATCGCGGAGGACAGCATGGTCGCGCGCAGCGGCTGGACGGTCCTCTCCAACACCACGCCGGCCGCCTGCGATGCCGCGCTGCGCGGCCTGCTCGCCGAGGGCGCGCGCCGGCTCGGCTTCTCCTATCTCGACCTCGCCTCCGGCGCCGGCCACGACGCCGCCTTCGTCGCGCGCTTCGCCCCGTCCTCGATGATCTTCGTCCCATGCCGGGAAGGCCGCAGCCACTGTCCGGAAGAATGGGCAGAACCGGACGCCATCGCCGCCGGCGCGGCGGCGATCTACGAGGCGGTGCTTCGCTTCGATGCCGAACACCGGAAGCCGTCATGACCGACCAGAGCATGCGCAGCCTTCTCGCCTCGCTGGCGGCGAGCGGCGATCTCCACCATGTGACCCGGCCCGTCGATCCGCGCTTCGAGATCTCGGCCATCCTCAGCCTGCGCGATCGCGGGCCTGCCCAGCTCTTCGACAGCGTGAACGGCCAAGCCATGCCGGTGCTCGGCAATCTCTTCGTCGACCGCGGCCGGTTCGCCCGCGCCTTCGGGATCGGGCAGGATGATTTGCCGGCTTACTGTCTTGCCGCCCTCGACGAGCCGATCACGCCGCGCATCGTATCGGCGGCACCTGTTCAGGAGGTCGTGCATCGCGGATCGCTGGACATCGCGGCGCTGCTGCCGGTGCCGCACTGGTTCGAGCGCGAGACCGCACCCTACATCACCGCCGGCGTCATCGTCGCCAAGGATCCCGAAACGGGACGGCGCAACGTCTCGATCGCCCGGCTGAGACTGGAGGGTGGCGCGCGGCTGATGGCCGGCATCGCCAAAAACCATCATCTCTACATCCTCGCCGAGAAGGCCAGGGCACGCGGCCGCGAGCTGGAGATCGCCGTCGCCATCGGCAACCACGCCGCGATCCTGCTCGGCTCGCAGATGTATGTCGGGCTTGGCGACGATGAGTTCGACATCGCCGGCGGGCTGCTCGGCGAACCGGTCGAGCTGGTCAAGTGCCTGACCGTCGACCTCGAAATTCCCGCCCATGCCGAGATCGTCCTTGAAGGCCGGCTCAAGCCGGAGGACCTGATCGAGGAAGGGCCGGTCTCGGAGTTTCCCGGATTCTATGTCAGCTACGGGCCGGGCATCGCCGCCGAGATCTCCTGCATCACCCACCGGCGCGACGCGATCTACCAGGCGATCCTCCCCGGCTATGCCGCCGAACACGGCCTGCTCGGCGCCATCGCCATCGAGACGACGCTGACCCGCGACCTGCGGCGATCGATCCCCGCCGTGCGGCGCGTCGTCGTCACCGAAGGCGGCATGGGGCGGCTGCACGCCGTCATCGCCATGCACCGGCCGCGCCTCGGCGAAGGCAAGCGGGCGATCCTGCTTGCCATGGGTCTGGTCAACCTCCTCAAGCTGGTGACCGTGGTCGAGGACGATGTCGATCCCGAGGACCCTCGCCAGGTCGAATGGTCGCTGGCCGCGCGCTTCCGCGGCGACGAGGATCTGGTGGTGCTGCCGGGCGTCAAGGCCGATCGCTGCGACCCCGTCCACGAGCAGATGACCGTCACCAAGATCGGCATGGTCGCCGCGACGCGGTCCGGCGACGGCGCACGCGACAGCCGCTCCGAATTCGCAGCGGCGCCGCGAGAGGTGCTGGAGCGCATTCGCGCGACTCTCGACTCCTATTGAAGCAGCGTTCGCCGTCATGAAGCCCGACCGCATCGTCGTCGCCATCACCGGAGCCTCCGGACACGCCTACGGCATCCGCATGCTCCAGACCCTGCGCGAGCTGAAGGTCGAGACCCATCTCGTCATGTCGCGCTCGGCGGTGGTGGCGCTGGCCTATGAGAGCGACTGGAAGCTGAAGGATGTCCAGGCGCTGGCCGATCACGTCCACGGCAATGACGATGTCGCGGCGCCGATCTCCAGCGGCTCGTTTCGCACGCGCGGCATGCTGATCGCCCCGTGCAGCGCCAAGACGCTGGGCGAGATCGCGTCGGGCGCCTGCGGCACGCTGGTGTCGCGCGCCGCCGACGTGACGCTGAAGGAGCGCCGGCGGCTCGTCCTGCTGTTCCGCGAGACGCCGCTGCATCTCGGCCATTGCCGCAACATGGTTTCGGTCACCGAGATGGGGGCGGTGGTAATGCCGCCCGTGCCGGCCTTCTATCCCAAGCCGGCGAGCATCGACGAGATCGTCGAGCATACGGTCGGCCGCGCGCTCGACCTGTTCGACATCGACACAGGAACGGTGGCGCGATGGAAGGAGCCGAAGGACTGAAAGCGGCTGCGGGGCAAGGGCGTCAGGCCCTCGCGACCCGCTCCCGCCAGCCGAGGCCGGCAAGCGTGCCCGCCGCAGGGCGGTATTCGCAGCCGACCCAGCCCGCATAGCCGAGGCGGTCGAGAGCCGCGAACACGGCGAAATCGTCCAGTTCGCCGGTGCCAGGCTCGTTGCGCAGCGGCACCGAGGCGATCTGCACATGGCCGATGATCGGCATCATCTCGGTCAGGCCGATGATGACCTCGCCGTGGATGCGCTGGCGGTGATAGATGTCGAACTGCAGCTTGAGGTTGGCCGGCCCGAGTTCCGCGATCAGCGCCGCCGCCCTGTTGAAGTCGTTCAGGAAGTAGCCCGGCATGTCGCGGCCGTTGAGCGGCTCCAGCACGATGTCGATGCCGTGCGGCGCGGCCGCCGCGCAGGCGAAGCGGATCGCCTCGCGGTAGCGCGCCCCGGCCTCGGCCGAATCCGGCGAGACATTGCCGGCCATCATGTGCAGGCGCCGCACGCCCGTCGCCAGCGCATATTCCATCGCCTTGGCGACATTCGCCTCGAACTCGGCCCGACGCTCCGGAAACACCGACATGCCGCGCTCGCCCGCCGCCCAGTCGCCGGGCGGCATGTTGAACAGGGCGATCTCGAGGCTGTTGGCGGCCAGCCGGTCGGCGACCTCCTCTGGGGTGTGGTCATAGGGGAAAAGAAACTCGACCGCCTCGAAGCCCGCATCCGCCGCCGCGGCGAAGCGATCGAGAAAACTCCATTCGGTGAACATCATCGAGAGATTGGCGGCGAAACGCGGCATCAGGAAACGTCCTTTGCGGGCAGGTCGAGGCCGGCGAGCGAGGCGTAGAGCCGGGCGACGGAGGCGTCGTCGTCCTTCGCCATGCCGGCCGAGGCGGTCATCAGGAACATCTGCAGGGCCGACGAGGCGACCGGCGTAGCGAATTTTTCCGAGCGCGAAATGTCGGCGATAATGCCGAGATCCTTGGTGAAGATCTCGACCGCGCTGCGCGGGCTGTAGTCGCCGTCGAGCACATGCGGGATGCGGTTCTCGAACATCCAGGAATTGCCGGCCGACTGGGTGATCACCTCGTAGACCTTGGCGATGTCCAGCCCGAGACGCTTGGCGAAGGTGATCGCCTCGCAGGCCGCGGCGATGTGGACACCGGCGAGCAGTTGGTTGACGATCTTGAACGCCGCTCCGGTCCCGGCCTCGTCGCCGAGCAGGTAGAGTTTCGCCGACATCGCATCGAGCGCCGGCCGCGCCTTTTCGATCGCGGCGGGCGATCCGGACGCCAGGATCGTCAGCGCCCCGTCCGCCGCCCGCACCGCGCCGCCGCTGATCGGCGCGTCGACATAGAGCCGCCCGGCGGCCTCCACCTTTGCCGCGAGCGCCCGCGCCCGCTCCGGCGCCATGGTTGCGCAGGAGACGATCGCGGCGCCGGGCGCCGTGGCTGCGAGCAGCCCGTCCGATGCCAGCAGGCTTTCGGTCTGGTCGGCGTTGACGACGACGGCGATCACCACCTCCGCGCCCCGCACGGCGTCGAGCGCCGAGGCAGGCAGGACGGTCCCGTGCTGCGCCGCGAAGCGCGCGGTCGTCTCGGCGCGCATGTCGAAGCCGCTCACCGCGAGGCCGGCGCGCACAAGGGAGCCGGCCATGCCGTAGCCCATCGACCCCAGCCCGATCACCGCTGTCCTCACCCTGCCCTCCCGGCCTTCACCACCAATCGCGCCTTCACATCTTGAAATGACAGCGCTAACATAGCACTATTGGCGCATGGCGGCTGATGCCGTCAAGCGAAACATCGATGGCCCCGGCGGCGGGCCTGTCCGGGAGGGTCGATTGCCGACGCGAGGGACGGCGGTTCCGTCGAAGGTCACGCTGGCCGACGTGGCACGCGCCGCCGAGGTCAGCGAGATCACCGTGTCGCGCGTTCTGCGCGCCAAGGGACCGATCTCCGAGACGACGCGGCTGAAGGTGGAGCAGGCGGTCCACGCGGTCGGCTATGTCCCGAACCGCATCGCCGGCGCGCTTGCCTCCGCCGCGACCGACCTGATCGGCGTCGTTGTGCCGTCGCTCGACAACATCGTCTTCCCAGACGTGCTGCGCGGCATCGACACGGCCGTCTCGTCGAGCGGCCTGCGCGTCGTGATGGGCGTCTCCGGCTATGACCCGGAGGCGGAACAGGCGCTGATCCGCTCGCTGCTGTCCTGGCGGCCCGCCGCGCTGATCGTCACGGGGCTGGAGCACACCGCCGAGTCACGCGCCATGCTCGCCGGGTCCGGCACGATCGTCGTCGAGATCATGGACATAGACGGGCCCGCCCTCGACATCGCGATCGGCATCTCGCACCGGCGCGCCGGCGAGGCGATGGCGCGTCATCTGACCGGCCGCGGCTACCGGCGCATCGGCTATGTCGGCCACGACCTGCGCCGCGACCGGCGCGCCGCGCACCGGCGCGAGGGGTTTTCCGCCGGGCTTCGCGACACCGGACTGACGCTGACGGGCGAGATCGTCGTCGAGGCGCCGTCGTCGACGATGCGCGGCCGCCAGGCGCTCGCCCGCCTCATCGGGCAATGGCCGGCCGTCGAAGCGGTCTATTTCTCAAACGACGACATGGCGGTCGGCGGCTATTTCCACTGCCTCGACGCCGGGCTCTCCGTCCCGGACCAGATGGCGCTGGCCGGCTTCAACGGGCTGGAACTCGGCCAGACGCTGCCGAAACCGCTGACCACCACGCTGACCCGCCGTTTCGACATCGGCCGCCTTGCCGGAGAGGCGGTCCTTTCCCGCATGCGCGGCCGCCCCGTCGACACGCTCGTCGATGTCGGCTTCGACCTCATTCCCGGCGCGACCGC
>JAHBYY010000070.1 GCA_019635715.1 Rhizobiaceae bacterium | reverse complement strand
ACACCTTGCCCTCGGGCGAATTAGTGTCGAGGAACGGCAGGTAGTGCACCTTCGCCACCTTGGCATGATCGCGCAGGAATTCAGCGACGACACGTCCATTGGCATTGGCCTTTTCCATGCGGATCGAAAGCGTCTCCAGCGAGCGCCCCAGCATCCAGCAGGAATGCGGATCGAGCTGCGTCCCGATAGCACCGCGCAATGCCTTGATCGGCTTGGTCACCGCTTTCGAGCCCATCACCGCGCCTGCGATGAGGTCGGAATGACCGCCGACATATTTGGTCAATGAGTAGAGCGAAACGTCAGCTCCAAATTCAATAGGCCGCTGGAACACCGGGCCGAGCAGCGTGTTGTCGCACATCACGACTGGCCGGTGTCCTTGCTTCCTGCCGAGCTCGTCGGCAACCGCCTTCATCAGCGAAAGATCGATGACGCTGTTGATCGGATTGGATGGCGTTTCCACCAGTATGATCGAAACCTTGCCCTTGGCTGCTGCCTCGTCGGCAGCCTTGCGAACCGCGCCGGCATCGACCCCGTCGGAGAAACCCACCGCGCCGATGCCGAAGCCGGCCAACGTGCGGGCAAGCAGCGTTTCCGTGCCGCCGTAAAGCGGTTGCGAATGCAGGATCACGTCGCCCGGCCGGGCATAGGCCAGGATCGCCGTGGCGATTGCCGACATGCCGGATGAAAACAGGATGCAGGACTCGGTGTTCTCGTAGACCGCAAGCCGGTCCTCAACGATCTCGCTGTTCGGGTGGTTGAAGCGCGAATAGACGAGCCCTGCCGCCGTACCCTGCGGCGGTTCCTTGCGGCCGGACGTGTAGTCGAAGAAGTCGCGTCCCTCCTCCGCCGACTTGAACACGAAGGTCGATGTCAAAAAGACCGGCGGCTTGACCGCACCTTCCGAAAGCAGCGGATCGAAGCCATAGCCCAGCATCAGTGTTTCGGGGTGGAGCTTGTGGTTGCCGATATGGGTCTTGGAAGGCTTTGGCGCGGTCATGATGTTCCTCGATACGAGATTGCCGGCACAATTTAGCCGATCCCAATGGATGGGTCCTTGCTATTTCGTGGCCATTATGAACGTGTGCGCGCAATCCAGTATCGCATGGAGCATGGCATGCAGCAGAAAATTGCCGACGAGTTCGACCAGAAAATTCTCCGCGAGCTACAGGCGGATGCGCGCCTGCCCAACAACGATTTGGCCGAGCGCATAGGCCTGTCGCCCTCGCCTTGCCTGCGCCGCGTGCGGCGGCTTGAGGAAACCGGCGTTATCCGGGGTTATACCGCTTTGGTCGATCCTGCAGCATTCGGCTGGACCATGACGGCCATTGCAACCATTCGCCTCAGCCAGCAGAACGAAGACGAAATCGTCATGTTCGAACAGGCGGTGCAAGAGTGGGACGAGGTGCTGGAGTGCCATCTGGTTACCGGCTCGCGCGACTACATGCTGAAGGTCGCCGCCTCGGACCTTGGCGGCTACGAGCGCTTCATCAAGCAGAAGATCGCACGCCTGAAATGCGTCGCCTCTATCGAAACCAGCCTTGTCATGAACACGATCAAGGAGCGGCGGGTTTAGGCAACCGCTCGCCTACGCAAGCAAAAGCGCAAGCCCCTCAGATTCGTCATGCCGTGATTTTCTAAGCATCGATGCAGAAAGGGGCGGTTTCCCGCCCCTTTCCAAATCAAGTCAGACAGCCTGCGGCCTACTGCACGGCCTTGTCGGTGATGGCCGTGGTGTAAGCGCCCTCAGGAGCCTTGGTGATGATCTTCTGGTCGAGCAGAGCCTTGGCGGTGCGCTCGTAAGCTTCCGGAATGAGCTTGCCGTCGGCGTTGTCGATAAGCTTGGCAACCTCGCCCATCATGAACTTCTGATGGTTCTCGTCCTGCCCGCCATTCTCGACGACGATGCCTGCTGCTTCGTCGACGTTTTCGGTCGCGTATTTCCAGCC
Organism: Rhizobiaceae bacterium; assembly: GCA_019635715.1. Classification (GTDB taxonomy): domain Bacteria; phylum Pseudomonadota; class Alphaproteobacteria; order Rhizobiales; family Rhizobiaceae; genus Kumtagia. The sequence goes on along the minus strand of JAHBYY010000070.1, from coordinate 20,792 downwards.
CTTCATTGAAGCGCGAACGAAGCGAACCATCTTGTCCTCGAACGCCGGGTCCTTGAGCTTGTCTTCAAGCGCATAGAGACCGTCTTCGAGCAGATCGTTGCCCATGGCCGTATAGTTGAAGACGATGAGGTCTTCCGGCTTGTAGCCCGCGTCGAGCACCTGGCCGTATTCGTTGTAGGTCATGACCGAGATGCAGTCCGCCTGCTTCTGGATCAGCGGCTGAACGTCGAAGCTCTGCTTCAGGACGGTAACGCCGTCAGCGCCGCCTTCCGTCGAATAACCGAGTTTGTTCATCCAGGCATAGAACGGATATTCGTTGCCGAAGAACCAGACGCCGAGCGTATGGCCCTTGAAATCGGCTTCCGTCTTGATCGGCCCGTCCTTCGGGCACACCAGCTCCATGCCGGCCTTCTTGAAGGGCTGCGCGATGTTGACCAGCGGCACGCCCTTTTCGCGGGCCGCCAGCGCGCCGCCCATCCAGTCGACGATGACGTCGGCGCCGCCGCCGGCGATCACCTGCTCAGGCGCAATGTCAGGTCCGCCCGGCTTGATGTCGACGTCGAGGCCTTCGGCTTCATAGAAGCCCTTGTCCTTCGCCACGTAGTAGCCCGCGAACTGGGCCTGCGTCACCCACTTCAGCTGCAGCGTGACCTTGTCAGCAGCCATGGCTTGAAATGCCGCCAGCGAGAAAGCGCCGGCCAACACAGGAAGTAGAAGTCTTTTCATGTTTTTACCCTCTGGAGTTAAGTTTTCGAAGCTTATCACCCACTACCGCGTCTATCCACCTCGGACAGACGGATGCCAGAACGTGGCGGCTCTCTCGATGAGAGCGACCACTCCATAAAAAAGCGAGCCGGCAAGGGCTGCAACCGCGATCTCGGCCCACACCATGTCGATGTTCATCCTGCCGACTTCGGTGGAGATGCGGAAGCCCATGCCGACCACCGGAGTGCCGAAGAATTCCGCCACGATTGCACCGATCAGCGCCAGCGTGGAATTGATCTTCAGCGCATTGAAGATGAACGGTGCCGCCGCCGGCAACCTCAGCTTGAACAGCGTTTGCCAATAGTCGGACGCATAGGTGCGCATCAGGTCGCGCTCCATATGGCCGGAAGCCGCAAGCCCGGTCACGGTGTTCACCAGCATTGGGAAGAAGGTCATGATAATGACCACCGCCGCCTTCGAGTGCCAGTCGAAGCCGAACCACATGACCATGATCGGCGCGACGCCGATGATCGGCAGCGCCGACACCATGTTGCCGATCGGCAGAAGCCCGCGGCGCAGGAAGACGAACCGGTCGGCAAGCACGGCGGCGGCGAAGCCCGACGCGCAGCCCACCACATAGCCGAACAGCACCGCCTTGAAGATGGTCTGCCGCACGTCGGCCGCCAGGATCGGCAGCGAGGTCGCAATCCGCGCCCCGATGGCGCTCGGCGGCGGAAGCAGGATGAACGGAATGCCGGCGCCGCGCACCACCGCCTCCCAGACGATCAGCAGCCAGGCGCCGAAGATCGCCGGGATGACCAGCCTGACCAGCGTTCGCGCCGGTCCCGCGGGCATTTCCAACTCCGAAAGGATCGTCACGCAGCGCCACGCCAGAAGCCAGGCAGCGGCGATGGCGAGGTAGAACGGCAGGAGCGCCGTTCCCTCGAAGCCGGTGATCCCGGAGAGCAGCAGCCACACCGCGGCGTGGCCGCAGACGAACAGGACGAACGCCGCGGCGAGAGGCGGGATACGCATCATCGACAGCGCCGCACCGACAATGATCAGGTCGAAGATGAAGCCCTTCGAACCGAGCCAGGGATAGGGCAGCGTCGCCGTGGGATCGGCGAGCGCGGCGGCCTCCGGCGCGCTCATCGGCCCGAGGATGCCGGCACCGATGCACAGCACGACGGCGAGCAAGGGCTGCCAGGACGGCTTGAACCACCTCATGCCGACACCTGGCACCTAGCTCTATCGCCCCCCCTCCGCCTCGCTGCGCTCGGCACCTCCCCCCCGTTGCACGGGGTGGCGGATAGCCGGCCGCAAACACGACGCCTATCCTCCATCCCCACGAAGTGGGGGGGAGGTGCCGAGCACAGCGAGGCGGAGGGGGGGGCGCTTTGAAGAAGTTCGGTCATGCCGGACGTGCTCCCATGCCGCGTTCGACGAGGCGGCCGGCAAGACCGACCAGCGAGACCAGGATGACGGCAACCACCGAGCCGGCCACCAGGGCAGCCCACATGTCGATGGTCTGGCTGTAATAGGCGCCGGCGAGCAGCTTCGATCCGATGCCGGCGACCGCGCCGGTCGGCAGTTCGCCGACGATCGCGCCGACCAGGCTCGCCGCCACCGCCACCTTCATCGAGGCGAACAGGAACGGTACCGAGGCCGGCACGCGCAATTTCCAGAAGATCTGCGCGCGCGTGGCGTTGTAGGTGTGCATCAGGTCGAGATGCATGATCTCGGGCGAGCGCAGGCCCTTCACCATGCCGACGGCGACCGGGAAGAAGGAGAGATAGGTCGAAATCATCGCCTTGGGGATCAGGCCGGTGACATTGACCGCCGCCAGCACGACGATGATCATCGGCGCGATCGCCAGGATGGGAATGGTCTGCGAGGCGATGATCCACGGCATCAGGCTGCGGTCCAGCGCCTTGATGTGGACGATGCCGACGGCGATCAGGATGCCGAGCGCCGTGCCGAAGGCGAAGCCCAGCACCGTCGAGGAGAGCGTCACCCAGGAATGGTAGACGAGGCTGCGGTTGCTGGTGATCTTGCGCAGGAAGGTGTTTTCGAAGACGTTCGACACGACCTGATGCGGCGCCGGCACCGTCGGCTTGGGTTGCGACAGCGTCTGGCCGATGAACTCGCTCGTCGTGACGGTAACGCCGCCACGCTGGTTCAGGTCGCGCTGGAACGGCGCGTTCATCAGCACCGCCGCGACGTACCAGACGACGACGAGCCCGGCGAGAATCGCTGTGACGGGAAAGATCTTGTCGCGAAGGCGGTCCATTCAGGTGCAGTCCATTCCCCCTCCCCCTTGTGGGGAGGGGCTAGGGGTGGGGGTACGCGACGGATCGTTCATCAGACCAAGCGCGCCAAGAATCTCCTCGATACATCCGGAGAACGAATCCGAAAGCTCGCCGGTGCTAAAGCGGAGAACCTTGTAGCCCTGCGACGCAAGCCAGGCGTCGCGGGCACGGTCGCGCGTCTGGCGATCTGCGTGCTGATGATGTTCCCCATCCACTTCGATGATCAGTCGGCTTTCGTGGATAACAAAGTCAGTGACGAAGGGGCCAATCGGAGCCTGGCGGCGAACATGGATGCCATACCACCGACGGAATTCCCGAAGTTCCGACCAGAGCTTCCTTTCTCCGTCAGTCATGCTCCTGCGCAGACGCCTGGCCCGCGGGATGATCTCCGGATCGATGAAAGTGGACATGCGCACCCCCACCCCTAGCCCCTCCCCACGAGGGGGAGGGGGACTTTCCAGCCCTCAATCCTCATAGGAGTGCCCTGCCCTCAGGCCCTCGCGGACGCGGTGGGCGATCTCCAGGAATTCCGGCGTCTCGCGAATGTCGAGCGGGCGCTCGCGCGGCAGCGTCGACTCGATGACGTCGGTCACCCGCCCCGGCCGCGGCGACATCACCACGATGCGGGTCGACAGATAGACCGCTTCCGGGATGGAGTGCGTCACGAAGCAGATCGTCTTGTCGGTTCGCGCCCAGAGTTCCAGGAGCTGGCGGTTGAGATGGTCGCGCACGATCTCGTCCAGCGCGCCGAACGGCTCGTCCATCAGCAGCAGGTCGGCGTCGAAGGCAAGCGCCCGCGCGATCGAGGCGCGCTGCTGCATGCCGCCCGAAAGTTGCCAGGGATATTTCTTCTCGAAGCCGGAGAGATTGACCAGGTCGAGCGTGCGCCTGACCCGCTCCTGCCGCTCCGCCGGCGATATGCCCATGATCTCGAGCGGCAGCGCCACGTTCTTCTCGATGGTGCGCCAGGGAAACAGCGCCGCGGCCTGGAAGACATAGCCGTAGGCGCGCTTCTCGCGGGCCTGCTGCGGCGTCAAGCCGTTGACGAGGATCGTCCCCGCGGTCGGCCGCTCCAGGTCGGCGATGACGCGCAGGAAAGTCGTCTTGCCGCAGCCGGACGGCCCGATGAACGACACGAACTCGCCCTTGCCGATCGTCAGACCGACGTCGGACAGCGCATTGACCGGACCGTCATTGGTCTGGAAGGTCAGCGACAGGCCGGAAGCGGAGACGACGGGTGCGGTCATGCGTTTCCTATGCCATCGCTCGCCGAGCCACCGCAACGTCGGCGTTCGGCGGATGCCGAGCCGGCTCTTGCCGTCCCCAGAATCATGTAAGTTCGGTCGTCCCGAAAGCTGGAGGATCGCCGATGGACACCGTGTCGAAACCCACCTGCCGCCTGGTCCGGCCGCACGACACCTACGAGGGCAAGCAGGGGCTGAGCTACTTTGCCGGGATCGCCGCCGAGACGGTCGGCTCCAGGGGCATCTGCATGCACCTGCTGACGCTGCCGCCCGGCGGACGCGCCAAGGCGCATTTCCACGAGAGCCACGAGACGGCGATCTACATGCTGTCCGGCGAAGTGATGACCTGGTACGGCGAACGGCTGGAGCACCAGATCGTCGTCAGGGCCGGCGACCTGTTCTACATCCCCGCCGGCATCCCGCACCTGCCGGCGAACCTTACCGACCAGCCGGCGTCGGCGGTGATCGCCCGCACCGACCCCAACGAGCAGGAGAGCGTCGTGCTGACGCCGGAGCTCGACGCGCTGGCGGTGTGAGGCAGGCAGCGTTGGACACGACATTGGAAGCGGAGCGTTCTCACCCCCCTCTGTCCTGCCGGACATCTCCCCCTCAAGGGGGGAGATTGGCAGCTTTGATGCCGCCGCCAATCTTCTACCGCCGGTTATTTGCGAAAGCCGGCATGACCGCCCATCTCTCCCCTTGAGGGGGAGATGTCCGGCAGGACAGAGGGGGGTGCGAGACCAAGGCGCCCAGATCGAACAGCACCTGCTGCCAGCGCTCATTTGCACTGATCCACCTCGCCCCAAGACGAGCCGTCGGCACTGTAGATGCCCCAGCGCTTGCCGTCTTCCGATTTGGCGAAGCGCATCAGGCCGAGCGTCTGCTCCGCGTCGCCCTCGTGGCCGCAGATCACGGTCGCGACGATCGTGCCGTTCTCCAGCGGGGTCACAGCGACGTAGGAGCACAGCGTGACGTAGGTCTGGACCTCCTTCGAGGTCAGTGCCACGAGATCCTCGCCCTCGTAATTGCCGGTCGCGAGAATCCTGCAGCCGGCCTCGTTTCCCCAATTGCCCTCGATCGGAAGCTCCGCGGCAGCCGCCGGAACCGCCGCGAGACCGGTCAGCACGAGCGCGGTTCGCAGCGGGCGCATGGCCTCACACGCCCGTTGCGGGAATACCGCTGCGCTCGACCTTGCGCGGCGCGGTGATCTCCTTCCAGGTGGAGAGCGCGCGGTTGACGGCGCCCTTCGGCTCGCGGCCGACGAATTTGCCGTGGCCCTGTCTCGTCCTGATCTCGCTTTCCTGGATGACCAGGTCGCCGCGCGAGAACACGAAGCGCGGCAGGCCGGTGACCGCGTAGCCCTCGAAGACATTGTAGTCGATCGCCGACTGCTGCTTGCCGGCGCTGATCGTCTTCCGGCGCTTCGGATCCCAGACGACGATGTCGGCATCCGCGCCCTCGACGATCGCGCCCTTGCGCGGATACATGTTGAGGATCTTGGCGATGTTGGTCGAGGTCACGGCAACGAATTCGTTCATCGTCAGCCGCCCGGTGTTGACGCCCGCCGTCCACAGCACGGGCATCCGGTCCTCCAGCCCGCCTGTGCCGTTGGGGATCTTGGCGAAGTTGCCGACGCCGAAGCGCTTCTGCTCGGTGGTGAAGGCGCAGTGGTCGGTCGCCACCACCTGCAGCGAGCCGGCAGAAAGCCCCGCCCACAGCGAATCCTGATGCAGCTTGTTGCGGAAGGGCGGGCTCATGACGCGGCGCGCCGCGTGGTCCCAGTCCTTGTTGAAATACTCCGTCTCGTCGAGCACGAGGTGCTGGATCAGCGGCTCGCCGAAGACGCGCATGCCCTTCTGGCGGGCCCGGCGGATCGCCTCATGCGCCTGCTCGCAGGAGGTGTGAACCACGTAGAGCGGCACGCCGGCCATGTCGGCAAGCATGATCGCCCGGTTGGTCGCCTCGCCCTCGACCTCCGGCGGCCGCGAATAGGCGTGCGCCTCCGGCCCGTTATTGCCTTCGGCCAGCAGCTTCTGCGTCAGCGCCGCCACCACGTCGCCGTTTTCGGCATGGACCAGCGGCAGCGCGCCCAGTTCGGCGCAGCGCTGGAACGACGAGAACATCTCGTCGTCGTCGACCATCAGCGCGCCCTTATAGGCCATGAAATGCTTGAACGAGGTGATGCCCTTGTCGACGACCGCCTTCATCTCGTTGAAGACCTGCTCGCCCCACCAGGTGACCGCCATGTGGAAGGAGAAGTCGCAATTGGCCCGCGACGTCTTGTTGTCCCACATCTGCAGCGCCTCGAGCAGCGACTGCTGCGGCGACGGCAGGCAGAAATCGACGACCATGGTGGTGCCGCCGGACAGCGCGGCGCGCGTGCCGCTCTCGAAATCGTCGGAGGAATAGGTGCCCATGAAGGGCATTTCGAGATGGGTGTGCGGGTCGATGCCGCCCGGCATGACGTAGCAGCCGGAGGCGTCGAACTCGTGGTCGCCATGCAGGCCCTCGCCGATGGCGACGATCTTGCCGTGCTGGACCAGGACGTCTGCCTTCCAGGTGCGGTCGGCGGTGACGATCGTGCCGTTGCGGATGACTCTGGTCATGGTGCTCTCCCTCTTCCTCGTTCCGCGGCCTGCTCAGGCATCCCGCTCGATGACGATGTCCCGGTAGACCACCTCGGCGCCCGGCTCCATCAGGATGCCCCAGTCGGGGTTCTCGCAGAGGAAGGCGGCGGCGCGCTCGACCGACGAGAACCGCACCGACTTGCCGCGGTTGCTCTCGCTCGCCGGAAAGCACTGGTAAAGATCGTCGACGGTCGCCGCCTCCCGGCCGGTCTCTCGCTGGACGATCCTCACGCCACGATCTCCGCAGGAAGGAGGCGCTCACCCCTTCGCGGGAAGTAGTCAGGCCCGAGGATATGTCGCGGTTCGGTCATGCCAGGCCCAACTCCCTCAGGATCTCTTCGATGCAGCCGTTAAAGGAATCACTCAAATCGCCGGTGCTGAACCGGAGGATGCGATAGCCACGCTCCTTCAGCCATGCATCTCGTTTCCTGTCCGCAGCCATGCCGGCTTCGGAAAAATGGTGCTCGCCATCCACCTCTATGATCAGACGCTGTTCGTGGATCGCGAAGTCCACAATGTAGGGATCGATGGGAGCCTGCCTCCGTACATGTATTCCATACCAGCGCCGAAACTCCTTGAGCTCCGACCACAGCTTTCGCTCTCCGTCGGTCATGCTCCGACGCAATCGACGCGCCCTGGCGATCGTCACAGAGGAGTTGACCGTAGGGCACATTTGCACCCCCACCCCTAGCCCCTCCCCGCAAGGGGGAGGGGGACAAGGCGCGGCAGTTCCCCCTCCCCCTTGCGGGGAGGGGCTAGGGGTGGGGGTAACTGATGCAAGATCCTCACGCCACGATCTCCGCCGTTTCCACCACCGCATGGAACAGCACGTCGCAGCCGGCGCCGGCCCACTCCTTGGTGATGTCCTCGGCCTCGTTGTGGCTGAGCCCGTCGACGCAGGGGCACATCACCATCGCCGTCGGCGCCACGCGGTTGATCCAGCAGGCGTCGTGACCGGCGCCCGACACGATGTTGCGATGCGAATAGCCGAGCCGTTCCGCAGCGTCGCGGATCGCCTTCACGCAGCCGGCATCGAAGGTCACGGGATCGAAATGGCCGACCTGCTCGATCTCGAACTCGATGTCGAGCGCCTCGCAGATCAGTTCGACGCCGTGGCGCACCCGCATGTCCATCTCGTCGAGCACCGCCTTGTCGGGCGAGCGGATGTCGACGGTGAACACCGTCTTGCCGGCGATGATGTTGCGCGAGTTGGGATAGGCCTCCATGTGGCCGACCGCGCCCACCGCCTCGGGCTGGTAGTCCATGGCGACCTCGTGGACCAGTTCGATGACGCGCGCCATGCCGAGCCCGGCATTGCGGCGTTTCGGCATCGGCGTCGAGCCGGTATGGGCCTCCCGTCCGGTCAGCGTCACCTGCAGCCACTTCAGCCCCTGGCCGTGCGTGACGACGCCGATGTCGATGTCCTCGTCCTCGAGGATCGGGCCCTGCTCGATATGGAGCTCGAAGAACGCCTTCATCTTGCGTGCCCCGACCGGCTCCTCGCCGCGCCAGCCGATGCGCTCGAGCTCGTCGCCGAAGCGCTTCCCCTTGGCGTCGGTGCGGCCGTAGGCATAATCCTGAGTGATGATGCCGGCGAACACCGCCGACGCCATCATCGCCGGGGCGAAGCGCGCGCCCTCCTCGTTCGTCCAGTTGGTGACGACGATCGGATGCTTCGTCCTGATGCCGAGATCGTTGAGCGATCGGATGACCTCCAGCCCGCCGAGGACGCCGAGCACCCCGTCGAATTTGCCGCCGGTCGGCTGCGTGTCGAGGTGGCTGCCGACATACACCGGCAGCGCCTCCGGGTCGGTGCCTTCGCGACGGGCGAACATGGTGCCCATCTGGTCGACGCCGACCTCGAGCCCGGCCGCCTCGCACCACCGCTTGAACAGGTGGCGGCCCGCGCCGTCCTCGTCCGTGACCGTCTGGCGATTGTTGCCGCCGGCGATGCCGGGGCCGATCTTCGCCATCTCCATCAGCGAATCCCACAAACGATCTGGATTGATTCGCAGATTCTCACCGGGTGCAGCCAAGGATCAGGACCTCATTTCAGTTCGACTTCGACGAACGACATGGGTGCGTCGCCGCCATTGATGACATTGTGCTCGACGCCCTCGTCGCGGCGATAGGCGACGCCGGCGCCGAGATCGACCCGGCGCGTGCCGCCGCCGGGCTCCTCCAGCAGGAAGGCGCATGGCGTGATCGTCGTGACGACATAGTCCATGCCATGACGGTGCCAGCGCGTCTCGGCGCCGGGATCGAAATCCCAGCGCGTCACCCGCACCCGGTCGTCGTCGACCAGAACCTCGCTCGTCGCCTGCTGTCGCGCGATGAAGGTCAATCCACCATCCTCAGCACCTCGCGGACATGGTCGATCAGCTCGTCGATCTGACCCTTGGTGATGATCAGCGGCGGCGACAGGGCGATGATGTCGCCGGTCGTGCGGATCAGCGCGCCGCGCTCGAAGGCCTTCACGAAGGCCGAGAAGGCGCGCTTGGTCGGCGAACCGGCGATCGGCTCCAGCTCGATCGCGCCGATCAGGCCGATGTTGCGGATGTCGATGACGTGCGGCTCGCCCTTCAGCGAATGCAGCGCGTCCTCCCAGTGGGCGGAAAGTTCGGCGCCGCGCGTCAGCAGGCCTTCGTCGCGGTAGGTGTCGAGCGTGCCAAGCGCCGCGGCCGACGCGATCGGATTTCCCGAGTAGGTGTAGCCGTGGAAGAACTCGATCATGTGCTCCGGGCCAGTCATGAAGGCATCGTGGATGTCCTTCGTGACGAACACCGCGCCCATCGGGATGACGCCGTTGGTGACGCCCTTGGCCGTCGTGATGATGTCCGGCTTGACGCCGAAATAGTCGGCGGCGAACGGCGTGCCCAGACGGCCGAAACCGGTGATGACCTCGTCGAAGATCAGCAGGATACCGTGCTTGGTGCAGATGTCGCGCAGGCGCTGCAGATAGCCCTTCGGCGGGATCAGCACGCCGGTCGACCCGGCGACGGGCTCGACGATCACCGCGGCGATGGTCGAGGCGTCATGCAGGGCAACGATCCGCTCGAGTTCGTCGGCCAGCTCCGCGCCATGCTCCGGCTCGCCCTTGGTGAAGGCGTTCTTGGCGAGGTTGTGGGTGTGTGGCAGGTGGTCGACGCCGCCGAGCAGCGTGCCGAACATCTTGCGGTTGTTGACGATGCCGCCGACCGAGATGCCGCCGAAATTGACGCCATGGTAGCCGCGTTCGCGGCCGATCAGACGGGTGCGCGAGCCCTGGCCCTTCACGCGCTGGTAGGCCAGCGCGATCTTCAGCGCCGTCTCGACGGATTCGGAGCCGGAATTGGTGTAGAACACATGTTCCATGCCTTCCGGAGCGATGTCGACCAGCCGGTTCGACAGTTCGAACACGACCGGATGGCCCATCTGGAAGGCCGGCGCATAGTCGAGTTCGGCGGCCTGCGTCTGGATCGCCTCGGTGATCTTCGGCCGGCAGTGGCCGGCGTTGACGCACCACAGGCCGGCCGTGCCGTCCAGGATCTTGCGCCCGTCGCTGGCGGTGTAGTGCATGTCCTTGGCAGCGACCAGCATGCGCGGCGCCTGCTTGAACTGCCGGTTGGACGTAAACGGCATCCAGAATGCGCTGAGATCGTTCGGCGCGACTTTCGTTCTATCGGACATGACCAAGCCTCTCTCGGGGATCCCTGTTCAGCTAACGGTCCATGCTTGGTCTTCGCGGCGAATGATGCTACGCAAATTTTGACCGATTGGACAAACGTTAGCACCGCCGGCATGGCGGTCAAGATGGATATAGCCGAAAAGCCGCCCCGACTTCGCGTTCCACACGCGAACAGGAACTGGTCCAGAGCATTGGTCCACAGACCGAATTGCGCAGCCCGCAGAGCAGTCCCCACCGTGACCCAGAAGACCGCATCCAGACCGCGCACCCGCATCCAGCAGGAAAAGCGGGAGCTGATCCTGGAGGCCGCGCTGGAGGTCTTCTCCGCCCACGGCTTTCGCGGTTCGACGGTGGACCAGATCGCCGTGGCGGCCGGAATGTCGAAGCCCAATCTTCTCTATTATTTCAAGGGAAAGGAGGACATCCATGCCACCCTGATGCAGCGCCTGCTCGATACATGGCTGGCGCCGCTGCGCGAGCTGGACGACATCGGCGACCCGATGACCGAGCTGCGCGGCTACATCCGCCGCAAGCTGGAGATGGCGCGCGACTATCCGCGCGAAAGCCGCCTGTTCGCCAACGAGATCCTGCAGGGCGCGCCGCGCATCCTGCCGCTGCTGCAAGGTGAGCTGAAGAGGCTCGTCGACGACAAGGTCGAGGTGATGCGCGGCTGGATGCGCTCGGGGCGCATCGCCCGCACCGACCCGTGGCACCTGATCTTCGCCATCTGGGCGACGACCCAGCACTACGCCGACTTCGACGTCCAGGTCCGCGCGGTGCTGGGGCCGGACCGCGGCGGCGAAGGCCGCTTCGAGGATGCCGCCCGCTTCCTGGAGACGCTGTTCGTCGAGGGGCTGCGCCCGAAAGCTTAACCCTCCACGGGCTTTGACAGGTTCATCGCGCGCCGCTTGTCGGCCATCTCGTTGACCGAAGCCCGCACCTCCGGGTGGCGCGCCATGAACTGGTTGAAATCGCGCCGGTCGAGCGCCAGCAACTCGCAGAAGTCGACGGCGGTGACGTCCGCCGTGCGGCGCTCGCCCGACAGCAGCGCCATCTCGCCGAAGAACGAGCCGGCGTCGAGCTTGATCGCCACGCCGTTCACCGCCACCTCGACAGCCCCCGAGCTGATGAAATACATGGCGTCGCCGCGATCTCCCGCCCGGATCACCCGCTCGCCCGGCTGTGCGGAGCGCGGCCGGAACAGCAGCAGCAATTCCTCCAGCCCGTCCTCGTCGATCACCGAGAACAGCGGAAAACTGCCGATCAGCTTGGTGATCTCCTGCTCCTGCCGGCGCTTGCGCTCCTCGGCATTGGCACGCGTCCTGTCGAGATCGCGCACCAGTCCGGACAGCGCCCGCAGGCCGAAATCGACGGACCCGGGATAGCGGGCACGAACCCATTTCTGCAGCATCCCCGAGACGGCGAAAGTCAGCGGGTTGAGCGTGATCGACAGCAGCGCACCGGCGAGGATCAGATCCTGGGCCTCCTGCGTCATCAGGCCGAGCGACACGCCGAGACCGGCAAGGATGAACGAGAATTCGCCGATCTGGGCGAGGCTGGCCGCGATGCCGAGCCCCATTCCCAGGGGAAACCGCAGGGCAGCGACGATCGCGAAGGAGATGACGCCCTTGCCGACGATGATGATGGCCAGCACGACGAGCACGTCGATCGGCTGGCGGATCAGGATGGATGGGTCGAACAGCATGCCGATCGACACGAAGAACAGCACCGAGAAGGCATCCTGCAGCGGCAGCGAGTTCGCCGCGGCGCGGTGGCTGAGATTGGACTCGCTCATGATCACGCCGGCGAAGAACGCGCCGAGCGCGAAGGAGACGCCGAAGGCGGCGGCCGAGCCGAAGGCGATGCCGAGCGCGATGCCGAGCACCGACAGCGTGAACAGTTCGCGCGAGCCGGTGCGGGCGACCTTCGTCAGGATCCACGGCACGACGCGCGGGCCGACGATCGCCGCGATGGCGACGAAGGCTCCGACCTTCGCCAGGGTGATGGCGATGGAGAGCAGGATCGAGCTGTCGCCGTCCGCCGCGCCGTGGCCGTCGCTGCCGATCGGATGGCCGCCCAGCGCCTGGGCGAAGGCCGGCAGCAGCACCAGCGCCAGCACCATCGCCAGATCCTCGACGATCAGCCAGCCGACGGCGACGCGTCCGCTCGGCGTGTTCAGCAGGTTTCGCTCTTCGAGCGCCTTCAGCAGGACCACCGTGCTGGCCACCGAGATGCTGAGGCCGAAGACGATGCCGTGGCCGAATTCCCAGCCCCAGAGCGAACTGACCCCCATGGCGAGCAGCGTCGCCAGCACGATCTGCAAGACCGCCCCCGGCACTGCGATGCCCTTCACCGCCAGAAGGTCGGCCGCGGAAAAGTGGAGGCCGACGCCGAACATCAGCAGGATCACGCCGATCTCGGCGAGCTGGCCGGCCAGCGCGGCATCCGCGACGAAGCCGGGCGTGTAGGATCCGATGAAGACGCCGGCGACGAGATAGCCGACGAGCGCCGGCAGCCTCAGCCGGTCCGCGACGTAACCGAAGATCGAAGCCAGGACGAAGCCCACTGCGACGAGGGCGATCAGATCGACGTCTTGATGCAAAGTGTCATTCCCCTTCGTCATCAGCTTGTGTCGCGCAGGCGTCGCCGCGTCAAACGATTCCGATCGCGCCGCGCGTCTCGGCGACCGGGGCCTTGCCGGCAACGCCGCTTGTTGTGGAAGCGGCCGACATGACACATCATGGACGACAGCCGCATGAAGCGGCGATCAAGGGAGGTATCCGGCGATGGCGAGGCTCGTTGCGCTCTACGGGACGCCGAAGGATCCGGCGGCGTTCGACCGCTACTATGCGGCCACCCACATCCCGCTGGCCAAGCAGGTTCCCGGCCTGCGCCGCTACTCCGTGAGCCGCGGTCCGGTCGCCAGCGCGGCGGCAGCGTCGGACCTGCATCTGGTGGCGACGCTCTACTTCGACACCCTGCCGGACATCCAGGCGGCTCTCGCCTCTCCCGAGGGCCAGGCCGCGGCCGCCGATCTCGCCAACTTCGCCGACGGCGGCGTCGATCTGGTGTTCTTCGACGACGAAGACGTCTGATAACCGGTTTGGAAATTGCGTGAGGGTGGGCTGCAAACGGCGATTTCTGCGCTTCCGGTGCTCACTTACCCAAATGTACGCTGCGCTCCGGGACTCGAAATCACCCTTTTCGCCCCACCCTGACGCTTTTCCAAACCGTCTCTGAGATCGCCTCAGTCGCCCGTCGCAGCGAGCAGCGCGAGGCCGAGCACCGTCACCGCGGCGCCGGCGACGACCGCCGGCGTTGCCCAGCCATGGCCGAGCATGCCTTCGAACAGGATGATGATCGACGGCGTCAGGTAGTTGTATGCCAGAACCTTGGAGGCCGGCATGCGCGGCGCAGCGAACTGGATGAGGAAGAATGTGCCCGCGGTGGTGAAGGTCGCGAGGTAGAGGATGACCAGCCAGACGATCATCGGCAGTCCCATCCAGTCGGTGGCGAGGATGTCGCTCACGCCGTAGAGCGCGATGCAAAGTCCGGTCGACGCCAAGGTCCAGAAGGTCGACAGCACGACCGGCTCGCCGCGCCCGAGCTTCTTGATCATCACGGCGAACAGCGCATGGCAGGCCACACCGCCCATGAACAGAAGTTCGCCGGCGCCGATGCGGAACGACGTGATGGCATGGACGTCGCCGCGGAAGATCACCCAGAGCGCGCCGCTGGCCGCCAGCAGCAGGCTGGCCAGGACCGCGCCGCGAGGCACCTGGCCGAGCACCACCCATCCGAGGATCGCCCCCATCAGCGGCATCAGGGTGAACACCGCGCCCAGCGAAACCGGGTCGGTCATGGCGAGCGAGGTGAACATGGTGATGAAGAAGGCTGCCATGAGGCCGCCGAGGACGAGGAAGCGCCACGGCGCGGCGGGCAGCTTCGGACGTGTCCCCAACAGAGCGAGACAGCAGCCCGCCATCAGGCCGGCACCGATCGCGAAGCGCACGGCGTTCAGCGGTGCCGGCGCGATGTAGGGTACGGCCAGGGCTCCGAACGAGAACGAGCCTGCCACGAACGCCGCGAAGGCGATCATCGCCAGATGGGCGAGCAATTTTCCGGAGCGGTCGGAGATCGGAGCCAGTACGGGAGCAGTCATCGGCGACGGTGGTAGGCTCCTGTCTGCGCCGCTACAACCGGCCCAGGCCGGCAAGGCGTTGAGCCAGTCGGCGGCCTGCCGTGCCGATTGCGCGCTTGCCATCGATGTCGGGCGGAGCGACCCTCTTTCGTCCTTGACGTGTTCACCACGGGAGACCCGACATGGCAGACAAGCCGCAATCCTTCTTCTGGTATGAGTTGATGACCACGGACGTCGCCGCGGCCGCGTCGTTCTACGGTGATGTCGTGGGATGGACCGGCGAGGCTTTCGGCGGCGACATGGCCTATACGGTGCTGAGCGCCAGCGGCCACGGCGTGGCCGGTGCGATGCGGCTGCCGCCCGAACTCGCCGGTGCCGGCGTGCCGCCCTGCTGGACCGGCTACGTCTACGCGCCGGACACCGACCTCGCCGTCGCCTCGCTGGAACAGGCCGGCGGCTCGGTGCGGCGCCCGCCGTGGGATATACCCGGTGTCGGCCGGCTGGCGGTCGTCGCCGATCCGCAGGGCGCCGTCTTCATGCTGATGACGCCGCTCGGCGAGGACCGCCCGCCCATGCCGATGACCACGCCCGGCCATGCCGGATGGCACGAGCTCTACGCCAACGACTGGAAGGGCGCGTTCGACTTCTATTCAGGTCAATTCGGCTGGCGGAAGGCCGACAGCTTCGACATGGGCGAGATGGGGACCTACCAGCTCTTCTCGGTTACCGGCGAGCCGGGCGCCGGCGAACCGGTCGCCGGCCAGCCGGTCGGCGGCATGATGGATCGGCCGCCCGGGGTCCCCGTGCCCTGCTGGCTGTTCTACTTCAACGTCGAGGCGATCGACGCCGCCGCGCAGCGGGTCACCGCCGGCGGCGGCAAGATCCTGATGGGCCCGATGGAGGTGCCCGGCGGCAGTTGGGTGCTGCAGGCGGTTGACCCGCAGGGCGCCGTCTTCGCGCTTGTTTCAGTTCTACGCTGACATCGGCGCTCTTGAAGGCGTTGTTACGGCATCCGACGTCGGAGTGCTGCCCTCGGTCAACTCGCGGGTTGAGCGTCGGTACGCGAGAAATCGTCACCTTTGAAGAGCAGCGGCATCCCGTGCAGCTTTGCATAAGCATAGGAGAAACAGTCGCCAAAGTTGAGCCTGGCAGGATGTCCAGTTCCTTTTCCAAAGCGGCGATACGCGCTGACGGCCTCGGCGTACAGGTCGTTGTATATGGGAACAACTGTAACGCCTGCCTCTACACAAAAACGGTCCACCACGTCAGGTCCACGTTGATAGTCGTCCATCGCCCGTCCGAGCGAGATGGCCGCCTCCACCTTGCCGACGACGGTGATCACCTTGTTCGGCGCGGCTGCAAGCCGATCCCGGTAAATGGCCGCATCTGGCTCCTCCTTCAAGATGGTCAACATGGCAGAGGGATCCACATACATCAGTCCGGTTCTCCCCACATCTCGTCCAAGAACAGCTTGTCGTCCTCGTCAAACTGCCGGCCCTTCGAGGCGCGCACCTCTTTCAGCAGCGGTTCGATTTTCTGGGCAAGCAGCTCACCGGCATTCAACTCACGCTCACTGGCCTCCTTCACTGCAGTCTTGATGGCCGCAGTTATGCCGAGGCCGCGCCGCCGCGCGAAATCTCTTACCAGCCAGTCCGTCTCTTCGTCCTGAACGTGCAAGGCCATTTATCCAAACAACCTCAAGTGGGTTTGTACATCGCTACTCGATATCATGTAGAACTTATTGATCAGCACTACGAACTGCAAGCGCAAGAGAGAATTCACTTTTTGTTCGCGTTATTCGCACGATCTCGACTATCCCCGCATGCGTTCGAAATTGGCGTCGAACAGGGCGGCAGGCTGCAGGCGCGCCGGATAGCGCTTGCCCAGCAGCTCGATCTCGAAGCCGTCCGGCAGGTCGGCGATCGCCTTCGGCACATAGCCGAGGGCGACCGACACACCGGCATTGTGGGCATAGCCGCCGGAGGTCACCCAGCCCTGCACCCTGCCGCCGTGCCAGATCGGCTCGTCGCCGATGACGTCCGCGTCGGTCGTGTCGACGATGAAGGTACGCAGGCGCATCTTGCCGCCGCTTCGGCGTTCTTCGGCAGCCGCCTGCTTGCCGATGAAGTCGGCGGGTTTGGAGTGCGCAACGAAGCGGTCGAGGCCGGCCTCCACCGGGCCGTAGATCGGGCGATATTCGCGCGCCCACGAACCATAGCCCTTCTCGAGGCGCAGCGCATTCAAGGCGCGTGAACCGAACAGCCCGATCCCGAACGCCTCGCCGGCCTCCATCAGCGTCTCGAAGACATGGCGCTGGTATTCCGGCGCCATCCAGATTTCGTAGCCGAGATCGCCCGTATAGCTGACCCGGCCGACCAGGCACGGCGCCATGCCGATATCCATGCGGGCAATCGCCATGAACGGAAAGGCGGCAGCCGACACGTCGGCGCGGGTGACCTGCTGGAGCAGCCTGCGCGCATTCGGTCCGGCGATCGACAGGCCGACACGCGACAGGCCGAGCGCCTCCAGCCGGACCGACCCGTCCGCCGGCAGATGCTTCTCGAACCAGCGCATATGGTATTGCTCGGCAACACCGGAGCCGGCGATGAACCATCCGCCATCTCCGAGGTTGGCGAGCGTGAAGTCGCCGATCAGCCGGCCGTCGGCCTTGAGCATGGGCGCAAGCGTCATGCGGCCCGCCGCCGGCAGCTTGCAGGCAAGCATCCGGTCCAGCCAGTCGGAGGCGCCCTCCCCGGTGACGCGATATTTGGCGAAGCTGGAGATTTCCATCAACCCGACCTGCTCGCGGACCTTGCGCACCTCCGCGCCGACATGCGCGAAATCGCTGGAGCGGCGCCAGGAGAACTCGTCCCTGATCCCGGCCGGCGCATACCAGAGCGGCACCTCCAGCCCGTAGGCGACGCCGAACTGCGCGCCGCGCGCCGCCAGCAGGTCGTAGATCGGCGTCGTCCTGAGGCGGCGCCCTGCCGGCAGTTCCTCGTTGGGGAAGCGGATCGAGAAGCGCCGCGAGTAGTTTTCGCGCACCTTGGCGTTGGTGTAGCGCATCGAGGCCCAGTCGCCGTAGCGCGACACGTCCATCGCCCAGATGTCGGCGCCGGGATCGCCGTGGATCATCCAGTTGGAGAGGCCGAGGCCGACGCCGCCGCCCTGGCTGAACCCGGCCATGACGCCGCAGGCGACCCAGAAGCCGGGAAGGCCGCGCACCGGGCCGACCAGCGGATTGCCGTCGGGGGCGAAGGTGAACGGACCGTTGATGATCTGCTTGATGCCGGTCTTCTGGAAGGCCGGGAAATGGCGGAAGCCGACCTCCAGCGATGGAGCGATACGATCGATATCCGGCTCCAGCAGCTCGTGGCCGAAATTCCACGGCGTGGTGAACTCCGACCACGGCTTGTTCGCCTGCTCGTAGGTGCCCATGAGCATGCCGCCCCGCTCCTGACGCAGGTAGAGCTCCCCGTCGAAATCCACGGCATGGATGATCTCCGTGCCGGTGCTGTCGTTCCAGGCCTTCACCTCCGGCATGTCCTCGGTGATCAGGTACATGTGCTCCATGGCGAGCACCGGAAGCTCCAGCCCGACCATGCGGCCGACCTCGCGCGCCCACAGCCCGCCGGCATTGACGACATGCTCCGTCACCACCTCGCCCTGGTTGGTAAAAACCTTCCAGCGGCCGTCGGCCAAGCGCTGTATGTCCTCGACCTTGGTGAATCGATGAACTTCGGCGCCCAGTTTCCGCGCGGCCTTGGCGTAGGCATGGGTGACGCCGGACGGGTCGAGATGCCCGTCCTCGGAATTGCGCACCGCGCCGACGAACTGTTTTGGATCGAGCAGCGGCATCAGCTCGGCCGCTTCCTTGGCGGAAATCTCTTCCAGGTCGAGGCCGAGATAGCGCCCCTTGCCGACGACGCCGCGCAGCCAGTCCATGCGTGCCCCGCTGGCCGCCAGCAGCACGCCGCCGGTGACATGCACGCCCGTCGCCTGGCCGGAAAGCTCCTCGATCTCCTTGTAGAGCTCGATCGTGTATTTCTGCAGCTTGGCGACGTTGGGGTCGCCATTGATCGTGTGCATGCCGCCGGCGGCATGCCAGGTCGAGCCGGAAGTCAGTTCGTCGCGCTCCAGCAGCATCACGTCCGTCCAGCCGGCTCTGGCGAGGTGATAGAGGACCGAGGTTCCGACCACGCCCCCGCCGATGACCACGACCTGCGCATGTGACTTCATGATTTCGATTCTCGTCCAATGGGCTGGCCGGCATTCAGGATTCGCGGCGGCAGCGTTTTCATTCGGAAGATGAAGATCCTCGTCCGGAGAAATCGGCATCTGCCTCGGCTGGCGTGCGCATGAAATCCCCGCGGGCGGGCGAAGGCTGTCGGAAATGCGTCGCGCGGGGCCGCGGATTTGGACGTTCACGCCATTGACGACGCGGTCATGCCGGTCTGGCGGCGCAACGGCCCGCCCTGGCCGCGGTCATCGGCTGGGCCGACCGGGGTTAACAGTGGACGAAAGAGTCCTTTCAGCTTTCTCGGCTATTCCGTCCCGATGCGTGGCGTCGATTTTAGTCGAATTGTAACCGTCTCTGTGCTTGTCGGCCTGGCCGGCTGCGCCACACCACCCAGCCGAATCAACGACATCTGCGCAGTCTTCGACCAGCGCGACGGCTGGGTCACCAACTGGCGCTCATCGGCCGAGCGGGTCGAGGCGAAATATGGGGTGCCGATCCCGATCCTCATGGCGACGGTGCGCAAGGAGTCGGGCTTCAAGGGCAATGCGCGCCCGCCGCGCAAGAAGCTGTGGGGCTTCATCCCCTGGAAGCGCCAGTCCAGCGCCTATGGCTACTCCCAGGCCCTGGACGGCACCTGGTCGCAATACATGACCGAGAGCGGCAACTGGAGCGCGCGTCGGACGAACTTCGACGACTCGCTCGACTTCGTCGGCTGGTATCACGGCAAGTCGGCCGACACGCTGGGCATCGCCCGCAACGATCCCTACAACCTCTACCTCGCCTACTATTTCGGCTGGTCGGCCTACAAGCGCGGCGACTGGCGCGGCAATTCCGGCATGCAGAGCTATGCGCGGGATACGGCAAAGATGGCCACCACCTATGCCGCGCAGATGCGGTCCTGCCGCTGATACCTTCTATTGCGGGACGACGTCCTTCACCGGCGGTTCGCTCGACCCGCCCTCGAAGCTGATCACCGGCTCCATCTTGGCAAGCTGCTCGTCGTCGAGCCAGCACAGGCTGCGATGACCGTCGCCGAGATCCTTGAGCGGCGGCAGTTCGGTCTCGCATTTGTTGCCGGGAACGAACTTCTTCCAGCGGCACCGCGTCTGGAAGGGACAGCCGGGCGGCGGGTTCATCGCCGACGGAATGTCGCCTTCCAGCACGATGTGCTTCTTGACCACGCTGGTGTCGGCGATCGGGATCGCCGAAAGCAGCGCCTCGGTATAGGGGTGGTAGGGCGGCGAGAAGATCTGATCGGTCGATCCCTGCTCGACGATGTGGCCGAGATACATGACGACGACCCGGTCGGCGATGTAGCGCACCACCGAAAGGTCGTGGCTGATGAACAGCATCGTCGTCTTGTTCTTGCGCTGGATGTCCATCAGCAGTTCGGTGACGGCCGCCTGAACCGAAACGTCGAGCGCCGAGACCGGCTCGTCGGCGACCACGACCTTGGCATTGCCCGCAAAGGCGCGCGCCACGCCGATGCGCTGCTTCTGTCCGCCCGAAAGCTGGCGCGGCATCCGCTCCGCGAAGGCGCGTGGCAGCTTCACCAGGTCGAGAAGCTCCAGCATGCGGGCGCGGCGCTCGGCGACCGTGTTGCCGACGCCGAATTTTTCGAGCGTCCGGATGATCTGCGAACCGACCGAATGGCTGGGATTCAGCGTGTCGAACGGGTTCTGGAACACCATCTGGATCGACGAGACGGTCTTCACGTCGCGCATCTCGATGCCGGTCGACTGGATGTCGGAATTGCCGAGCGACACCGTGCCGGAACTCGCGGTCTCCAGGCCGAGCAGCACCTTGGCCAGCGTCGACTTTCCGCAGCCGGATTCGCCGACGATCGCCACCGTCTCGCT
>JAHBYY010000007.1 GCA_019635715.1 Rhizobiaceae bacterium | reverse complement strand
CGCCCTACCACAAGCAGATCCGGCCGGTGCTCGACATTCCCGACGAGGAGATCATCACCTGCGGCATGGCGATCGGCTACGAGGACGTGTCGAAGCCCGAAAACAGCTTCCGCACCGAACGCGCCCCGCTCGAGGAATTCGTTACGTTCGTGCGGTGACCTGGAGCAGCGTGCAGTCTGCGTAGACGGGTCTCGACCCGTTCTGCCGTCGCTATTTCACCAACGCAATCAGCCCGGCCCGAAGATGGTCGGCGTCCTCCAAATCGGCCTCCAGCGCGCCGTGTTCCGCGGTCCAGATCGGCATCGCCTCGGCCAGCCGTTCGCGGCCGGCCTCGGTCAGGACCAGAAGACGGCCGCGGCGATCCTCCGGGTCGGGTTCGGTCGTCACCAGGCCGCGCTTTTCCAGCGTCTTCAGCGCGGCGGTCACCGTCGTGCGGTCCATGCCGAGGAGAGAGGCGACCTCGCGCATCCGGACCTGACCCGGCCGGTTCATCGACATCAGCATGGAGAACTGGCCGTTGGTGAGACCCGCCGGGCGCAGCGCCTCGTCGAAGCGGCGGGCGAGGACCCGCGCCGCGCGCTGGGCATGCAGGCAAAGGCATGTGTCGCGCACATGCAGCGTCGTGCGAATGTCAGGAGCCGGCAGCTTTTTCGAAGTCATGTCTCGATTACGTTGATATCAACAGATAAGTCCATAGGATAAGAAGAACAGCGACGAATTCCCGCAGTCATCGCATGGGAGGAGTGAACATGGCGAAGGTGATGGTTCTGGTCGGCACCAAGAAGGGCGCCTTCATCGCCGAGAGCGACGAAGCCCGCAAGGACTGGTCGCTGCGCGGGCCGTTCTGCAACACATGGCCGATCCATCATGTCATCGCGGATCCGGCGACCGGGGCGATCCATGGCGCGGGCGGCAACGAATGGTTCGGCCCGGCGATCTGGACCTCGAAGGATCTGGGCGAGACCTGGACGCATTCGAGCCAGGGCCTCGCTTACGAGGCGGGCAAGGAGCCGGTGTCTGCTGCCTGGAGCGTCGCGCCGCGTGACGGCGAACTCTATGTCGGCGTGCAGCCGGCCGGCCTGTTCCGCAGCGACGACGGCGGCGCCACCTGGACCCACATCGAGGGATTGCGCGATCACCCGTCGCGTCCGCACTGGAACGAGGGTGGCGCCGGTCTCATCCTTCATTCGATCGTGGTCGATCCCGAGGATTCCAGGCGCATCTGGGTCGGCATCTCGGCGGCCGGCGTGTTCTTCACCGAGGACGGCGGCAAGAGCTGGGAGCCGCGCAACCGGGGTACCCGGGCCGATTTCATGCCGGAAGGCCAGCGCTATCCGGAATTCGGCCAGTGCGTCCACAACATCGTCATGGCGCCGGGCATGCGAAACCGGCTCTACCAGCAGAACCATTGCGGCATGTATGTCAGCGACGACGGCGGCAAAAGCTGGGACAGCATCGAGGCGGGCCTGCCCTCCGATTTCGGCTTCCCCGCGGCGTCCCATCCGCGCGACCCCGACACGGTCTACCTGATCCCGCTCAACGGCGCGGCGGAAGGCCGCTTCGTGCCCGACGCCAAGGCCGCCGTCTGGCGTTCGCGCGATGGCGGCCGCAACTGGGAAGCCAAGCGCGCCGGTCTGCCGCAGCGGAACGCCTTCTTCGGCGTGCTGCGCCAGGCGATGGCGGCGGACAGGCGCGAGCCCGCCGGCGTCTATTTCGGCACCAGCTCCGGCACGCTGTTCGCCAGCGCCGACGAGGGCGACACCTGGATCACCGTCGCCGAGCACCTTCCGACCGTTCACTCGGTCGAGACGCTGGTGCTGGACCGCTGATGGCGACCATGCGCGAGGCCGGGCCGGCAACGATCGCCGTGCATCTTCCGGGGGCGCTCGTCGACCTGTTTCCGGGCTCGCGGCGACATGTCGAGCTCAAGGCCCGCGACGTTCGGGAAATGGTGGACGCGCTCAATCGCCTGTGGCCCGGAATGCGCGACCGGCTCTGCGACACGACGCCCGCCGTTCGCCGCCACATCAACGTCTTCGTCGACGGCGAACGCGCCAGGCTCGACACGCCGCTGCCGCCCGGCAGCGACGTCTACGTGCTGACGGCGATCAGCGGCGGTTGAACCGAGCGGGGCAGTCCGGCCGTTCCGGGATCGATGGCATAAGCAAAACGCATACCTGCGGACGCGTCATTGCGCTAAGGAAGGGCCATGTCTTCCCCTGCCCCGTCTGCGCCGGGCCCGCTCGCCGGGTTGTCAAGGCCCGTCCAGTGGATGTTGCTCGCCGTCGCGTCGCTCGCCGTCGTTGCCGCCTTCGAGGCCGTCTCGCTGCCGGCGGCCGTGCTGATCGGCAGCATGCTGACGGCCATTGCCTTCGGCACCTACGGCTTCGGCATCCGCGTCCCGTCGCTCGGATTCGCGGCGTCGCAGGCGGTGATGGGCACGCTGATCGCCGCTTCCATCCGCATCGAGGTGATCGGCTACATCGTCGAGGACTGGCTGATCGTGCTGATCGCCGTCGTCTCGACGGTGGCGGCGTCGAGCTTCCTCGGCTGGTCGATCAGCCGCCTGAAGATCCTCCCCGGCACGACCGGCGTATGGGGCGCGGCGCCGGGCGCATCGACCGCCATGGTGCTGATGGCGGCGACATTCGGCGCCGACGCCCGCCTCGTCGCCTTCATGCAGTATCTGCGGGTGGTGATGGTGACGGTCGCCGCTGCGCTGGTCGCCCGGCTGTGGGTCGACACGTCCGGCGTCCCGTCCGCGGCGATCGACTGGTTTCCGGCGCTCAGCCCCCACGGCTTCGGGGCGACCGTCGCGGTGGCGCTGGCGGGGGGCGTGGTCGGACACCTGGTGCGCCTGCCGTCGCCCTTCTTCCTCGGCTCGTTCATTCTCGGGGTGGCGCTCAATCTCGGCGGCTACCTGTCCTTCCAGCACCCGCAATGGCTGCTGGCGGCCAGCTACGCGCTGATCGGCTGGACCATCGGCCTGCGCTTCGACAGGACGGTGCTCAGGCAGGCGGCGCGCGCCATGCCGCAGATCGTGCTGTCCATCCTGATCCTGATGGCCTTCTGCGGCGCCATCGCCTGGCTGCTGGCGCACGAGCTCGGCATCGACCCGCTCACCGCCTATCTGGCGACCAGCCCCGGAGGGATGGATTCCGTCGCCATCATCGCGGCCGCCTCGCCGAACGTCGACCTGTCGCTGATCATGACGCTGCAGACGGCGCGCTTCCTGTTCGTGCTGGTCTGCGGGCCGGCCCTGGCGCGCCTCGTGGCGCGCAGCATCAAGCCGTAGCTCAGAACGCCCGGCACAGCCGCAGCAGCGCGATGATCTGCACCGGCGACAGCTTTCGGAAGGCGAGGTAGACCGGCTCCTCGGCGCCATGGAACCGCCGCTTGAACGCCGCCTGCCCTTCGAGATTGAAGATCCGCCGGTTGATCACCGGCGAGCGGAACAGCCGCTGCATCGAGGCGCGCAGCATCGCGCTCTCGCGCAGGCCGCTGGGTTCGACGGCGGCGAGCGGCGACAGCCCCAGAGTCAGGTCGCGCCGCCCCTCGGCCAGAAGCCGGTCGGCGGCGAATTTTGTCAGCCCGATCTCGGCATGCGGCGTCACGCCGGGCAGCTTGCGCTTGAAGGAGGTGGTGTAGCCGGTGACCTCGCCGTCGCCGTGCATCGGGTCGAGGTCGAGCAGCGCCACCGCCTCGCCCTGCGGCGAGATCAGCAGGAAGCGGCGCATGCCCGGACCCGGCGTCACGGCGAACGGCCGGTTGAGGAAGCGCATCTCGCGCTTCTTGACCACCCGCTCGGCGCGCCAGCGTTCGGACAGCGCGTGCATCTCGGCCGTCAGGTCGCGCGCGCCGTCGTCTTCCATGAGGACATAGCCGTTCTTGACGAGCCAGCGCTCCGAATAGCGCACCGTCTCGTTGCGGCGGCCGGCGAACATCGACGGCGAAAGCGCAATGCGCGAATCGATCCCCATGCGGTTGACGCGGTAGCCGAGCTCGGCGAGCGTGCGGGCCGTCGCCTCTCCCGCCTGCACGAAGGTCGGTCCGGCCCCGGCGTGAACGAAATCGCGGACGAGCCGGGCCCGCTCGGCCTGCGGCGCGACCGGATCGCCGAGCGCGAACACACCGGTCATCCGGTAGCCGAAGGCGATGTAGCCGCCGCCGTCTCCAAAATAGGAAAGGTCGTCCTGGACCGCCGTCGAATAGGCCAGCGAGAAATCGCCATGCGCCCGCACCAGCGCCAGCCTGTCGTCGCGCGGAAGGCGGACGTTCGGGATGGATGCGGCGCGGCGCTCGAGGCGCTCGTCCAGCCATCGTCTCAGAGAAGCCATGCCGTTCCGATCGCTCGCGGCCCCCGATGGGCGGCCGGCAGCAGATAGGCCGGTTGCGCCGCGACATCAAGCGCCGGCAGAGCCGTCGCCGTTGCGCCCTTGCCTGATCCGCGCCTCTCCTGTATCAGGACCCCCATGATGACCCACGGCAACATGGCTGGCAAACGCTCGGGCGCCTTCGCGTCGGCGACCCTGCGCGCCCTGTCGTCGGCTATCCTGCTTCTCGGCCTTATCGGCGACCGCCGGGCTCGCTGAAGGAGCGCCCGGCGGTCGTTAGGCCGCCAGAGCCCCCGCTCCTCGTCGAACTTCACAAAACCAGGCGAATGACGCGCTGCGGACGCCAAAGGTCCGGGCGACGGATGAGAAGAGAAGCACGATGAATCAGTTCAGC
The DNA here is from genome assembly GCA_019635715.1 of Rhizobiaceae bacterium. GTDB lineage: Bacteria > Pseudomonadota > Alphaproteobacteria > Rhizobiales > Rhizobiaceae > Kumtagia. The sequence continues at coordinate 89,326 of JAHBYY010000007.1, read as the reverse complement.
AAGGCCCGCGCCGTCCACGGCATGCCGGGCGCCGCCACCAAATACGAACCCTACCCCGTGATCAACCTGCCGGACCGCACCTGGCCCGGCAAGCGCATCGAGACCGCGCCGATCTGGTGCTCGGTGGACCTGCGCGACGGCAACCAGTCGCTGGTCAACCCGATGGGTCACGACCGCAAGGCCCGCATGTTCCAGCTCCTGCTGGAAATGGGCTTCAAGGAAATCGAGATCGGCTTCCCCTCGGCGTCGCAGACGGATTTCGACTTCGCCCGCTGGTGCGTCGAGGACGGCGGCGTTCCCGACGATGTCTCGCTGCAGGTGCTGGTGCAGTGCCGGCCCGAACTGATCAGCCGCACCTTCGAGGCGCTCGACGGCGCGCGCCATCCGATCATCCATTTCTACAACTCGACCAGCGAGTTGCAGCGCCGCGTCGTGTTCGCCAAGGACGTCGCCGGCATCAAGCGGATCGCCACCGACGCCGCCAAGATGATCACCGACATGGCCGCCAAGGCAGGCGGCGGCTATCGCTTCGAATATTCGCCCGAGAGCTTCACCGGCACCGAACTGGAGGTGGCGCTGGAGATCTGCAACGCGGTCGTCGAGATCGTCAGGCCGACGCCCGACAACAAGCTGATCCTCAACCTGCCGTCGACCGTCGAGATGGCGACGCCCAACGTCTATGCCGACCAGATCGAGTGGATGTGCCGCAACATCGACAACCGCGACAACGTTTTGATCTCGCTGCATCCGCACAACGATCGCGGCACCGGCATCGCGGCGACCGAACTGGCGCTGATGGCCGGCGCCGACCGCGTCGAGGGAACGCTGTTCGGCAATGGCGAGCGCACCGGCAATGTCGACGTCGTGACGCTGGCCTTGAACATGTACACGCAGGGCATCGACCCGCAGCTCGACTGCTCCGACATCGAGCGCATCAAGGCGGTCTACGAATACGCCAACGAGATGGCGATCCCGGAGCGCCATCCCTATGTCGGCGAGCTGGTCTACACGGCGTTTTCCGGCTCGCACCAGGACGCCATCAACAAGGGCATGAAGGCGCTGAAGGTCGCCAACAAGCCGGTGTGGGAGGTGCCCTATCTGCCGATCGACCCGCAGGATGTCGGCCGCAGCTACGAGGCGATCATCCGCATCAACTCGCAGTCCGGCAAGGGCGGCATCGCCTATGTGCTGCAGGCCGACTACGGCCTCAACCTGCCGCGCAACCTCCAGGTCGAGTTCTCCAAGGACATCCAGGCCATCACCGATGCCGAGGGCAAGGAACTGTCGTCGAAGCGCATCTACGACCGCTTCCGTGAAGTCTATGTCGACCAGCCGGCAGGCCGGCTGAAATTCGTCGACCACCAGACCTTTCCGGATACGGAAGCCAAGGGCCGCCGCATCGTCGAGGCGGTGATCCTCGACGGCGGCCGGGAAGTGACGATCCAGGGCAGCGGCAACGGACCGATCGACGGTTTCATCGACGCGCTGTCGCGCCATGCCGGCATCGCGCTCTCGGTGCGCGACTATTCCGAACATTCGATCCAGCACGGCTCGAATGCCGCGGCGATAAGCTATGTCGAGGTCGAGTATCCGGGCGGCGTCCTGTTCGGCGCCGGCATCAACACCAATATCGTCGCGGCCTCCCTCGAAGCGATCGTTTCGGCGGCAAATCGCATCCTGGCCAGAGCCTAGGACGGCAGACGCGCCGTGCCGTCGACCGGACCCGACCGCGAAGCGCCATGCCTGTTCGCCGCCGAGCGCGGCGACGGGCGCGAGGCGGTCGTCCTGCTGCACGGCTTCGGCGGCTGCCGCGCCGTGTGGAACGGCGTCCTGACGGACCTCGCCGCAGGGGCCCGGCTCGTCGTTTACGACATGCCCGGACATGCGGCGTCGCTTGCCTTCGGGATGATGTCGCCCAAGGCGGCAGCGCGCGCCGTGCTCGACGACCTCGCGCGCCGCGGTATCGACCGGGCCCGCCTCGTCGGGCATTCGATGGGCGGGGCGATCGCCATTCTCGCCGCGCTCGCGGACCCTGATCGCGTCCGCTCGCTGACCTTGCTCGCGCCGGGCGGCATCGGCCCGCAGATCAACGGCGCGGCGCTGCGGCGCTTCGCGCGGGCGAAATCGCCAGGCGAAATCGCCGAGGCATTGGCCGCCATGTCGGCGCCCGATGCCGCGCCGGTCGAGACGTCGACGCTCGAGGCGCTCGCCGCCATGCGCCAGCGCGACGGCCAGACCACGACGCTCGAAGCGCTCGCCCACTCCATCTCCGCGGACGACCGTCAGGGTGCCTTTCCGGCGGCGATGCTGGCGTCGATCGCCTGCCCGCTGACCGTGGCATGGGGCAGGTCGGATCCGGTCCTGCCTTTCGACCAAGCCGCCAATCTGCCGACCAGTGCCAAACTGGTGGCGCTCGACGGTGTCGGCCACATGCTGATCGAGGAAGCTCCCGAGACCGTCCGCGCCCTGATCGCCGACGCTGCGCGCTGAGATCGTCCACAGGCAGAACCGCTGTCGCCAAGGCCGGTGCTGGCGGCGACCGGGCTTCTGGCAAGCCGGCGAAAATATGTTAACAATAGATTAAATTTCGCCGATCCCGGAGCCGGATGATGAATGACAGGGTCGAGGTACAGGGCACGGTCGTTCCCATCCGCAGGCTGTCCGACGCGATCCGCGAGGTGAAGAATGCCGCGGCCGACCGCGAGGACGTCGTCGTCGAGCTGCGCGAGGCGACCCGCACCCGCCTGCAACTGCTCGCCGCGGAACTCGCGCCGGTCTTCGCCGACGTGCCGTCGGATCTCGATCTGTTCGACTTCGTCATCTCCTCGGGCCTGCAGCCGAGGCTGTGGATCGATTCGGTCAGCCATGTCGCGATGGGCCGTGACCGCCGCACCTATCGCTTCCTCAAGGACACCCGCGTCGGGCGCGTGGTGCTGGCGGAATCGGCGTCGCTGGAGGTGGTTGCCGATCAGGTGACGCGCTACGTGGCCGAGCGCATCGTCGAGCGCGAGCGCCTGCTGGAGGGCAGCCCGCAGCCGGCGGTGGAGGGAGCGCTGCATGCCAATGTGCGCGAGGCCGAGCCGCCCTTGCATGCGCGCCGCGGCAGCCGCTGGCCCTCGATCTATTCCGGTATCTGGGTGGTGGTCGCCGGCGTCGGCTTCGGGCTGGCGGCGGCGGTGGCGCTGCTCTGGGACCGTCTGACCGGCTGAGGCCTCAGACCGACTCGGCTTCCAGCGGGCCGGTTCCGGTCCGCTGCGGGGCAAGGTCGAGCGTTTCGATGTCCCCGATCGTGTCGTTCGCACCGGTCAGACCGCGGCGCGTCAGCTTGAGATGCCAGTCGCCGGCCTTGCCGTCGACGCCGATCAGATTGTACTGCGCCGGCGGATGGTGTCCGCCGAAGCCCTGCCCCGCGGCCGAAACGCCGACGACCGGGATAGGGGCCGTCTTGCCGTCGATCCAACCCAGCGTCGGCAGATGCGAATGGCCGTGCAGCACGAGCTCGGCGCCATGTTGCCGCATCACCGAGTGGAAGCGGCCGATGCCGAGCAGCCGCTTGTGCTGAGGCACGGCGGAGCGCACCGGCGGATGGTGGATCATCACGATCCGGCAGAGCTTGCGCCTGGCAGTGGCGTCGAGGATACGTCCCAGGCGCTCGCCCTGCGGCTGGCGGAAGAAGCCGTTGGCCATGAAGGGCGCCGTGGCGCGCGCCGTCGAAACGCCGATCAGCGCCACCTTGCCGCGCACCCGCAGGTAGGGGAACGCCTCGCGGTCGATCCTCCCGGTGAAGCCGTCGCCGGTCATCCAGGGGGCCCAGAGCTTGCAGGCCTTGTCGAAGGCGCCCGGCACATAGGCGTCGTGATTGCCGGGAACCACCGACACGTTCTCCGGCTTGCCGAGCGCCTCCAGCCACAGGCGGGCGAGGTCGAGTTCGGCATCCAGGGCGAGGTTCACGAGATCGCCGGTCACCGCCAGGTGATCGGGCGCCTCGTGCCGGATGGATTGAAGGATCGCCCCGAGCGTGCCTTCCGTCAGGAGCTTGCGGCGGTTGCGCCGCCAGTTCACGTAGCCGACCACGCGCTTGGAGGCGAGGTCCCTGTAGGATACATCCGGAAGCGGCCCGAGATGGATGTCCGAGATATGCGCAAGCCTGAACATCGTCTCCTTCTAGGGTACGATCACCGGGCTTTCCACCCACGAACCCGTTATGAGGCCCTTCGCGCATGACCGATGAAGACAGTTTGGCCGGCCGGCTGCTCCGCCATCCAGCGTGGGGCGGTGTGCGCGGCCGGCTGTTCCACAAATATTTCCTTCTGCGCCGGGCCATGACGCTCGGCGTGCGCGGCCTGATCCATGACCGCGCCGACGGCACGATCTTTCTCGTGCGTCACACCTATGTCGGCGGCTGGCATCTGCCGGGCGGCGGCGTCGAGCTCGGCCAGACCGTCGAGGAGGCGCTCGCCCGCGAATGCCGGGAGGAAGGGAACATCCGGGTGACCGGCACTCCCGTGCTGAAATCGATGCATTTCAACCGCGCCGCCTCGCGCCGCGATCACGTCGCCTTCTTCGTCGTCGAAGACTTCGAGCAGACGGAGCCGAAGCAGCCCGACCGCGAGATCGCGCAAGCGCGGTTCTTTCCGCTGGCCGACCTGCCGCCGGACACCACCTCCAGCACCCGCCAAAGGATCGCCGAGGCGATCGGCGGGATGCCGGCTTCGCCCTATTGGTAGGGGCTACCCGGAATACGTCGATCGGAACCGCCATCATACTCGTCATCCCAGGGCGGAGCAGCCGCGAAGCGGCGTCGCGAAGACCCCGGGATCCATGCCGGAACGGCACGGCAGCGCTCGACGGCGGGCGGAGAACGCCAGACCTGCGCCGCAGCGCGTCTGATCACTACTCCGGCATGGATCCCCGGGTCGCGCTCCGCTTGGCGTCGCTTGCCCGAGGATGACGAAACCGGGATGCTCGATCATGCGGCGCGGAAAAGTCCAGCTTCGGGCCCGCCGGCACGATGCCCGTCGGATTGATGGCGGCGTGGCTGCCGTAATAGTGCGACTTGATGTGGTGGAGATCGACCGTCTCCGCGACGCCCGGCACCTGGTAGAGGTCGCGCAGGTAGTTGGAGAGCTGCGGGAAATCGGCGATGCGCTGCCGGTTGCATTTGAAGTGTCCGACATAGACCGCGTCGAAGCGCACCAGCGTGGTGAACAGACGCCAGTCGGCCTCCGTCAGGCGGTCGCCGGCAAGATAGCGCTGGCCCGCAAGCCGGCCGTCGAGCAGGTCGAGCGCCGAGAACAGCTCGGCGAAGGCCTCTTCATAGGCAGTCTGCGAGGTGGCGAAACCGGCGCGATAGACGCCGTTGTTGACCGCCGGGTAGACGAGGTCGTTGACCGCCTCGATCTCGGCGCGCAACGCGGCCGGATAGAAGTCGACCGTCGGATCGCCCCATTGGTCGAACGCCGAATTCAGCATGCGGATGATCTCGGAGGATTCGTTGGAGACGATCGTCTCTTCGCGGCGATCCCAAAGCACCGGCACGGTGACGCGGCCGGTGTAGGCCGGGTCGGCGCGGGTGTAGATCTGGTGCAGGAACTCGCTGTGGTACAGCGGGTCGCCCGTCGCCCCGTCCTCGGCGAGGAAGGTCCAGCCGTTCTTGCCCATGTGATGATGGACGATCGACACCGAGACGACGTCTTCCAGCCGCTTCAGCTTGCGGAAGATCAGCGTGCGATGCGCCCAGGGGCAGGCCAGCGACACGTACAGATGGTAGCGGCCGGGCTCTGCCTTGAACCCTCGGGTTCGCCCCTCCGCCGGGCTTCCGTCAGGCGTCACCCAGTCGCGCCACGGCGCCTCCGAGCGGACGAACCGGCCGCCGGACGACTTCGTATCGTACCAGATGTCATGCCATTTTCCGTCGACCAACTGGCCCATCGTAAACCTCCGACGTTCACCTGGCGTCGATATAGGATCGACCTCCGGCGGGTTGAACCGGCGGCGCGATGAACACTTTGTCGCGCCCGGCGCGCAAAACGGGCATGTTGGCGATGGACGGCGGCAAGAATTGATGCTAGCCGGCCCATTCATGGCATCGTGCATCATGCAGTACCGGATCGACCGACGACGAATGGGCGCCCGCGCTTGACCAGGCGCTGACCGGCGGGGCTGCCATGCGCGGCACCGTCTTCCCTTCTCGAACGACCGGATGCCCGTCATCATGATTCCCGCCGACGTCGAATTCCTGCCGGAGACCCCGGCGCACGACACCGAAATCGAACACATCAACGAAGGCGCCTTCGGCCCGGGCCGTTTCGCGCGCGCCGCCTATGCCATCCGCGAGGGCGGCCCGCACGAGCGTTCCATGTCGTTCGTCGCGATGCGCGGCGGCCAGGTCGTCGCCTCCGTGCGCATGACGCGGGTCGCGGCCGGCCAAGGCCGCGCCCTGCTGCTCGGCCCGCTGGCGGTGCGGCCGGTGCTGAAAAACCTTGGCATCGGACGCAGGCTCGTCGCCATGGCGGTCGAGGCCGCCGCCAGGGCCGGCGCCGGCGCGGTGATCCTGGTCGGCGACGAGCCCTATTACGGGCCGCTCGGCTTCAAGCGCATCCCGCGCGGCCAGATCGCCATGCCGCGGCCGGTCGACCTCAACCGGCTGCTGGCCTGTGAACTTGAGGCCGGCGCGGTGGCCTCGCTCACCGGCGAGGTGATACACGAGGACCTGGTCGGGGTCGCCGCCGCCGTCGCCTGAACGTTTGCGCCGCGGGTGCCCGCTTCACTGGATCGCAAGCCAACCGCAGGAGTATCGGCATGAAGATCGACGGACAGACGGCCATCGTCACCGGCGCCGGGTCCGGGCTCGGGGAGGCCACCGCCCGCGGGCTGGCCGCCGCCGGCGCCAAGGTTGCCGTTCTCGATCTCAACGCCGCGCGCGCCGAGGCCGTGGCCGCATCGATCGGCGGGCTCGGCCTTGCCTGCGACGTCTCGGACGCCGACAGCGCCGCTGGCGCCCTGGCACAGGCCGCGAGCCGGCTCGGCAGGCCGCGCATCCTGGTCAACTGCGCCGGCATCGCCGTCGGCTCGCGCACCGTCGGCCGGGACGGCCCGCATCCTCTCGACCTGTTCAACAGGGTGATCCAGGTGAACCTGGTCGGCACCTTCAACATGATCCGGCTTTTCGCGGCGGCGGCCTCGGACCTCGATCCGCTGGAGGGCGGCGAACGCGGCGTGATCGTCAACACCGCCTCGGTGGCGGCGTTCGACGGCCAGATCGGCCAGGCCGCCTATGCCGCATCGAAGGCCGGCGTCGCCGGCATGACGCTGCCGCTCGCCCGCGACCTGTCGCGCGCCGGCATCCGCGTCGTGACCATCGCGCCCGGCATCTTCCGGACACCGATGATGGCCGGCATGCCGCAGGAGGTGCAGGATTCGCTGGGGGCGGCGGTGCCGTTCCCGCCGCGCCTCGGCGAACCGGCCGAGTATGCGTCGCTGGCGCTGCACATCGTCTCCAACCAGATGCTGAATGGCGAGACGATCAGGCTGGACGGCGCCATCCGCATGGCTCCGAAGTAGGACGGGGCGCGATGACTGAGAAGCGCGACGTCATCCGCGAAACGGACCCGGCCTCGATCCGGCTCGCCAAAGCCCTGCTTCGCAGCGCCCGCCACGGCGCCATCGCCGTCCTCGATCCGGACGGCGGCGCCCCTCTGGCGAGCCGCGTCGGCGTGGCGACCGACATCGACGGCGCGCCGATCATCCTGGTCTCGCTGCTTGCCGCCCATACCGGCGCGATCCTGGCCGATCCGCGATGCTCGCTGCTGGTCGGCGAACCGGGAAAGGGCGACGCGCTGGCGCATCCGCGCATGTCGATCGCCTGCGAGGCGCGCCTGCTGAAAGTCGGCGGCGCGGACCATGCGCAGGCGCAGCGCCGCTATCTGGCGCGCAATCCCAAGGCAAACCTCTATGCCGGCCTCGGCGATTTCCGGCTGTTCCGGCTGGAACCCGAGCGCGCCAGCCTCAATGGCGGTTTCGGAAAGGCCTATCTGCTGACCCGGAACGACCTGCTCAGCGATGCGGCGATGTCCGCGGCGCTGGCGGCGGCGGAGGCCGGCGCCGTCGAGCACATGAACGCCGACCATCGCGACGCCGTCGATCTCTATGCCCGCCATTTCGGCAAGGCGGCCGGCAGCGGCTGGACGATGACCGGCATCGATCCGGACGGCTTCGACCTCGTCCTGGGCGACGCGGTGGCCCGCATCGACTTCCCGCAGCCGCTCTCGGACCCGCGCGACATGCGCAAGGCGCTCGTCGCCATGGCCCAGCAGGCGCGCGAGGCGCAAGCCTCCGCCTGACGACGCGTGCGCAGCCTGATCCGCATCTCCGATCCAGACGACACGCGGATCGCCGCGTTCCGCGACATCCGCGAGCGCGACCTGGTCGGGCGGCGCGGTCTGTTCATCGCCGAGGGCAAGGTCGTGCTCGACGTGCTGCGCCGCTCCGACCGGTTCGAGATCGTGTCGATCCTGCTGCTCGAAAATCGCGTCGCCGGCCTCGAAGACCTGCTCGCGTCCCTTCCTGCAGCGATCCCCGTCCACGTCGCCGACCGCGCCGTGATCGATGCCATAGCGGGGTTCCCGATGCACCGCGGCATCCTCGCGCTCGGCCGCCGACGCCAGGCCGGCGATGCCGGGACGCTGCTTGCGTCGCTGCCCTCCCGGGCGCTCGTGCTGGCATTGGTCGGCATCGCGAACCATGACAATGTCGGCGCCATGTTCCGCAACGCCGCCGCCTTCGGCGCCGATGCGGTGCTGCTCGACGCGGGCTGCTGCGATCCGCTCTACCGCAAGGCGATCCGCGTATCGGTGGGAGGCGTCTTCCGCGTTCCCTATGCCGTTCTGCCGGACGCCGGAACGATGCTGCGAACCGTCCTGGACCATGCGTTCGATCCCGTGGCGCTCTCGCCGCGCGGACAGGAAAGCATTGCCGAGGCCCGGCGCAGCGAACGCACGGCGCTGTTTCTCGGCACGGAGGGCGAAGGCCTGCCGCCGACTCTGATGCAGGCGATGCGCACGGTGCGCATTGCGATGGCGCCGGGCTTCGACAGCCTCAACGTTTCGGCAGCCTCGGCGATCGCGCTGCACCGCTTCGGCGGATGAGCCCTCAGCCCGCCGCCGCGGCCTGACGCAGCGCGCGGATGCGGTCGGCGAGGCTCGGCGACGGCGCGGCGTCGCCGCCGGCCGCCGCGGGGATGATCGCCTGGATGGGCGAGCCCGGCCCTTCCAGCAATTCGACCAGATGGACGACTTCCGCCGCGAGCTGGCTCATTTGATCGCGCAGCGGCGACGCGCCGCCGGCGGGCGCCTCGCCTCCTCCGCCGGCCATGGCGGCCTTCACGGCGAGATCGGCGCGCAGCTTCTGGTTCTGGCGCGTCAGCGTCGCCAGACGTTCCTCCAGCCGCTTCCTGTCCGCGGTCATGCCGGCGAAGGCGCCGTTGCCGTCCTCCGGAACATCGCCGGAGCGTGAGCGCGCCAGGCGCTGTTCGGTCTCGGCGAGCCTGGCCTCCAGCCGCGACTGCGCCGCGAGCGCGGCGGCGACGCGGCCGTTCAGCTCGCTCTCGGTGCGCACACTGCCGCTCACCGCCTCGCGCAACTGGGCGATGTCCTTGGCGCGCCGTTCCAGCGTCTCTTCGCGATCGGCGACGACGGCGTACATCCGCTCCAGCTTCTCCTCGAGCTCCAGCGCCTTCCGGCGTTCGGTCCGCACGGCTTCGAGGGCCGCCTTCAGATCCGTCTCCTGTCCCTCGAAACGTTCGTCGGAAAGCTTCCGTTCGGCTTCCAGGGTCTCCAGCACGCGCCGGAGCCCGGCAATGTCGTGCTCGCGCGCCACCACCTCGACCTGCCGGCTGCTGGCCGCCAGACTTGCCTCCTCGAGGCGCTGAAGGGCCTCCCGGCCCTGGCGGGCCTGCCGGCTCGCCTGCTCCCTCGCCTCGGCAAGATCGGCGGTGAGCTTCTCGATGCGGGCGTCCCGCTTGGCGAGCTCATCTTCGAGCCCGGACATCGCGTCGCGCAACGACTTGATGCTCGCGTCGCGCTCGTCGCGGGCCGCCGCGACCGCCTTGAGATCCTCCCTGACGCGGCCCATCTCGATCGCCTGCGCGGCCGACCGGTCCTGCTGCGCCTTGAGCGACAGCTCAAGCCTGCGCGTCGCCATGGCGAATTCCGCCCGCACGGCATCCTTCTGCGCCTGGATTTCCTCCAGCGTCATCGGCATGGTGGCCACCACGCGCTGGCGCGTCAGCCTGACGGCGCGGCGCCAGAACGCCGGCGCGACCAGCGCGACGAGCAGCGCCGCGCTGAGGAATCCCAGCGCCACGTAGAGGATCTGGCCGGTCAAGGCGACCGCCCCGCGGGACGGGCCGGCTTGACCGACGGCCGTCGGCAGACCTGCATCAGAGCGGATTCCAGGTTGGCTGCTGGGTCAGCTTGAGATAGCCGAGATTGATGCCGAGGCGCGCGCCCAGACCGGTGCGGATCGGCACCAGCAGCACGTCGCCGCGCCGCAGCACGGTGAAGCCCACGCCGGCCACGACATAGGCCGACCCGGCGACACCGGCGAAGCGGCTGTAGACGGCGCCGACATCGTTGAGATTGTAGACCAGCATCATGATGCGGGAGCCCTGGCCGCCCACGTCGAGCCCCAGCGAAGGCCCCTGCCAGTACACTTTGTGGTCGCCGGCATTCTTCGTGTACAAGGTGCCTTCGCCGTAGGTCAGGCCGCCGATGAACGCGCCGGAGGCTTCCTCGCCCAGCACGTATCCGTTCGGCAGGCCGTAGGAGGAGAAGATCTTCTCCACCACCGACGCCAGTCCGCCCGATGTCGCGCCGAAGAATCGATGCCCGGAATCGACGATTTCCTGTGCCGTGTATTGCTGGGCCTCGACCCGCGACACGCCAGACATCGCCACGCAGGCGACCAGCAGCGCGGTCGCGGCAAACCGGACGGCTATCCGGTTGAAAAATCGGGAAAGCATGCTCTTCGTCTCCGTCCGTGAGCCGCTTCGCCGACGCGCCTGTTGCCCTGCCGCTCTGATCGGCGGCTCGGGTTTATGTCCGTTACGACCGGTTCACCCTATGCCGTAATTCTTTTTCAACGATTAAGCTCTCACATGAACATGGCGGCCCGAAGGCTTCGGGACGCGGTGAGCCTGTGCGGGCCGGGGGACGACGGAAGTGGGCTCGCAGCCCGCGGGCCCGTTGCGCTATGGTGACTCGAATCGAGGCGCATCAACGGGCCGGCCGGCGCGGCAGTCACGGCATCGCCCGATATTTGACGAGATTGCCCGGGACCGACGTGCCATGGCCGACATTTTCACCCTGACCGCCCCTGACCTCGCGGCACTCCTGTGCAGCCGCGTGTGTCACGACATCATTTCGCCGGTCGGCGCGATCAACAACGGCCTCGAACTTCTCGACGAGGGCGGCGCCGACGAAGATGCCATGAACCTGATCCGGACCAGCGCCCGCAACGCCTCGGCCCGGCTGCAGTTCGCGCGCATCGCCTTCGGCGCGGCCGGCTCGGCCGGCATGGTCATCGACACCGGCGACGCAGAGGCGGTCGCCACGGCCTTCCTGAAGAACGAGAAGCCCGACCTTTCCTGGGCGGGGCCGCGCGCCCTGCTTCCCAAGAATCAGGTCAAGCTTCTGCTCAACATGATCCTGATCGCCAACGCCGCGATCCCGCGCGGCGGGAAGATCGCGGTGACCCTGGAAACCCTTGAGACGGAACCGCGCTTCATCATCTCGTCGCGTGGGCCGATGCTGCGCGTGCCGCCGAAATTCCTTGAACTGCATTCCGGCCACAGGCCGGAAGAGGCGATCGACGCCCACGCCGTGCAGCCCTACTATACGCTGTTGCTGGCGCGCGAAGCGGCAATGTCGATCACCATCCATGCGACGCCGGAGGAGATCGTCTTCACGGCGGCCCGGACCGAAGCCGCCAGGGCGATCGCCTGAGACGTCGGCGCGGTCGCCATGCCCCGGCTTGCCCGAGGAGTGCTTGATCCGAACCGGTTGGAATGAGGCGAGGCAACGGCCGTTCACGAGACTGCCCTGTCGAAGCCGCGCCCGCCAATCGACCCTTTTCGAGCGGCGGACGATTATGGAAAATTTTACCTAACCGCTTCGCCGCTTCTTTACTGGACCAGTTTAGTCTGTCGGTGTTCGGATTTGTCTGGGCCAATCGCATTGCCCGAGGGGACAGCCATGAGACGTTGCATGTTCGTCGACGATTCCAGCGTGATCCGCAAGGTCGCGAAACGGATCCTCGGCGGCCCGGACATGGTCATCATCGAGGCCTCGACCGGCAACGACGCCTATCGCATGTGCGAGGCCGACATGCCGGACATCATCGTGATCGATTCCGGCCTGCCCGACATGTCCGCCGAGGATCTGATCCGGCGCATCAAGGCGATCCGCAGCCCGATCGTTCCGCAGATCGCGATCTGCCTCACCGAAGTCGACGTGCCGGTGATCATGCGCGCCAAGCGCGCCGGCGCGCACAGTTTCATCCTCAAGCCGTTCAACCGGGCCCAGTTGCTCGAACGCTTCCGCGCGCTGAACGCACCCAGCCGGGCCGCCTGAGGCCGGTTCGCGGCACGAGAAGCCGGCGCCCCGGCCCGGCGCAACCGGCCCACGCGGCCCGCACCCGCAAGACCGTCGCAGGCGCCGACCCATTTCGATCTTCGCGATTGCTGAGACCTGCGGTCCCGCTTAGGATCACCAGCGCTGCGATAGGCGTTTGCAGTCTCGGAGATCCCATGACCCGTTTCGCAGTGGTGCTGTGCGCAGCCATCGGAAGCCTTTGGGCGGCGGCGGCAGCCGAGGCGGCCGAAGGCGGCGGCGGCGTTTATCTGCTCGGCCTGCGCAGCACGGGGGCCGGCATGACCCCTCCTCCCGGCCTGTTCTTCTCCAATCAGCTTTACGTCTACAGCGGCTCCAGATCAGGCGTCGAACCTCTCGTCGGCGGCGGGCTGATCGCAAACGCCGAGGCGTCGGCGGTCATCAACATCCCGACGCTCGTCTGGGTGACGCCGGCCGAACTGATGGGTGCGAAACTTGGCTTCTCCGTCACGACGCCGTTCGGCGGCGTCAACGTCGAGGGAGATGTGTTGCCGTTCCTCAGCACGAGCGACAGCGCCACCTCGTTTGGCGATCCCGCCGTCGCGGCGTTTCTCGGCTGGAACAGCGGCAATTTCCACATCCAATCCGGCGTCACCACCTATATCCCGATCGGTGACTATACCAAGGGTGCGATTGCCAACGTGGCGCGGCACCGGCTTGCCGCCGATGTCTACGCAGCCGTCACATGGCTCGATCCGGCGACGGGAATAGACATTTCGAACACGGTCGGCATCACCTTCAACGCCAAGAACCAGGCGACCGACTACACGACGGGGACCGAGTTTCATTGGGAAGGCGCCGTCGCCAAGCGGTTCAACGACAACTTCATGGCCGGCGTGGTCGGCTATTACTACCGGCAGTTGACGCCGGACAAGGCTCCGCCGCTGACCCAGGCGATCCTCGGCGATTTCGAGGGCCAGGTCGCCGCCGTCGGGGGCATGATCGGCTATGACTTCAAGATCGGCGAGGCGCCGGTCGCCACGCGACTCCGCTACTACCACGAGTTCAACCCCGTCAACCGGCTGGAGGGCGACGCGGTCTACCTGTCGATCAGCATGCCTCTGGCGGTTTACTGACCGACGCCGGATGGCGCGGCGTCGCAGGCACGGATCGTCGCGCTGCGTCAGGTTTTTTCGGAGGGCGGCGGGCCGGCGGTCGTGCCTTGGCCAATGGCGTCGTCAGACTTCCGAGAGATGGACCGAGACCACTCCGGGGACATCCATCGCCGCCTCCGGGACGACACGCCGGGGCAGTGAGCCGCGGCGATCCTGCGGGATGGCGGTTGGGCCGCGTCAGGCGCTTTCGCGGATGTCTTCCGGTTCGCGCAGGACATAGCCGCGCCCCCAGACCGTCTCGATGTAGTTCTGGCCGCCGGACGCATGGTCCAGCTTCTTGCGCAGCTTGCAGATGAAGACGTCGATGATCTTCAGCTCGGGCTCGTCCATGCCGCCGTAGAGGTGGTTGAGGAACATTTCCTTGGTCAGCGTGGTGCCCTTGCGCAGCGAAAGGAGCTCCAGCATCTGGTACTCCTTGCCGGTCAGATGGACGCGCTGCCCGCCGACCTCGACGGTCTTTGCATCGAGATTGACGATCAGGTCGCCCGTGGCGATGACCGACTGCGCATGGCCCTTGGAGCGGCGAACGATCGCATGGATGCGCGCGACCAGCTCGTCCTTGTGGAACGGCTTGGTCATGTAATCGTCGGCGCCGAAACCGAGGCCGCGCACCTTGTCCTCGATGCCGGCCATGCCGGACAGGATCAGGATCGGGGTCTTGACCTTGGAGAGCCGCAGCGTGCGCAGAACCTCGTAGCCCGACATGTCGGGCAGGTTCAGGTCGAGGAGGATGATGTCGTAGTCGTAGAGCTTGCCGAGATCGACGCCCTCTTCGCCCAGGTCCGTCGTGTAGACGTTGAAGCTCTCCGACTTCAGCATCAGCTCGATGCTCTGAGCGGTTGCACTGTCGTCTTCAATCAGCAGAACGCGCATCTAGGTCCCCTTTTCTGCCGCCGCGCCCCTCGCTGGGCGCAGGAGCAGCAATTGTCCGTTCCGAAGGCTGCCACGCAATGGTTAACAAAACCTGCTCGTGACGGCTTTCCGCATTCTGCACGTCAACCTTCGGCTCTACCATCCTGATTTCCGCCAGAAAATCAGGGTTAACTCGCTTCGACCGGCGTCCCGGGACCACATTAGGTGATTCGACCGAATTTCCTGCCAACCAACTGGCCGTCAGGTCGGCGATTTTTACCGCCCCTTAAGCCCTGCCCCATATGATTAACGATGCCCGTAAACGAATGGTTACCGCCCTGCGTTTTTCTTAGGGTTTCGTTTGCCAAGTGGCGGGGTTCGCAGCCGGGAGTGCGGTTGCGCCTCGTCCTCGGTCGGGTGTGTCGAGTAATGCGTTGCGTCGTCGGAGTTTGAGGACATGAAGTCACGTGGGAATCTGGTTCGCTTGAAACAGTTCCAGGTCAACGAGAAGCGCCGTCAACTCGCCCAGCTCGACCTCATGATCGCCGAGTTCGAGCGAATGGCCAACGAACTCGACGCGCAGATCCTCGCGGAGGAAAAGAAGTCCGGCATCGTCGACGTCAATCACTTCGCCTATCCAACCTTCGCCAAGGCCGCCCGCCTGCGCCGCGACAATCTGAAGAACTCCCAGACGGACCTCGCCGATCAAAGGACGACCGCGCAAGCTCTACTGCGTGAAGCTGAAGCGGAGCTTTCCAAGGCGCAGGCGCTGGAGACGCGCGACGGCAAGGTCCGCGAGGCCGAGCCGCATGCCCGCAGCGCCATGATCGGCTGAGGCCGCGCGGCCGCGGCTTCCGCAGGGCCCGCGCTTCCTGTAGAGCGGCGCGATGCCGCTTCTTCTGCCGATCGTGCTGTTCCTGGCGACCTTCTGCTTCGCCCTCGGCATCGCCCTGCCGTTGATCCGGGTCGACAGGCTGTTTCTGTTCAGCGACGAGCCGTCGCTTGTCGGCATCGTCCGTGGGCTGTTCGACGATGGCGACGTCCTGCTCGCGGCGGTGATCGCGCTCGTCTCGATCGTCTGCCCGGCACTCAAGCTCGGCCTGCTGCACGTCGCTTCCTATGCCACGAGCACGGCCCGCGTCCCCGGCTGGTTCCGGACCCTGTCAAACTGGTCGATGCTGGACGTGGTGCTGGTGGCACTTGTCGTCTTCGCCGCCAAGACCAGCGGGGTCGCCACGGCCTTCACCCGGCCGGGCCTATGGTTTTTCGCGGCGTCGGCGGTGCTGACCGCGGCGGCGTCCGGCCTGGCGAAACGTCGGGACGAGCAATCCTAATGCACGTCGCCCGAACGTGGGAACCGGTTTCGGGACAACGACATGCATCGAAACAAAACGTAAAGCTCGTCGCCTGAGTCCGGTTTGACGCGACGCGCTTTGGCATCACGGCCCGGAAACGCAGGTCGGGAAAACCATCCGGTCCCGGGCGGGCGACTTCGCGGCATTTGCTCGCACGGCGACGGGCGGGCGGGCCGATCCATCCGGACAGCTTGGCGCAAAGCGCTCCACGCCTGTCCATCGCACCCAGCCGGTCAATTGGCCAAAACGGGAAACAGAGCGATTTCACCTGGGCAGGAACGGCCCTACGATGATCGCTTCCGGCCCTTGCCGGTTGACGCCGCCCGGCGCCGATCGCGCTTCCGGCCGCAACGGTCCTCGCACCGGCGACGACAGGGGGGTGTCGAGACATGGAAGACCAGGAAATCGCATATCTCGTCGGACGCCTGCTGACCTGCGGTATCTGGACGGGCGCGGGCCTGTTCAAGCTCTTCCATTTCGCCGGCTTCACCGAGAAGATGAAGGGTTTCAACTTCCCGTATCCCGCGCTGTGCGCGGCGATCGTCATCACAATGGAACTGGTCGGCAGCCTCTGCCTCGCTTTTGACTTCGCCGTCTGGGCCGTTGCGCTGGTCTGGGTGGGGTTCACCGTCTGGGCAACCTGGCTCGAACATCGTCATATCTATGACGAGCATGGCGCCTTCGTCTTCCCGCAATACGTTCAGATCTGCAAGAACATTTCGATCGTCGGCGGCCTTATATTCATGATTTTGCTGGATAAAACGCGGCCCGATTGGCTTCTCTAGAGCGTGTCGGGACGGCTCGGCCTGGATGGGCGTGCAAGCCGCACCTGCAATCCTCCTTTGCGAAGCGGGGACCACGAAGTGGTGGAGGGAGCGCAGGTCCGATCCGATCATCCCCCGGATCCGGTAGCCTGCAACATGCTCTGGAACCCGGCGGCATTGCCGGGGTCCCGCTGGCTGTCGGCCGCCGGGGACGGCCGGCGTCGCAATCGGTGGCGGCCCGGAACAGCGGCCGCAAGCTGGCCGCCGATGCGGCGGCGGGTCAGTGGCGATATTGCTGGATGCGGGTCGTCCTGAGGCCGGCAAGCCCATACTCGTCGATCGACGCCTGCCAGGACAGAAATTCCTCGGTCGTCAGCTTGTAGCGCTGACAGGCTTCCTCGAGGCTGAGAAGACCGCCGCGCACCGCCGCAACCACTTCGGCCTTGCGCCGTATGACCCACCGCCGCGTATTCGTGGGCGGAAGATCGGCAATGGTAAGCGGACTGCCGTCGGGCCCAATGACATACTTGACTCGCGGCCTAACCAGATCGGTCATCATACTCTCTACAAAATGCGCAGACCTAATCGCAGCCACCATACGCCGTTAGCTTTAAAAATTGCCTAAGCCCGCCTTTCAAAAGCCGCATATCCCGTCGACCCCGGCAAGGACGGCCCGAGTTCCGGTCTGGAACCGGTGGATTGCTTGACCTATCTCCCGCAGATTGGCAAAACGCCACGCTGCAACCCTTGGAAACCGGCGCGATGAACAGCCTAGACCTGCCCGGACGGCCCGAGGACACCCGCGTCGTGGTGGCGATGTCCGGCGGGGTCGATTCCTCCGTGGTCGCGGGCCTGCTGAAGCGGGAAGGCTACGACGTCGTCGGCATGACGCTGCAGCTCTACGACCATGGCGCGGCGACGCACCGCCCGGGCTCGTGCTGCGCCGGCCGCGACATCGACGATGCGCGCCGCGTCGCCGAGACGCTGGGCATTCCCCACTACGTGCTCGACTACGAGCAGCGCTTCCGCGAGGCGGTCATCGATCCCTTCGCCGCGAGCTACCTGGCCGGCGAGACGCCGATCCCCTGCGTCGCCTGCAACCAGACGGTCAAGTTTGCCGACCTGCTCGGCACGGCGCGCGAGCTTGGCGCGGCCGCGCTGGCGACCGGCCACTACATCCGCAGCCGTCCGAACGGCCCCCACCGGGCGCTCTACCGGCCCGTCGACACCGACCGCGACCAGAGCTATTTCCTGTTCGCCACCACGCAGGAGCAGGTCGACTATCTGCGCTTCCCGCTCGGCCATCTCGGCAAGGCCGAGGTGCGCGCCATCGCCGCCGAACTCGGCCTGTCGGTCGCCGACAAGCAGGACAGCCAGGATATCTGTTTCGTTCCGCAGGGCAGGTACACCGACATCATCGCCAAGCTGCGCCCGACCGCCGCGACGCCGGGAGACATCGTCCATGTCGACGGCCGCGTGCTCGGCCGCCACGAGGGCATCCTGCGCTACACGGTCGGCCAGCGCCGCGGCATCGGCATCGCGTCCGGCGAACCGCTCTACGTCGTCCGTCTCGACGCCGACCTGGCGCGCGTCGTCGTCGGACCGCGCGCCGCGCTGGAGACCCGCCGGCTCTATCTGCGCGGCCTGAACTGGCTCGGCGACGCCGATCTCGACGACGCGGGCCGGACCGGCATCGAGCTCCACGCCAAGGTCCGTTCCACCCGGCCGCCGCGGCCGGCCGTGCTTTGCAGGCGCGACGGCGTCACCTGGATCGAGCTCGCCGAGGGCGAGGCGGGCGTGTCTCCTGGACAGGCCTGCGTGCTCTACGACGGCGACGGCAAGGACGCGCGGGTGTTCGGCGGCGGCTTCATCGAGCGGACGGAGCGCGCCGGGGTTCTGGACGGCGCAGTCGCCCGTGTGGACGGGCAGCGTCCGGGCATCGCCGCCATATAGGCCGGGCATCCGCGACGCAGGCCGGACGCTCGGCGATCCCGGCCCGCGGCCGTCCGGACCGCCCGGCGGCCGATCTACCGCTCGCCGCCATGTGCGACCGTGCCGGCCGTCAGGATCCGCAAAACCTCGATGCCTTCCTCGCCGCTGGTGCGCGGCTGCGTGCGTGTGCGGATGCAATCGATGAAGTGCTCGAGCTCCCGCGTCAGCGGCATGCCGTCGGCCACGGGAATGTAGGTCGGCTCGTTGGTCGTCGCCGCCCACTGGCCGTTGTCCTGCCAGATCGCGTGCCGGTAGACGGCGAGCTTGCGCGCCCACGGCTCGACGTCGTCGAACACCGCCATCGCCTTGTCGCCGACCACCGTCAGGCGGCGTTCGCGATAGGGGTTGAGCCGTGAGGCGAAGAGATGGCTGCGCAGGCCGCTCGGAAAGAGCATGTGCAGATGCGCGAAATCGCTCAGCCGGTCGAGCAGCGCCGCGCCCTCCCCCCGCACCTCGGACGGCGACTGCGCCGTGATGGCCAGGATCATCGACAGATCGTGCGGGGCGAGATCCCACAGCGCGTCGTTCTCGGTGTGGAACTTGCCGAGCCCGAGACGATGCGAGTGGATGTAGCGCACCTCGCCGAGCTCGCCCGCGTCGATCAGCGTCTTGAGGGTCTCGAAGGCCGGATGGAAGCGCAGCACATGGCCGGTCATGAACAGGCGCCCCGCCGCCCTGGCCTCTGCCACGGCGCGCTCGGCATCGGCGACCGTCAGCGCGATCGGCTTTTCGACCAGCACGTCCTTGCCGCCCCTGATGGCGCGGATGGCCATGTCGGCGTGGAATTGCGGCGGCAGCGCGATGACGACCGCGTCGATCGCCGGATCGTCGAACAGCGCGTCGGGCGCGATCGCCAGGCAATCATGGTCGACGGCAAAGCCTTCGGCGCGGGCGGGATTCGCGTCGGAGACGGCATGGAGATGTCCGAGCGACTTCAGCGTCCGGACATGGTTCGCCCCCCAATATCCGCATCCGAGAACGGCGATACGCGGCTTCATGCAGGCATAGCTTTGAATGTCGAACCCCGGACAGGTGGAACGCTGGCCCGCAATAGCCCAGCCGGCCCCCGAAGCTCAACCCCGTGGCGCGCACGTTTGGTTTCAGGCGCATACGCGAATTCATTCGCGGCGGACGCGCCGCACGGACCACATGGCAAGACGCCACGGCGACGCCGTCCGGTTGATCGGCAACTCCCGCCACCGGGCCGGCAAGACAGGACGACCCGCGCGGTGCCAGTCCCGGACAATTCGGATGCGGGCGACACGACGCCGAGGACGGCTTGACATCGTTCCGCCGCGCCCCCTATACCGCGCCTGCTTCCGGCGCGCGCCGGTGTGGCGGAGTAGCTCAGTCGGTTAGAGCAGAGGAATCATAATCCTTGTGTCGGGGGTTCGAATCCCTCCTCCGCTACCAACGTTTAAAATCAATATCTTAGCGGATTTTGCACCCATTGTCGGCCATCTCCCCGACACTGCCTCCAACACCTGATCCGTTAATCGGCTGCGCCGGCTACTTGCAAAGAGTCTCGAAAAAGGACGCCAACTGCTCTTTTCCGCCTTCTGTGGACATCGCAGCTATTCCAAGAAACACCGGCGCTTCGTTCGAAGCTCTTACTTGAACACCAAAGCTGTTTGAAAATGCCAGCATGCGCGCTTCTACCTGCGACAGGTTGCACATCACATTGACATAGATTCCCACACTCGTTCGTAAGGCTCGCTGCGAGATGTCGATGCGATTGTCCTCGCCGTTAACAACGATCTCTACCAGTGGAAATGTCGTAAGTTCTCGTTCACGACCTTGTGCCTCGATCACTGCATGAAAGAGGAACCCGGAACCCTTATGATAGTGCAGCATCACTTTGTGGTGACCATAAAGCGAATCCCGCTCGCCTCGAACGTACAGACCACCAGCTCGCCCTTGTACGCTCCAAGTGACATCAGTTTCCCCACCGGTAACGACTTTCAAGCGGCGTAAGATCACCTCATCCACAAGCTTGATCTGGTTGCTGAGAACCGAAGATGACAATTCTAGAAACTCGGGTGATACCTCCATTTCAACCACATACAATGCTATCTTCGCGGACAGGATCTGTGATCGCCCCAAATCGTCTGGAGATGGGTTTCGGAAGGAAAATTGATGCACGCCAAATTGAGCATCTGCATTGAAATACCTAAGCTTTCCGCCGAGGTAAATTAGAGTAGCCGCGCTCATGCACCGCCCGGGTAGATGTTCTCTCTCTGCTACGAATTCATTCCTTCCCCGAAGCACATAATTGCCTATTGCCGTATGCATCCACGCCGCTCGGATCAATCGGCCGATCCCAATGGCCGCATTCACATCACCGCCGGAGGAGTCGATATACACAGTCGTCCTTGGTGGAGGAGATGACCGTTCTAAAAAATCATGAAATCTGGCCTCACCTCCGGGTTCGATCACGCCGAAGGCGTTAATAGAGAAGTGGCCTCCGATCAGTGCCTCGAACTCAGTTTGTGGATCAGTATATTCGAACTGCAATTTCTGGCCCCGATGCTACTATTCGCGCGACCATTGAGCACCCATCGAAGTCAGATGTTCAATACCGACGTTGCCTTGGATGAAACCTAGGCTACTTTCTTGCTGCATCGTCGCCGAATCGCCTCACACCATGCAAAAGTAACGTGATTTTCGGTCGGAGGGTTGTGGCAAAACAGACCTCCGCTACCATCGCCACTCTCCAAACGACGAATCGTTGGGAAATGCCTTCGTCGAGCGTGTTCGACGGGTAGCGATCGATCTTGAAGACAAGCGCTTCAAGGCAGGCGCAGATTGGTCGGCCGTATCTTCAGGGCGCCGTCGGCCGGTGGACAAGCCGGATCACCGGACAGTATGCTGTCGTCGGCTCCTGTCGGGACCAACATCAGATCCGTGTCCAGCTCGGAGGGCGCTTCGCGTGGCCGGCGGCCGTTGGCGGATCAGTATCCGGGCGCGAATTCCAGAGGTCGAGCAGGCATGTGCCTCGTATGCGGAACAGATCGAACGACGGGTCTGTGGGTGCAAGCCTGCGTGGTTGCCGGGCAGGATCCGGCCGGCTGGTCGGCACGCGGCATCGCGACCGCCCGGTCCGTGCTTGCCGCCCACGGCCTCGACCTGAAGGTGGGGCCGGGCGACCTGAGGGTGGCCACGCGCGGCGGGCGCCAGGTGCGAATTCGCGATCTCGACGGCGTGTGGGAGGCGGCGGAGGCGTTGCTCGGCCACCCGCTCGATCCTCTGGCGGCCTCAACGCTTTCGACGGTTCGCAGGCCTGCGTTTTGAACCACGCCGCGCCCGCCCGGCTCACCATCCTCTCCGGCTTCCTCGGCTCCGGAAAGACGACATGGCTGGCGCATCAGCTTCGCCACGGAGCGTTCGACGGCGTCGACGTCATCGTCAACGAGGCGGCGGACCTGCCCGTCGACGACCGCCTGCTGCCGGCACGCCGGCTGCATATCCTGGCCGGCGGCTGCGCCTGCTGCACGCAGCGCCAGCCCCTGCTCGACCTGCTCGGCACCATGCTCGACGGCGGCGCGCGCCACATCGTCCTGGAGACGAGCGGACTGGCAGAGCCGGCCCGCATCGTCGAGGCCGTGCGAGGCGACCCGAAACTCGCCGACCGGATCCTGGTCGGCGAGACGGTGTCGACGCTCGATGCCGCCGCGGCGCGCGATCTGCTGCGCTCCGAGCCACTCGCGCTCAGGCAGGTCGAGGCGGCGGACGCCATCATCCTGACCAAGCTGCCCGCCGCCTTGCCCGGCGATGCGGCGCGGCTCGTCGCCTCGCTGCGCGCCTTCGTGCCCCGCGCCCACCTCTTCGCGGCCGAGCGCGGCGTCGAGGTCGAGCTGCCTGTGGCGGACGACATCGTACCGGAGCCGCTGGATGGGCCGGATGCCCGCGCCAGCGGCGGTGAAATCGTCGCGGCGACGCTCGACCTCGGTCCCGCGCCCGATCTTTCCGCCCTTGCCCTCTGGCTCTCGGCCCTGCTGCATGCGCGCGGCGAGTCGGTCCTGCGGGTGAAGGGCGTCGTCGCTTCGGGAGGACGGCGGATCCTGCTGCAGGCGGCGGGCCGGTCCGTCGAACTCTCCGAATTGAAGGCGGAGGACCGGGAGGCGACGGACGGACTTGTGGTGATCGGCCGCGGTTTCGATGCCGCCGCGCTTGCCGATTCTCTGCGCAGCTTCGGGATCGACGCCGCGGAACCGCGCGGCGCCTGCCGGGCCTGAAATGCCGCCTCTGACGGACACCATCAGCAAAACCGATAGCCACTCCCAGATATTATCATTTCTGCCACGCTGGTCGCACGGCCTATAGCTTGGACGGGAGGAGCCGGCGCGCAACGCTCGCGGCCGCGCGATGGTTTTTCGCCGGTTCCCCGGATGCGGCGATCACCCCGGCAACGCCGGACTGTCCCGCCCGAACGAGAAAACGGGCAAGGCTTTTGCCTAGCAGCGCCGGCCCCGCCGGCCAGCCCGAGACATTGCCTCCGAACGCCGGGGGCACGATGGAGGGAGGAAAAACTTGAAGACGAGCACGGACCGCATTCTGACGACCCACACGGGCAGCCTGCCGCGCAGCAAGGCGCTGTCGGCGATGCTGGTCAAGCGCGAGCAGCGCAAGCCCTTCGACCGTGACGCCTTCGCGGCCGAGATCGCCAGCAACATGGACGCCAACCTGCGCCGGCAGGCCGACGCCGGCGTCGACATCGGCAATGACGGCGAGACGCCGCGTGTCGGCTTCTCGACCTATCCGACGGAGCGGATGAAGGGTTTTGGCGGCGAGTCGCGGCGCAAGCCGACGCTGGACACGATCAAATATCCGGGCTTCGCCGACTTCATGCGCCGCCAGATCGGCGTCTCCGACGACCTCGCCAAGGTATGGAACGCGCCGCAATGCGTCGACGCGCTGTCCTATGACGAGAACCTGACGGAGGCCAAGGAGGAGAGCCAGCTATTCCGTGAGGCGTCCGCGCGCACCGGCGTCAAATTCGTCGAGAACTTCATGTCGGCCGCCTCGCCGGGCATCGTCTCGGCGACCATGCTGCTGTCGCCGTCCAACCCCGTCTACAAGACGGACGAGGACTACGTCATGGCGATCGCCAGGGAGCTGAAGAAGGAATACGACTATATCGTCAGCCAGGGCTACGTGCTGCAGCTCGACGCGCCGGACCTCGCCATGGAGCGTGTCATCATGTTCGGCGACCAGCCTCTCAACGTTTTCCTGGACAGCGTCGACCTGCACATCGCGGCCATGAACGTCGCGCTGGCCGACATTCCGCGCGACCGGGTGCGCCTGCATGTCTGCTACGGCAACTGGAACGGCCCGCACCAGGACGACCCGGACCTCGCCGACCTGCTGCCGCATCTCTACAAGGCCAATGTCGGGGCGCTGTCGATCCCGTTCGGCAATCCGCGCCACGAGCACGAGATCGGCGTCTTCAAGAAGCTGCCGCCGCCCGACGGCATGGTCATCATTCCCGGCGTCATCGACGTGACGACCAACTATCTCGAGCATCCCGAACTGGTGGCGAACCGCATCTGCGCCACGGTCGATTCCGTCGGCGACCGCGAGCGGGTGATCGCCGGCACCGATTGCGGCTTCGGCACCTTCGCCAGCTACGAATTCATCGCCGAGGACATCGTCTGGGCCAAGCTCGGCACGCTGGTCGAGGGCGCCCGGGTGGCGACGAAGCGGCTCTGGGGCTGAGACCGGTCGGCTTCGAGGGTAAGCTATATGCAAAGGCCCGCGGGAGCGATCCCGCGGGCCTTTGCCGTTCGGCAGGCCGGGGGGATCAGAAGCCGAGCGAAAAGCCCTCGTCCAGCGTGAGGATTGCCCCGTGGACGGGCTGGCTGTCGGGGCAGGACAGATAGAGGATGGCCTGCGCCATCTCCTCGGGTTTCGAATAGGTGCGGCCGCTCGGCGTGCGCGCGCCCATGGCCTCGACGAAGCCCTTGTACTGCTCCTCGGTGCGCAGATTGGCGTTCATCGGCGTCGCCGTATTGCCCGGTGCGATGGCGTTGACATGCACGCCGTCACGGCCAAATTCGATCGACAGCGACCGGGTCAGCATGTTCACCGCCGCCTTCGAGGCGCAGTAGACGGCGTAGTTGGCCAGCGCCATCGCACCCAGAACGGACGAGACGTTGACGATCCAGCCGGTCCTGCGCGCCCGCATGCCCGGAGAGACGGAAGCGATGGCGTTCCACGTACCCTTGACGTTGATGTCCATGACGGTCGCGTAGACCTCGTCGGGCGTGGAGCCGCATGGCGTCGGCGGAAAGACGCCGGCGCAATTGACCAGGATGTCGATCGGACCGTGCAGCTTCTCGATCTCCGCCACGACCGTCGCCAGCGCAGCGGCGTCCCGCACGTCCGCCGCATGGGCGCTCGCCTTGCCGCCGGCGGCGCGGATCTGCGTGGCGACCCCTTCCGCCTTCACGAGATCGCTGCTCGCCAGGACGGCGACGGTCGCACCCTCGCGTGCGAACAGCAGAGCCGTCTGCTCGCCGATGCCCTGCGATCCTCCGGTGATGAAGGCCACCTTCCCGTCAAGCTTTGCCATGCCCGTCTCCTCCGTTTCGCGCCGGTCCGGCGCGGGATCCCGGTCTCCCGGTAAAACCTCGTCCAGCGGGCTTGTCGCGCGCCGTGCCGGCCATCAGCTTGACGGCGACGCACCCCCAGGACGCCCCGGCCCTAAAAGCCGGCCACCGTCGGTGCTGCCACGCCGGGTCCTCCGGACCGCTTCAGTCGCCGCCGAACAGGAAGCCGGCGACGGCGGCGTCGAAGGCGGCGGCCGCCTCCATATTGCCGATATGGGCGACGCCCGCGAGCACCTCGAAGCGGCTGCCGGGCGTGGCGTCGGCCATCTCGCGCATGACGTCGACCGGGGCACCGCCGTCCAGTTCGCCCGCGATGTAGAGCGCCGGCCTCTTGATGTCGCCGAGACGGCGCAGATAGTCGAGGCCCTTCAGCGCCGCCGTGCAGGCGATGTAGCCGTCGGGCGAGGTGGCGAGGATCATCGCGCGGGCAAGCGCGACCACGTCTGGGCGATCGCGATGGGTTTCCGGCGTGAACCAGCGCGACAGCGTGTCGTCCACGACCGCCGCCATCCCGCCGTCGCGGACCGCCTGGGCACGCTGGTCCCACATGGCGAGGCCCGGCGGCGGAAACATGCCGCGCGCCTGCGCGCAGACCAGCCGCCGCACGCGGCCCGGATGTTCGAGCGCGATGCCGAGCGCCGTCATGCCGCCGAGCGAGAGGCCGAGGATGTCGGCCTCGCCGACCTCCAGCGCATCGAGCACCGCGACCATATCCGCAACGAGGATGTCGAAAGAGTAGGGTCCGACCGGCGCGCTGCTGCGTCCATGGCCCCGGGTGTCATAACGGATCACGCGGCGGCGCTTCGTCAGCTCCCGCATCTGCGGGTCCCACATGGAGAGGTCGGCGGCGAGCGAGTTGCTGGCGATCAGCCAGGGCAGACCCTCGTCACCCTCGATCTCGACATGCAGCGTGGCATCGCCCGAACCGACTTTCCGCATCTCGGTCATGCCGCCCCCCTCACCTCCGCCGCGCCGATGCCTGCATTGACCTTCGGCAGCACCTTCTCGGCAAGCAGCCGCATCGACTGCTTGCCGAGCGCGGCATCCCGCCAGTCATGGCCGGCATAGAGAAGCGTGCCGAACGGCCCGACTTCCTCGCGGAAGGCGAGCAGCTTGTCGGCCACCTCGTCCGGTGTGCCGTGGATGACGAGGCGGTCCATGACGCTTTCGAGCGACAGGTCCGAATCCTTCATGTCCGGGTCCTCCTTGAAGAGGTTTGACCGGCCGTTCCTCACCAGCTTGGTGAACAGCGACCGGAAGTAGTGGACATAGGGACTGCCCTCGCCCCTCGCATAGTCCCGCGCCGTGTTCCGGTCGTTGGCCACGAAGATGCTCTTGGCGACCCGCCAGTTCGAGAAGTCGACCGCGCGCCCGCCCTGCCTGCAGCCCTCGGCGTAGGAATCGCGGTGCGTGGCGACCCATTTCGGCATCAGGAAGTTTGCGGAGATGGGATCCCAGCCGCGCGCCGCCGCCGCCGAGACACCCTTCGAGAAGGGCGCAACCGCGGTGACCACGACCGGCGGATGCGGCTTCTGCAGCGGCTTCGAGACGATGCCCTGGCCGATCTCCGGGATCAGCGTGCGCTTCGTCGAGATCTTCCAGTACTTGCCGTCGAGATCGTAGGGGGGCTCCTTGGTCCAGAGGTCCAGCACGGCATTGATGCCCTCGACGAACATCGCGTTGCGGTCGGCGTCGAGATTGCCGAAGATCTCCGCATCGGAAAGCAGCCCGCCAGGGCTGATTCCGAAGTTCAGCCGACCGTCGAGCAGATGGTCGAGCATGGCGACCTGCGAGGCGACATGCGCCGGATGGGAGTTCGGCAGGTTCACCGTGCCGGTGCCGAGGCGCATGCGCTTGATGCGGTCCGCGATGCTGGCCAGGAAGACGATGCAGGACGGGATGTTCTCGGCCTGGTCGGTGATGTGCTCGCCGACATAGGCCTCCGCGAAGCCCAGTTCCTCGGCGAGGAAGAAGGCCTCCTGGTCCTCACGCAGCGTCTCGCGCCAATCCCGATCCAGCGGGTGGATAGGCATGGTGAAGAATCCGAGTTGCATCCGTGCTGCTCCGGCATTTCGACACGGTAAAGGCTATCGGAATCGGCGATGTCAGAAGAAACGATATGTTCTGATGTAACCAATCAGAACGCGTGATATCTATTGCGCGAGACCCTCGTCATAGCGCGACCACACCTCGTTGAGCTTGCGGTACTGGACCTCCAGCCCCTTGAGGAAGAGCTGCGCGGCGGGGTGCATGGCCGACCGCGCCGGCTCGATCACAGCGTAGTCGACCGTCAGCACAGGCCCGACGATGGGATGCAGCGAGCGCGCCTTGCCGTCGAAATCATTCACGCAGATCGTTTCGGGAAGGATGGTCACGAAATCGGAATGCGTGACGAACTCCAGCGTCGCGATCATCGCATCCATGCTGAGGATGGTGGCGATCCGGATTCCATGGAGTTCGGCATAGCTCTCGAAGGCGTCGCGGCGCGCATTCCCCCGGGCCGGCAGCACGAGCTTGAGCGGGGGCAGCTCGGCCAGGCGCACCGGGGCCAGGTGCCGGAGCCCCGGATTCGGCCGGCAGACCAGGATTTCCCGGTCCGAGCCGAGCAGGCGCGTGCGCAGTCCGTCGCGGTGCGGCGCGCGCGGCACGATCGCGAAGTCGAACTCGCCATTGGCCACGCCCTCGGTGAGGACCGCGCTGTAGGCCTCGAGGATCGACACCTTCACGTTCCGGTAGTCCGCCATGAACTCGGCCAGCGCCGGTGCCAGGACGCCGCGCGTGAAGGTAGGCATCAGCCCGATGCGGATGTCACCCGAGATGCCGCTGGAAAGTGCCCTGATTTCCGAATCGGCCTCGTCGAGCCTGCGGATCAGGTCAACGCCAAGTTCGTAGAGCCTGTGCCCCGCGAAGGTGGGGACGACGCCGCGCGGCGACCGGTCGAACAGCTTGATGCCGACCCGCTGCTCCAGTTGCTGCGTCTGCATCGACAGTCCGGACTGCGTGGCGTTCAGCCGCTTCGCCGCCCTGGAGAAGGAGCGTTCCTCGTAGACGCCGACGAAGGCCATCAGTTGCTTGATGTTCAGCATGACATCACGACTTCTGATATGTTCGTCCTGATAATATCATTTCCTCAAGGGTCGGCTATCGCTTTATTGTCGTTCATGCAAGCGGCATCCGAGGAAAGATCGGCATGAACAGCCTCCAAATGACCAAGACCTCGAACAGCGCTCCGCCTCCGGGTGTGCACCCGACCGAGTACCGGACGGTGCTCGGGCGCTTCGCGACCGGCGTGACCGTGATGACCACCGTGTGCCCGCAGGGGCGCCGCGCCGGCGTGACGGTGAGTTCCTTCAACACCCTGTCGCTCGACCCGCCGCTGGTGCTGTGGAGCCTCGCCCTGAAGGCACCGAGCCTCTCGGTGTTCCGCGATGCCGGCCGCTTCGCGGTCAACATCCTCGCGGAGGACCAGGCCGAACTCGCGCTGCAGTTCGCCCGCGGCGCGGAGGACAAGTTCGTCGGCGTCGCCACCACCGAGGGCCTTGGCGGCGTGCCGCTGATCCAGGGCGCGGTCGCGCACATCGAGTGCGAGATGGAGCGCCGCGACGACGGCGGGGACCACGAACTCTATATCGGCCGCACCGTGCGCACGCACAGCAGCGACCGCCATCCGCTCATTTTCGCCAAGGGCCGCTTCGGCCAGTTCACTACGTTTTCCTGAGGCCGAATACCCATGAGCGATGAGATTTCCCGTCCGCCGACGCTCGACGAGTCGGCGCTGACGGCCGATCAGCGCCGCATCTACGACGACATCATGTCCGGGCCGCGCGGCATCGTCGAAGGTCCGCTCCGGGTGTGGCTAGTCAATCCCGGACTGGCCGACAAGGCGCAGGCGCTGGGCGCCTACTGCCGCTACGGGACGCGCCTTGCGCCCCGTCTTTCCGAGCTGGCGATTCTCGTCGTGGGCGCGCACTGGCGCTCCGGTTTCGAATGGCACGTCCACGCGCCGATCGCGATCAAGGCCGGCGTTCCGCAGGCGGTCGCGGAGGCGATCCGCACCGGCGCGGCGCCGAGGCTCGACGACGCCGAGGCGCGCGCGGTCTACGGCTTCGCGACGGAACTCGTGAGGCGCCGCGAGGTAGCGGAGCCGACCTACCGGCAGGCGGTCTCGACGCTCGGTCTCGAGGCCACCGTCGATCTGGTCGGGATCCTCGGCTACTACACGCTGATCTCCATGACCATCAATGCCTTCCACGTGCCCGTGCCGGCCGGCGCGGTGGAGCCCTTCGCCGACCTCGGTCGGCTGTCGGCAGTCCATCAAGACCCCGAATAAGGGGTATCAGGTCTATTGATTTGAAGGCACAAATTTCGGCTGTTATCGTTATCGCAGTTCGGATTTGACCTCGGAAGCTGATTGCTCGCATTCGAGGTTCGGTCGTCTGAACGATCGGAAGTGGCTGTGGTCGCGCTGCGGGGAGGAGAGCTCGCAGCGGCGGGCTGCGGCAGGAGGAGTTGCATGAATCGCACCATCATCCGCAACGCCATCGTGCTTTCGATGGACAAGGACATCGGCGAGCATCTCGACGCCGACGTGCTGATCGATGGCACCAAGATCGCGGCCGTGGGGCCGAATCTCGGCCCGGTCGATGCTCACGAGATCGACGGCAAGGGCTCGATCGTGCTGCCCGGCTTCGTCGACACACACCGCCATACCTGGCAGTGCCTGTTGCGCAACGCGGCCGCGGACTGGAGCCTGGCGCAGTATTTCGGCGGCGTGCGGGGCGTGATGGGTGGGCTCTATACGCCCGACGACATGTATGTCGGCAACTATATCGGCGCGCTCGAGGCACTCGACGCCGGCATCACCACGCTGGTCGACTGGTCGCACAACAACAACTCGCCCGACCATTCCGACATGGCGGTCAAGGGCCTGATGGACTCCGGCATCCGCGGCGTCTTCGCCTACGGCAACGCCAACAAGGAATGGTTCCCGATCAGCGACCTGCCGATGGACCTTGAGGATGTGGCCCGGGTCAGGAAGCGCTACTTCAGCTCCGACGACGGGCTGTGCACCATGGCGCTCGCCCCGCGCGGCATCCAGTTCGCGACGGTGGAGCAGACCCTGCGCGAGCAGGAATGTGCCCGCGAGCTCAACCTGCCGATCACGGTCCATGCCGGCGACGGCCTGTGGGGGCTGAACCGGCCCGTCGAGCAGATGTACAGGCTGGGACTGTGCGGGCCGCGCACCACCTACGTCCACTGCTCGGCCCTCGACGACGACGAATTCCAGCTCATCGCCGATACCGGAGGCACCGTTTCCATCGCCGCCGAGGTCGAGCTCAACATGGGCCACGGCAACCCGGCGACGCTTTCCTCGCTGAAGCACGGCATCCGCCCGTCGATCTCGATCGACATCTGTACCTCGGTCGGCGGCGACATGTTCACGCAGATCCGCATCCTGATGGCGGCGACGCGCGGCGTGGTCAACGCCGAGGCTCTGAAAGCGAGGAAACTGCTCGATCCGCTGCCGCTGACCGCCCGCGACATGCTGGACTTCGCCACGCTCCAGGGCGCGCGCACGGCGAACCTCGACCACAAGACCGGTTCGCTGACCCCCGGCAAGGATGCCGACCTGCTCATCATCAATACCGACTCGCTCAACATGTTCCCGATCAACAACCCGGTCGGCGTGGTGATCGAGGACGCTCATGTCGGCAATATCGACTCGGTTTTCGTCCGCGGTCGGGCGGTCAAGCGACACGGCAAGCTGGTCGACGTCGACGTGAAGGCGCTGCGCCGCCGCATGGAGACCGCGGTAGACGGGCTGTTCGACCGCGCGGGCGTACCGCGCGACGGCAACTGGCTGCCCAAGCCGTATACAGGGGGGACGGACGCCGAAAGCTGATCGGGTCCGGAGTCCAAGAGTGTTCCAAGGCGCGGACCGGGTTGCGGCCCGCATCCCCGGGTTGCCAGCCGGGACGGAGTTGCCGGATGCCGCTCTATGCCTACGACTGCGATCGGTGCGGCTCGTTCGAGGAGTTTCGCTCCGTCGCGCTGTTCGCGGAGCCCTGCGCCTGTCCGGCGTGCGGGCACCTGTCGCCGCGGCAGCTCGCGAGCGCACAGCTCGGCTTCGGCGCGCAGCCGAAGGCCGTCGCCAGATCTGGCAAGGCGCATCGCGTCGGCTGCGGCTGCTGCACGCCGCCCGCGCGCAAGGGCCTGAAAGCCGAGGCCGTCGCGCTCGGCGCGCCGAAGCGGGCGAAGGCGCCGGCTTCCACGTCATTCCTGGACCGGCCGTGACAGGGACGTGGCCGACGCTCGCGCCGCGCCGCGGCCCGCTTCGCCGCGGTCCGGGGGAAGCTTCCCCATGATCGACCGCATCCGGGCGTTCCTGCCGCCGCAGTTCCTGCTCATCCTGCCGGCCACGATCATCCTGTTTGCGGTCAGCCCCTTGCTGGCGCAGGGCAGCGTTTCGGCGAGCTCGCTGCTCACGGTACTGTCCTTCGCGGGAATTCTCGCCATTGCGGCGACCGGCCAGACGCTGGTCATCCAGCAGGGCGGCCTCGATCTGTCGGTGCCGGGCGTGATCTCGCTGGCCGCAGTGCTGGTGAGCCAGTTCCCGCTCGGCAGCAACGCATCCCTGCCGCTCTGGATCGCCATGGCGCTGGCCAGCGGCATGATCTCCGGCGTGATCTGCGGCATCGCCATCACCCGCTTCTTCGTGACCCCCCTCGTGGCCACCCTGGCGGTGAACGCCCTGCTCTACGGCACCGTTTTCTACCTGACCAAGGGCACCTCGACCAACGCGGTCCCGTCGCTGCTGAGTGGCTTCGCCGTCGGCCGCGCCGCCGGGATCCCGTATCTCGCGCTGTTCGCACTGGCGGCGATCGTGATCGTCGAAGTGTTCGTGCGGGCCACGGTGGTGGGCCGCCGCTTTGTCGCGGTCGGCACCAGCGCACGCGCGGCGCGCGCCGCCGGCATGCGCGTCACCGGCTACAAGATCGCCACCTATGCCGCCGCGGGCTTCTTCTATGCGCTCGCCGGCGTGCTGCTCGCCGGCTATCTCGGCGTCCCCAGCCTGCTGGTCGGCCACTCCTATCTGCTGCCGGTCATCACCGTCGTGGTGCTCGGGGGAACGTCGCTGCTCGGCGGCGCCGGCAGCGTGGCGGCGACGGGACTCGGTGCCATCTTCCTGGTGCAGCTCCAGCAGCTCACCATCGGGCTCGGCGCACCGACCTCGGCGCAGTTCATCATCCAGGCGCTGATCATCATTCTCGGCATGTCGATCCGGCTGGTGCCGTGGCAGGCGATGCTCAGGCCAAGCCGGCGACCGCAACCGGCGCAGCAGCTCGCGCCGGACAATCGGGATGCGCCGGGATGAGGCAACGACGCCGCCGCGGCCGGGCGGTCGCAGCGGCTCGAACGGATTCGAAACAGAACCAACGGGAGGAATAGACATCATGGCATTCTCACGCTCGACCCTGCTGGCGGCGAGTTCGCTCGCGGCCCTTCTGCTCGGCGCCCCGGCGTCGATGGCGCAGGACGCCGCCGCCGTCGTCCAGGCGGCCGGCAAGACCGACGACACGGCCTTCTGCGGCGACAAGGAGATGGTGCTCGGCATCCACGACGGCTTCGGCGTCAACGGCTGGTCGAAGGCGTCGATGGCGGCTGTCCGCTCCGAGGCGGCCAAGTGCGCCAACGTCAAGCAGCTCGTGCGCATCGGCCAGATGGACCTGCAGAAGTCGATCGCCGACGTCAACGGCATGGTCTCGGAAGGCATCGACGCGCTCGTCATCATCCCCGACTGGGGCAAGGCGCAACTGCCGTCGCTGCAGGGCGCCACAGACGCCGGCGTCAAGGTTGTGCCGTGGGCAGCCGATCCGGGCGGCGAGAACGGCAAGGACTATGTCGAGTATCTCGACTGGGACGAGCACGCCGCGGGCGTGTCCTGGGCCAACTGGGTGATCGAGGCGACGGGCGGCGAAGGCAACGTCGTGTTCCTCGGCGGCCCGGCCGGCAACCCGGTCTCGGGCAATGCGTTGAAGGGCATCGAGGACACCTTCAAGAACCATCCCAAGATGACGCTGCTGACCGGCTATGCCGACTGGCCGGTGACCAACTGGGATGCCGCGCAGGTCCAGCAGGCGATGTCGGCGATGCTGGCGAAATATCCGAAGATCGACGCCGTCATCAACGACAGCGACGGCTTCGCGACCTTGGGCGTCATCCGCGCCTACCAGGCCGCCAACAAGCCGCTGGTGCCGGTCACCTCGCTCGAGGCGAACGCACTGTCCTGCGAGTACGAGAAGCTGAAGGGCGACAATCCGAATTTCCAGATCGGCACGATCTCCGGCCGCAACTGGATCGGGCGCGTCGCCGCCCGCAAGGCCATCGCGGCCTTCCAGGGCATCGAGAACAAGGAGCCGCTGCGTTTCGACCTCGGCATCTTCGAAAGCTCGCTGCCGGGCGGCAAGGCGCCGGCCTGCGATCCGAACGAGGCTCCCGACACCTTCGCCTCGTCCGGGTTCAAGCCGGGCGAACTCGCCGAGTTCGGCAAGACCGAGTAACGGACGACACGCATGCCCGGCCTTCCCGTCCTCCGCCTCGTCAACGTCGTCAAGACCTATCCAGGCGTGACCGCCCTCGGCGGCGTCACGCTGGAGGTGGTCGAGGGCGAGGTGCACGCGCTCCTGGGCGAGAACGGTGCGGGCAAGTCGACGCTGATGGCGGTGGCGGCCGGTGCCACCGCCCCGGACTCCGGAACCATCGAGATCGGCGGCGAGGCGCTGGGCGAGGCCGATCCGGCCCGTGCCCAGGCGCTCGGCCTGAGCGTCGTCTACCAGCATACGTCGGTTCTCGACGACCTTACCGTCGCCGAGAACCTCCTCTATTGCGTCCCTGCCGAACGGCGCGCATCGGCCGCCTCGTCGTCGGAATGGATAGACCGGCAGCTTGCCGAAGTCGGCGCCGACTTCGACAAGCGCCTGCGCGTCTCGGACCTCAGCATCGCCGAGCGGCAACTGGTCGAGATCGCCCGGGCACTGGCCCTCCAGCCGAAGGTGCTGGTACTCGACGAGCCGACGGAGGCGCTCACCGCCGTCGAAACGGAAAGGCTTTTCGACCAGATTGCACGCATCAAGGCGCAGGGCACGGCCGTCGTCTACATCTCGCATCGCCTGCCGGAGGTGCGCCGTGTGGCCGACCGGATAACGATCCTGCGTGACGGCCGGATGCGCGGCACATTCCCCGCCACCGGCATTTCGGAAGAGGAAATCCTCGCACTCATCATCGGCCGCTCCGTCGGGCGCGCCTTTCCTGACAAGACGACGCAGCGCGACGCGGGCGCACCGATTCTGGATGCCAAGGCCCTGCGTGGCGGCAAGCTGCAGGGCGTCGACCTGCAGCTTCGCCCTGGAGAGGTGGTCGGCCTGGCCGGCGTCGAAGGCAATGGCCAGCGCGACTTCATCCGCGCGCTTGCCGGTCTCGTCTCCGTCAGTGGCGAGCTGTCCGTCGATGGAAAGGCGGTGCGGCTGTCCAATCCCGTCGCGGCGCAGGATGGCGGCATCATCTATCTGCCTGGCGATCGCCACACCGAGGGTGCCTTCCTGCCGCTGACGGTGCGCGAGAACGCCACGGCGCTGGTGCTCGACAGGCTCGCGGGCTTCGGCTTCGTCTCGCGCAATGCCGAGACGAGCCTGGTCGGCTCATTCATCCGTTCACTGGCAGTGAAGACGCCGTCGCCGGAGGTAGCGATATCGACCTTGTCGGGCGGCAACCAGCAGAAGGTGCTGTTCGCCCGTTCGATGGCCGCCGAGCCGTCCGTGTTTCTCGCCGACGAGCCGACGCGCGGCGTCGATGCCGGTGCGCGCGTCGAACTCTACCGGGTGATCCGCGAGATCGCCGCCAAGGGCGCAGGCGTCGTGGTGCTGTCCTCGGACGCTATCGAGCTTCAGGGTCTTTGTGACCGGGTGCTGGTATTTTCGCGCGGCAAGGTCGTGCGCGAGCTGACCGGCGACGATCTGACCGAAGAGAAGATCACCGGCGCCGCGATCGGCGCTGCCGGCCATCGCGAGGCCGACGTCCACAAGTCCGGCCATGAGGGGCTGAAGCGCTTCTTCTCCGGCGATCTCGCCCCGACGCTGATTCTGCTGGCGCTGATCGTCGTGCTCGGCCTCTACACGACGACTGTCAACGAGCGTTTCCTCAGCGTCCGAAGTCTCAACGGCACGCTCTTCCTCGCCAGCGCGCTGGCCTTCATCGCGATGGGCCAGCTCATCGTCCTGTTGACCGGCGGCATAGATCTGTCGGTCGGCCCGCTGACGGGCCTAACGGTCGTCATCCTCTCATTCTTTGCCACGGAATTGAACTCGCCTCCGGAATTCCTCCTCGGCCTGGTGGTGGCGATCGGCGCGGCGGCACTCGTGGGGCTGGTCAACGGAGTGCTCATACGCATCGTCGGCCTGTCGCCGCTGATCACCACCCTTGCCATGTTCATCGCCCTGCAGGGCGTCTCGCTCGTGCTGCGCTCCGTGCCGGACGGCTTTTTCCGGCGCGAGATCGTCCAGACGCTGACCATGCGGATCGGGCCGCTGCCGCTCGCCTTCCTCGCCGCAGTCGCCACCGCGCTGCTGCTGGAATGGGCCCTTCGCAAGACGCGCTATGGCATGGAGCTGCGCGCCATCGGCTCGAGCGAGGTCGCCGCGCACCGCGCCGGCGCCCGCGTCAACCGCAGCGTCATCCTGGCCTATGTGTCCTGCTCGGTGCTGACGGCGATCGGCGGTTTCATGCTGGCGGCGCAGGTCGGCGTCGGCGATCCGACGGTCGGCCAGAACTACACGCTGCAGAGCATCTCCGCCGTCGTTCTCGGCGGGGCCAGCATCTTCGGCGGGCGTGGTTCGTTCCTCGGGGCGCTGGCGGGCGTCATCCTGGTGCAGGAGATCACCGCCACATCCGGCTTCCTCGGTCTCGGCACGGCATGGCAGTACTGGCTGCCCGGCCTGCTGATCCTGGCGGCGACGGCGATGTATTCGCGCACCCGCGCCCGCACCGCAGCGGCACATTAGAGCGAGATGAGGCTGGATTGAGCCATTCAGTTTGGCGTTCGAGGCGGCGATCCGCCAGAGTCCGAAGGACGGCGAGACAAGCGGCTCGCCCAATGGCGAAGGTCGTACCGGTGGTACGGCCGAGCAAGCCGACGCCGCGGGCGCCCGTCGAACGCAAACCCGCAGGGCCGGGCTGGCTTGGGTCAAATCCTTCGGTCTTCTGCATTGGCCGTACCGCCGGTACGACCGCGCAGAAGCCCTCGACCTTGCCCCAAACCATCGCCGGCAGAATGGTTCAATCCAACCTCATCTCGCTCTAGGAGCAGGCAATGTCACAAACGATCGGCATGGTGGGCGTCGGCGTCATGGGCTTCGCCATGAGCCACAACCTGCTGAAGCACGGCTTCGCAGTCGCGGGCTACGATCCGTCCTCGGAAGCGATGGCCCGCCTGCAGCGCGAGGGCGGCACGCCCTGCCCGTCGCCCCGCGCGGTTGCCGAGGCGGCGCAGATCATCTTCCTCTCCCTGCCCTCCCCGGCCGCCCTGCATGCCGCGATCGATGGGCCTGACGGCCTCGCCGCCGCGTCCGGGCCGGCGATCCTGATCGAATGTTCGACCCTGCCGCTCGCCGACAAGCGCGCGGCTGAGGCGAGGCTCGCCGCGTCAGGCAAGACCCTGCTCGACTGCCCGCTGAGCGGCACGGGCGCACAGGCCATGAACAGGGATCTGGTCGTCTTCGCCAGCGGCGACGAGGCGGCCTACCGGACGGCCCTGCCGGCGATGCACGGCATGTCCCGCGCGCAGCGCTATCTCGGCGCGTTCGGCAACGGCAGCATCATGAAATATGTCGCCAACCTGCTGGTGACCATCCACAATGTCGCGGCCGGCGAGGCGATGGTGCTCGGCATGAAGGCCGGCCTCGACCCGGCCCTGATCTACGACACGCTCGCCGACAGCGCCGGCTCCTCGCGCATGTTCCAGGTGCGCGGCCCGCTGATGCGCGACAACAGCTACGACAAGGCCACCGCGACCGTCCGCACCCATCTCAAGGACCTCGCCATCATCGGCGATTTCGCGGCCGGGCTGAACGTCTCCACGCCGGTCTTCGCCGCGGCGGGGCAACTCTATCACGTCGGCGCCGCCACCGGACGCGAACTCCAGGACACGGCCAGCGTCTGCGCGGTATTGGAGCAGATGGCCGGCATCGATCGCCGGCCGAAGGACTAACAGACTGGTGTGAACCGGCGGGCCGGCCAAAGGCGGCGGCCACGAACCGCCATCCGCAGGTCATCAGGATACCGCCCGCGGGCGGGCGGGGAAAAGGCCTCTGGCCACAAAGCCTCCGGTCGAGAATGCCGCGGGCGACGAGCCCCGGCAATAGCGGGATGCCCGCGACGAGGACGATGCCGCCACCGACGGCGAACATGCGACCAAATGCATCGATGCTGACCTGCCCCTGAGTTTTCCTCCACCTGGAGTTTGCGTGAACCGCCCGAGTTTGCCGGCGGATGCAACCCTTGAGAAGGTGGACCCGTTCCGGTTCAGATCGGACAGGCTGGAGAAAGCCATTCGATTCATCTAACACTTGTTTCGGGAAGAGCTGGCGAGCGCAGCCTGGCGGGATTTGACGCGTGCAAACGAAGAAGACGTTTAGGCAGTCCCAGATCGTTGAGGTTGTGTCCAAGGACGGGTCGATCGAGATCGCCACCCTGGCCGAGCGGCTTCAGGTCTCGGGAGAAACCATCCGGCGCGACGTCAAGGAACTGCAGCGGAAGGGCCTCCTGAACAAGATCCACGGCGGCGCGGCGTTGCCGTCGGCATTTTTTGACACCCCCTTCCATGAGCGCCTCCGGGAAAACGGCGAGGGCAAGCTGCGAATCGGTCAAGCCATCGCCGAGATCGTCAAGGACGGCGATTCCATGATCATCGAGACCGGGACGACCGCAACTTTTGTAGCCCAGGCCCTGAGCGTTCGCAGACGGCTTACGGTCGTCACGAATTCGGTCGACGTGGCCCGAAGCCTGGCATTTCAGTCGGACAACGCGGTCTTCATGGCAGGTGGGCGGCTGACGGCCGACGACGGGGCGGCGCTCGACGAGTCGGCCATCGCCTATATTTCCCAGTTTCGGGTCAAGTACGCGATCTTTTCGGTGGCGGGGATTGATCTGCGCGACGGGCTGATGTCGCAGCGCGTTTCGGAAGCCAATTTCAGCCGGGCCGTCATTTCACGGGCAGAGAACGTCATTCTCGCCGCCGACCGGATGAAGTTCGGACGTTCGGGGCTAGTGACGATCGCGGACCCGCGCTCGATCGACATCCTGGTTACGGATTGTGAACCCAGCGGCAACTACCGGGCTATGTTTGAAGGTGTCCGCATCGAGATTGCCGGCTGACCTGAAGGTCGCCACCTGCCCGGCAATGCAATCCAGCTCCCACCGCGACGGCGGGGCCTTTTCGGGGCGCATCAGGCCGCGCATTATTCAAAATGTGATTTTCACACTTTCATGATTGGAATCCTGTTCATCCATGCCAGGGCAGCAGCCTGTCGCCGCCGAGGCTGACGTTTCGGGACCCTCTGCTCAGCCGGCAATTTCCTCGTAAAATACTCGAAGTAGCGCAGAGTTTGTACATCTGACTACGAAAATATTCCCCTCAGCATCTCAAAATCGCCGCCGCCTGGTCTAAATCTCGGCCAACCGTGCCGAGATCGGGTCGCGTTGGAGACGAGCAAGATATGTGTTTACAAACTATTTTATGTGGAATAAACATTTTGTTAGCGCCGCAGGAGACACCACCGCGGTCAACGGCAAGGGTTTCCGGATGCAGTTTGCGGCACAAGAAACAGACACGCCTCGCGGCCGGCTCGGCTGGGAGGAGATCATGCGCCTACCGGCGGGAGAACTTGATCAGCACAGTTTCCTTCCCGTCAGAATCTATGGCCAGGCGGCAGAGATGTTCTCGGCCCTGGCGCGCGAGGTTGCGGATCTGATCAAGCGTCGCAACGCCGAGGGCGAGCGGACTGTGCTGATCCTCCCTGTCGGGCCGATCAGGCACCATGCCGAACTTGTCGAGATCACGAACCGCGAGCGCATCTCCTGGCGGAATGTTGTTTGTTTCAACATGGACGAGTGGATGACCTGGGAATGCAGGCTGCTTCCGCTCGATCACAAATGGTCTTTCCAGGGCTTCATGCGCCGCAACCTGTTCGCGCGCATTGACGAAGATCTGCGGCCGCTGGAGGAAAACCTGCACTTCCCCACCCCGGCCAATATGAGCGCCTATTCCGACATGATCCGCGCGGCTGGACAGCCGGATCTTTGCTATGCGGGCTTCGGCTATTCGGGACACATCGCCAACAACGAACCGCCGCAGTCACGCTGGTGGAACATCACGCTCGACGAGATGCGGCGCTCGCGGACCAGGATCCTCGCGCTCAACGACGAGACGCTGATCGCGTTCGCCCACAGGACCTCAGGTGGCGACACGAAGGCCATTCCGCCGATGGCGGTGACGATCGGCATGGAGGACGTCCTGAGTTCCAAGCGACTCCTGCTGATCAGCGACGGCGGTCCATGGAAGCAACATTCCCTGCGGGTGCTGCTGATGCATGAACCCACGGTTCTCTATCCATGCACGTTGGCGCAGGAGCACTCGAATTGCGAGGTCTGGGTGGACGAGAAGACCGCAAAGCCTCCAGTCGGAAGTCTGGAATCACAAGAATAGATGACTTTATTCTTGCGATGATACTAACTATCAAATCTAGGGAGAGGAAATTCAATGTTGTATAAAGTAGCGAAACTTCTGGGAATCGGCACAATCGTGTCGGCCGCGGCCTTGTCGTCCGCCTTTGCGCAGGACGGCGGTCTGAAAATTGGAATGTCGTTCCAGACCTTGAACAATCCCTATTTCGTCAGCATGCAGGAGGCTTTGACGGAGGCGAGCAAGTCCGTCGGCGCCAAGGAACTCATCATCACCGACGCCGGCCTGGATGTCGCGAAGCAGATCTCCGATATCGAAGACATGGTGCAGAGGGGCATCAATATTCTGGTGGTGAACCCGGCCGACACCAATGGCATTCAATCCGCCATCGAGACCGCTCACAGCGCAGGTGTCGTGATCGTCGCCGTCGACGCCAATGCGGCCGGCCCTGTCGACAGCTTCGTCGGTTCGAAGAACACCGACGCCGGCTACAAGTCGTGCAAATATCTTGCCGAGGCCTTGGGCGGCAAGGGCGATGTTGCCATCATCGACGGCATCGCCGTCGTCCCTATCCTCGAGCGGGTGGCTGGCTGCAAGAAGGCGCTCGAAGAGCATCCGGAAATGAAGCTGGTCGATGTCCAGAACGCCAAGGCCGATCGTGCGGCGGCGCTCAGCATCACCGAGAACATGATCCAGGCACATCCTGATCTGAAAGGGATTTTCTCGGTCATGGATGGCGCGGCAATGGGCGCGCTCGGTGCGATCGAAGCCTCCGGCAAGGAAATCAAGCTGACTTCCGTCGACGGTGCGCCTGAGGCGGTGGAAGCGATCAAACGCGGAGGAGCGTTTATCGAAACGACGGCCCAGTTCCCCCGCGACCAGATCCGCATCGGCCTTGGCATGGCGCTCGCCAAGTTCTGGGGTGCCAAGGTGGTGCCCACCGAGGTGCCCGTGGATGTGATGGTGGTGGACGCCGCCAACGCCGCCGATTTCAGCTGGTAGGCGTGATCAACCCCCGCAGGAACACCGTTGGCGTTCCTGCGGGGGAGGCCGCGCGCTTTCATACGCATGAACGGAAGGAGATGCCGTCATGACGCTCCAGGAAGAACGGCCTTTCCCCTTGGGCCGGCCGCGCTCGATCGAGCGCGAGCCGGCTCTGGAGCTAAAGGGCATCCGCAAGAGCTTTGGCCCGGTCCAGGTGCTGCACGGGGTGGATCTGCAATTGTTTGCCGGCGAGGTGCATGCGCTGCTCGGTGAAAACGGCGCGGGAAAGTCGACGCTGTCGAAGATTCTGTGCGGCATCCTCTCCTTCGATGAGGGCGAGATGCGGCTGAACGGACAGCAGCGGCGCTTCATGGACTATGACGACGCGGTCAAGGCCGGAATAGGGATCGTCTTCCAGGAGTTCAGCTTGATCCCGTATCTCAACGCCGTCGAGAACGTTTTTCTCGGGCGCGAGAAGCACAACCGCTTCGGCCTTCTGGATCGAACCGCGATGCGCACCCGCACGCGAGAGCTTCTCGGTCGTCTCGGCATCCAGATCGACCTCGACATGCCGATCCACAAGCTGAGTGTCGCGCAGCAACAATTCGTTGAGATTGCCAAGGCGCTCGCACTCGACGCGCGCATCCTCGTCCTCGACGAGCCGACCGCCACATTAACCCCCGTGGAAGTGGAGCATCTCTTTGTCGTGATGCGCCAACTCCGCGCCGAGGGTGTCGCCATCGTCTTCATTTCGCATCACCTCGACGAGATCTTCGAGATCTGTGACCGCATTACGGTGCTGCGCGACGGACACTACGTCGACACCACGTCCGTCGCTGAGACCGATATCGACCGATTGGTGCTGATGATGGTGGGGCGGCGGATTGAAGCGGGCTTCCCGGACAAGCCGGATCCGGATGACACGGCGCAGGTGGTGCTTCGCGCACGGGAAATGCGCTTGCACAAGAACATGCCGCCGAGCGAGTTCGAGTTGCGGCGCGGCGAGATCTTGGGATTCGCCGGCCTTGTCGGCTCAGGGCGCACGGAGATGGCGCTTGCGCTGCTTGGAGAATTCGACGCGGCCTCGCGTCGTGTGGAACTGCATGGAACGCAGCGTAGCCTTGCCAACGCCGCCGACGCACTAGCAAGCGGCATCGGCCTGTTGC
Organism: Rhizobiaceae bacterium; assembly: GCA_019635715.1. Classification (GTDB taxonomy): domain Bacteria; phylum Pseudomonadota; class Alphaproteobacteria; order Rhizobiales; family Rhizobiaceae; genus Kumtagia. The sequence continues at coordinate 47,088 of JAHBYY010000007.1, read as the reverse complement.
CCGAGAACCGCAAGGACGAAGGGCTCATCGTGCCCTTCTCTGTTCGCCACAACATTTCCCTCAACAACTACGGCAAATATCGCAAGCTTGGCTTCTTCATCGACGGCAAACGCGAGAGCGCGGATGTAGGCGCGGCAATGGCGATGGTGCGTGTCAAGGCGCCAGGCCCCGAGACGCGGCTGGAGGAATTGTCGGGGGGAAACCAACAGAAGGTGGTGATTGCCCGCTGGCTCAACCACGATGTCGACATCCTGATCTTCGACGAACCGACGCGTGGGATCGATGTCGGCGCCAAGGTCGAAATCTACCACTTGATGCGCGACCTCACGAGGCGGGGGGTCTCGATCATCATGATATCGTCCGAATTGCCGGAGGTGGTCGGCATGTCCGACCGCGTTTGTGTGTTCCGGGCGGGCCGTATCGTGAAAACCTTGGCGGGAGAGGACGTTACTGCCCAGGAGGTGATGAAGCACGCAACCGCGGGAGGGTCTGATGCCATCCACTGAAAACGCTTCACCGGAGCGTGTCGGGGAGCAATTCACCTTCCGCCTGTGGACCCGCCTGCGGCAATCCGATCTGGCCTTGCCGCTGCTCGGGCTCGTGGCCATCAGCGTGCTGATGAGCCTGGCCTCGGACAATTTTCTCCAATTCTCCAATCTGATGAACGTCATGCGACAGGTGTCGATCATCGGCATCATCGCCATCGGCATGACCTGCGTGATCCTGACGGGCGGCATTGATCTTTCGGTGGGCTCGGTGGTGGCACTCACCGGCACCATCATGGCCGGGCTCATGGTCGGGGGGCTCGATCCCGCGCTCGCGCTATTGGCCGGACTCGGCGTCGGCGTTGGCTTCGGCGTCCTGAACGGGGCGCTGGTGGCCTTTGGCGGCATGCCGCCCATCATCGTAACGCTGGCGACAATGGGCATGGCGCGCGGCTTCGCGCTTATGTATTCGGGAGGCTATCCGATTTCGGGCCTGCCTGGTTGGATGTCCTGGTTCGGCAGCGGCCGCATCGTCGGCATCCCCGTTCCCGTCCTGATCATGCTGGCCGTCTATCTTCTGGCCTGGGTGGTGCTCGAGCGCACCTCGTTTGGACGCCATGTCTACGCGATCGGCGGGAACGAGCGGGCGACCCGCCTCAGCGGCGTCAAGGTCGATCGCGTCAAGCTGTTCGTCTACGCAATCTCCGGGCTGACCACGGCGGTCGCCGCCGTCGTCATGACATCGCGCCTGATGAGCGGCCAGCCCAGCGCTGGGGTAGGCTTCGAACTCGACGCGATCGCTGCCGTGGTGCTGGGCGGCACTTCCATCATGGGCGGACGCGGCTCGATCATAGGGACACTGATCGGCGTGATCCTCCTGGGCATCCTGAACAACGGGTTAAACCTGATGGGCGTCGATCCCTATGTGCAGGGCGTCATCAAGGGGGCCATCATCTTGCTCGCCATCTATATCGGTCGCAGCCGCCACGCCTGACGACCCCGAAAACACATGCAACCCAAAGGAAATTTGGCATGACTGAGTCCGTGTCTGCGAACATAGAGGCAAAAACCTTCACCGGCCGCTTCACCGGGGCGGTCGGGCTCGTGACCGGCGGCGGAAGCGGTATCGGCCGCGCCGTTGTGGAGAGGTTTGCGCGCGAGGGTGGCGACGTAGCAATCCTGGATCGCAACGGCGCCGCGGCCGAGACCGTGGCCAGCGCCGTCCGGGAAAAGGGCCGGCGCGCCGTTGCCCTGGCCGCCGACATCACCGACCCCGAAGGTGTGGAAAAGGCCGTGAACCGCGCGGTTGAAGAGCTCGGGCCACTGTCGGTGCTCATCAACAACGCCGGCGCAGCTCGTGCCCAGACCTTCTCGGACTCAACACCGGAAAACTGGCGCGCGGATGTCGAGTTGAACCTCAACGGCGCCTATTTCGTGACGCGGGCCGCCATACCCTCGATGGTCAAGCGCGGCGGCGGGGCCATCGTCTGCGTCGCCACCGTCAATGCTCTGGTCGCGTTGGCCGAGCCGGCCTACAGCGCCGGCAAAGCGGGTCTCCTCCAGTTCGCACGGCAACTCGCCGTCGAATACGGACCGCACAATATCCGCGCCAACACCATCATTCCTGGTTCGGTGCGCACGCCCTGGTGGGACGATCGCCTGACGCGCGAGCCAAAACTTCTCGATGCGCTTCGCCGTTGGTATCCGGTCGGACGCGTCGGCGAAGCCGAGGATCTCGCCGCCGCCATCTTGTTCCTGGCCAGCCAGGAGGCGGCCTTCATCACCGGTACGAGCCTGACCGTCGACGGCGGTCTGACCGCGGGCATGCCGCAGTTCACCGCCGACATCATGTCCGCGGTCTGAAATGAATAATCGCCGCGGTGGTCCGGCACCGCGGCGATCATCATGGCCTACAGAATCTTGTGTGCGAGCGAGGACAGTCGGCGCTCCTGCAGAAAGTCACGGACCACCGCCGGCTCGGGATACGAACTCCACGGCGCACCGGCATGCGACACGGCGAGTGCGGCGACGGCCGAAGCGAAGGACAAGGCCTCCGCGATGCCGGCATTCCGTGAAAGCGCGGTAGCCAGCGCCGCAGAAAATCCGTCCCCCGCTCCGATGGTGTTTCGGGCTTCGACCTTGAAGGCGGGTATCTCATATCCTCGCCCGTCCCACCAAGCCGCCACACCGCTTGCACCACGCGTCAGGACCACGTTCGGCACATGCCACTTCTTTGCGATGCTGCGCGCCACATCCACCGGCGATCCATCCAGCGATCTTACTGCCAGCAGATCGGCGGCTTCCGTCTCGTTCGGTATCAGCACATCGATGTTCGCAAGATCGCCCGGCCGCAGCGCGAGCATGGGACCCGGGGTCAACAGGGTCCGCACGCCTAGCTCCCGTGTCACGCGGCTGGTATGGAGAACGGTCTGTAGCGGTGTCTCGAACTGAAGCAGGCACCAGCGATGCGCCGCGATCACATCCCTATGCTTGTCGATCAGGACCGGATCGAGCGCCTGGTTGGCACCAGGGTCTGTCACGATCATCGACAGGCCCCGGCGGTCGACGATGGCCACCGATACGCCGGTCGGTATCGAGGTGTGCCGCTCGACATACGACACATCGCAGCCTTGCCGTTGAAGGACGTCCATCGCAGCGGCGCCCTGAGGATCGCTTCCGACTACCCCAAGAAAGGTCGTCGACGCACCGAGCCGAGCCGCGCAGAACGCCTGATTCGATCCCTTGCCGCCGTCATCAAGCACGCAACCGTCGAAGCCCTGCCCGGCCACGGTTTCACCGGGTTGCGGAAGGTCGGCGCACCCTATGTAGGCGCCGTAAACGTGGCTACCCGCCACGACGATGTCTTTCTGCCTGGTCACGGTTCCATTTCCGCCAAAATGTTATTTCCACATTATTTTTCTTGAATTACAACATTCAAATAGACAATCTGATAAAAATATCGCATCTGGTCGACCGGATAGCGAACAGAAATGTTGATTTTAAACATATGAGATGTTGTTATCGCATTTCGCTCAGGCGCAGCAGGAGAGATAGATGGTTGGTCCGATCGAGCCGGCGCAGGCAAGGGAACTGGTCCGTGAGTTTCGATCCGATCTGCTGGCGCTCGCGGTTGATCTGGTACGGACACCGACCGAGAACCGGGCGCCCTATGGCGACGAAGCGGCGGGGCAGAGGGTCTTGAAGGCCTTCTTCGCGGACACCGGCGTCGAAATCGATGAGTTCGAGCCTACGCAGGTCGCCGGCATCGAGCAACACGAGGCGTGGTGGCCGGGGCGTGACTACCAGGACCGTCCGAACGTCGTGGTCACGTTGCCCGGCCATGGCAACGGGCGCTCGCTGGTTTTCAACGGCCATATGGATACGGTCGGCCGGGCGCCGCTGCCGTGGCGAACCGGCGATCCGTTCTCCGGTCACGTCGACGGCGACCGGCTTTACGGACGCGGCGGTTACGATATGAAGGGCGGCGTGGCAGCCTGCGCGACCGTCATCAAAATCCTGGCGAGCAAGGGGATCCAGCTCCCAGGAAGGATTCTTCTCCACAGCGTGGTGGACGAGGAGAATGCCGGCGCGAACGGAACCCTCGCCTGCCTGCTGCGCGGCCATACGGGCGATCTCGGCATCATTCCTGAGCCGACCAACATGCAAGTATGCCCCCACACGCGCGGCGGGCAGGTGTTTCATCTGCGGGCGCGAGGCCAGGGCGGCGTCGCCTATGCGGGGGAGCGCACGGTCAATCCCGCCGTGCTGATTGCGCGCGCCATCCTTCGGCTGCAGGAGTACGAGACAGAGATCAACGCCACCAGACCGGCCAAGGGGCTCTACCGGAATTCACCGCATCCCCGCGACCTCGTCATGGCCAAGATTGCGGCGGGCGACCTTTCCGAAGGGGGCAATATCGGCATTCCGGTCGAGGCTTTTGCGGAGTTTTTTGTACAAACTTTGCCGGGCATGGACGAAGCGGCTCTCCGTGCCGAACTCGATCAGGCACTGAAGCATTTGTTGGTAGCCCGGGACGGCGGAGAACTGCATCTGGAGCGCGCGAGCCGGTATCTTTTCGGCGCCGATACGCCCGTCGATCATCCTGGCGTTGTGGAGGTGCTCGGCGCCTGTCGCGATCTTCTGCAACAGGACATCGAGCCGACGGGAGCCAATTTCGGCGGCGACGGATACCTTTTCAATAGATATTTCGACACTCCGACCGTTCATCTGGGGCCGAGTGGCGGCAATGCCCACGGGCCCGACGAATGGGTCAGTGTGGAGTCACTGGTATCGCTGACCGAGGTCCTTCTGCTGACAGCGTCGCGATGGACGTCCGGCAGGTAATGCGGACCTTTCGACCGGCGAGCTTCTCCGTCAGCATCAGCCGCCGTCCATCCCCGAGTTGCTTCACGAACATCGACGCTACCGCCGTGCCATTTCACCCGAAAGCTAACGCAAATGTCGGGTTGCCGGCAGTGTGCGCGGCGAGGCAATACGCCCTCCGGCGAGGAATTCCGAATCGGTCTCGCCGCCGCTGCCGGATCAATCAGATCGCATCGCCGCCGAGCATGCGGGAAAGCTCCTTGGCCGATCGGGCCACTTCGACGCCGATGGCCGACAATCGCTCTCCGTCCATCCTTTGCACGGGTCCGGAAACCGATATTCCCGCGAAGGCCTCTCCATGGTGGTTGCGGATAGCCGCCGCGACGCAGCGCATGCCCAATGTGTGCTCCTGGTCATCGACCGCAAATCCGCGCATGCGGGTAAGGTCCAGTTCGCGTCGGAGGCTGCCCGCGTCGACAAGCGTATGCGGCGTAAAGACCTTGAACTGAACCCGGGCCAGCATGCGGTCGAGCTGGTCCGAGCGCAGGTTCGCCAATATCGCCTTGCCGATCCCGGATGCGTGGATGTGTGACCGGGTCCCGGGCGGGAAGAAAGCCCGGATCGATTGATGCGTCTCGACCTGGCTGATGAAGACCACGGCTCCATCCCGCTCGATCCCCAGATTGCAGGTTTCACCTGTCGCCTCCATCATCCGATGCATGACCGGTCTTGCGCGATCGATCAGATTGGTCCGCCGAAGAAATGCCGATCCGACGCCAAACGCCCCGGAACCTATGTGCCAGGTCTGGGTGGTCGGATCGATTTCCACCATGCGCCGGGATTCGAGCGAGGCGAGAACGCGATGCATCGTCGCGGGCGACTGCGACAGGCGGTTGCATATCTCGGTCAGCGTCAGCCCCGCGGCAGACGCTAGCAGGTTCAGCACATCGAGCGCCCTGTCGAGCGCCTGGATGGTGTTCGCGGACGAACCCGCCGCATTCCGTGGGCGACCGCGCGGTCGATGTGCTGAGGCCATGCGCTTTCGATGCAAACGGAGAGACAGTTTCTAGACAACCGAAACAATGGATTCCGAGTGCTGAAAAATCATACGCCATTGAAAATCATACGACAATTGCGATTTTTCTATTGGTCGGAAGATTTTTTCAAAAAAATTGCAACCCTTTTCGCCGGTGAGTAGGCTGGCGTCAGTTTCGAGGAGGAGAGCGGATATGCGCTGCCAGAACCCGGTTTTCATACCTGGACCGACCAACCTGCCGGAGTCGCTGCGCAGGGCTGTCGACATGCCGACCCTCGATCACCGCTCGTCGCTCTTCCGCGAGATTCTGCAACCGGCATTGGGCGGCGTGAAGCGCGTCCTGAAAAGCAGGAGCGCGGAGATCTTCGTGTTTCCGTCCACCGGCACCGGCGGCTGGGAAACCGCGATCACCAACACGCTGTCGCCGGGCGACAAGGTCCTCGCAGCACGCAACGGCATGTTCAGCCATCGCTGGATCGACATGTGCACGCGCCATGGCCTCGAGGTCATCGTCGTTGAAACGCCCTGGGGCGAAGGCATCCCCGCCGACAGGTTCGAGGAAGTTCTCGCCGCCGACAGGGCGCATCGGATCAAGGTCGTGCTCGCGACGCACAATGAGACCGCCACCGGCGTGCGGTCCGACATCGGCGCGGTTCGCCGCGCCATCGACGCGGCCAGCCATCCTGCGCTGCTCTATGTCGACGGTGTCAGTTCGATCGCCTGCATGGACTTCCGCATGGATGAATGGGGCGTCGACATTGCCGTCACCGGATCGCAGAAGGGCTTTATGCTGCCGACCGGCCTCGCCATCGTCGGGTTCTCGCCACGGGCCATGGCGGCGCTCGATATGGCGAAGCTGCCGCGCACCTTCTTTGATGTTCGCGACATGGGCCGCAGCTATCAGAACAATGCCTATCCCTATACGCCGGCCGTCGGCCTGCTGAACGGATTGAAGGTGTCGACCGAACTGTTGCTGGCCGAAGGCCTGGAGAATGTCTTCGCTCGCCACCGCCGCATCGCCGATGGCATCCGGGCCGCCGTTTCGGCCTGGGGCATGGAATTGTGTGCTGCAAGCCCGTCGGTTCAGTCCGATACGGTCAGCGCCATCCGCACGCCGGATGGTTTCAACGCGACGAAGCTCGTCTCCCATGCGGCTGAAGTCTATGACGTCGCCTTTGGCGTCGGTCTCGGCGAAGTTGAGGGCAAGGTGTTCCGCATCGGCCATCTCGGCTGCCTGAGCGATGTTCTGGCGCTGTCGGGAATTGCCACCGCCGAGATGGCCATGGCCGATCTCGGCCTGCCGGTTCGCCTCGGTTCCGGCGTCGCCGCCGCACAGGAGTTCTATCGGTCGACGACCGCTGCACGGCTGAAGGCGGCGGCGTAGGAACGAGGCGTCATCATGTACATCCCAACTCTGGACGACATGCTTGCGGCACGCCAGCGGATCGCACCGCACGTTCATCGCACGCCTGTCCTGACATCGAGCTTCATCAACGGGCTTGCCGGGGCCGAGCTGTTCTTCAAATGCGAGAATCTGCAGAAGGCGGGCGCCTTCAAGGCGCGTGGCGCTTCCAATGCGGTGTTTGGCCTCAGTGACAAGCAGGCGGAAAAGGGCGTCGCGACGCACTCGTCGGGCAATCACGGCACCTGCCTTTCCTATGCTGCCGGCCGCCGTGGCGTGCCCTGCACCGTCGTCATGCCGCGCACCGCGCCACAGGCCAAGAAGGACGCCGTGAAGGGCTATGGCGGGCGCGTGGTCGAGTGCGAACCGTCGACGTCGTCGCGTGAGGCGGTGTTTGCCGAGGTCGTCGCCGAAACCGGCGCCGAGTTCGTGCATCCCTACAACGACCCGCGCGTCATCGCCGGTCAGGCGACCTGTTCGGCCGAACTGATCGAACAGGTCGACGATCTGGACACCATGGTCGCGCCGATCGGCGGCGGCGGCATGGTGTCGGGGACCTGCCTGACGTTGTCCAATCTGGCCCCTGGCATCAAGATCTTCGCGGCGGAGCCCGAGCAGGCCGACGATGCCTGTCGCAGCTTCAAGGCCGGCCACATCATTGCCGATGACGCTCCGGATACGGTTGCCGATGGGCTGAAGGTGCCGCTGAAGGAACTGACCTGGCACTTCGTCAGCAACCACGTCGCCGATATCCTGACCGCATCGGAACAGGAGATCATTGATGCGATGAAGCTGATCTGGAAACGTATGAAGATCGTCATGGAACCGTCGAGCGCCGTGCCGCTCGCCACAATCCTGAAAAACCCCGCCATCTTCGCCGGCAGGCGCGTCGGCGTCGTCGTCACCGGCGGCAATGTCGACCTCGACAAGCTGCCCTGGAATTGAGGAGTCCAATCGTGAACGCAGTGACATCTTTCGACAAGCTCGACGTCGGCTTCGACGTCCCCGCTGTTCCGGGCATGCTGGAACAGGACATCCAGACACCCTGCCTGATCCTCGATCTCGACGCGCTTGAGCGCAACATCAAGAAGATGGGCGACTACGCGAAGGCGCATGGCATGCGCCATCGCAGCCACGGCAAGATGCACAAATCGGTCGACGTCCAGAAGCTGCAGGAAAGTCTCGGCGGCGCGGCCGGCGTCTGCTGCCAGAAGGTCAGCGAGGCCGAAGTGTTCGTGCGCGGCGGCATCAAGGACGTGCTGGTTTCAAATCAGGTGCGCGATCCGGTAAAGATCGATCGGCTCGCACGACTGCCGAAGTCCGGCGCGCGGATCATCGTATGCGTTGATGACCTCGCCAATGTTGCCGACCTGTCGGCGGCAGCCCAAAAGCATGGCACGACGCTGGAGGTGTTCGTCGAGATCGACTGCGGCGCAGGCCGTTGTGGCGTTACGACCACGGCCGCCGTGGTCGACATCGCCAAGGCCGTCGACGCCGCGCCAAATCTCAAGTTCACCGGCCTCCAGGCCTATCAGGGCGCAATGCAGCACATCGACCGCTACGATGCCCGCAAGGAAAAGCTCGACGTGGCGATCGCCATGGTGAAGGACGCGGTCGCCGGCCTCAAGGCCGTTGGCCTGGAGCCGGAACTCGTCTCGGGTGGTGGGACGGGCTCCTATTATTTCGAATCCGCCTCGGGCGTCTTCAACGAGCTGCAATGCGGCTCCTACGCCTTCATGGACGCGGACTATGGCCGCATCCTCGATGCGAGCGGCCAGCGCATCGACAAGGGCGAATGGGAGAACGCGCTGTTCATCCTGACCAGCATCATGAGCCACCCGACGTCCGACCGCGCCGTCTGCGACGCTGGCCTGAAGGCCCAATCGGTCGATAGCGGACTGCCGTTCGTCTACGGCCGCGACGACGTGAAATACGTCAAGTGCAGCGACGAACACGGCGTCATCGACGACCCCGATGGCGCCCTCAAGGTGAATGAAAAGCTGCGCCTCGTGCCGGGTCACTGCGATCCGACCTGCAATGTCCACGATTGGTATGTGGGCGTCCGCGACGGCAAGGTCGAGACCGTCTGGCCCGTGTCGGCGCGCGGCAAGGCCTATTGACCGGTGACATCGCCGGCCGCACCGCCGGCGCGGCCCCAACCTCACCCAGGCATTCCCGCATCGGAGTTCCGTCCCATGCTCGTCGTACCGGAAAAGGCGATCGCCGGCCTGTTGACCGAAGCTGCGGTCTTTGCAGCCATCGAGAACGTGTTCGCCGCCATGGCGCGCGGCGAGGCACGCAACTTCGCGGTCATCCGCGAGGGGCTGGACCATGCCGACGCGATCTACGGCTTCAAGTCCGGATTTGACCGGGCAGGTCTGGTGCTCGGACTGAAGTCCGGTGGCTATTGGCCGGGCAATATGGCGAAGGGGCTGACCAACCACCAGTCGACTGTCTTCCTGTTCGATCCCGATACCGGCCGCGCCACGGCCGCCGTCGGCGGCAATCTGCTGACGGCGCTGCGCACCGCGGCAGCCTCAGCCGTTTCCATCCAGCATCTGGCCCGGCCCGACGCGCGGGTTCTCGGCATGGTCGGAGCGGGGCACCAGTCGGCGTTCCAGTTGCGCGCCGCGGCGCGGGTGAGGACATTCGACAGGATCGTCGGCTGGAACCTCCACCCGGAGATGCTGCCGCGCCTCGCCGAGACCGCGGCCGGGCTCGGCCTGCCGTTCGAGGCGGTGACGCTGCCCGAACTCGGGGCGCAGGCGGATGTGATCATCACCATCACATCGAGCTTCGCTCCGCTCGTCATGGCCGATTTTGTCCGTCCCGGCACGCACCTGGCCTGCATGGGCACCGACACGAAGGGCAAGCAGGAAGTGGATGCCGCGCTGCTCAAACGCGCCCGCGTCTTCACTGACGAAGTCGGGCAGTCCGTGACCATCGGCGAGGCGCAGCATGCGGTCGCTCAGGGCCTGATCGACGCCGCCGACATCACGCCGATCGGCGCGGTGATTGCCGGACTGGCCAAGGGCCGATTGGCCCCGGAGGACATTACGCTTTTCGACGGAACGGGCGTCGGCCTGCAGGATCTCGCGGTCGCGGCCGCGGCGGTCGAGGCCGCAAAGGCCCGGGGCCTAGCGCAAGAGGTGGAAATCTAACCCACGCCGGACGCCAGCCGAAATTGGTTGCGGCCGGCTTGGGTCGCCCCCGGAGGAATGGGCGGCGGAGCGCGTCGAAGGAGGAGAAATGCTGGAACGATTCTTCAAGCTGTCGGAAATGGGAACGAACGTCCGCACCGAGCTCGTCGCGGGACTGACGACCTTCCTGACCATGGCCTATATCATCTTCGTCAACCCCGACATCCTGTCGAGCACCGGCATGGACAGGAACGCCGTGTTCGTCGCGACCTGCCTTGCCGCCGCGCTCGGCTCGGCGATCATGGCGCTGTGGGCGAACTGGCCGATCGGCATGGCGCCGGGAATGGGGCTCAACGCGTTCTTCGCCTTCACGGTCGTCGCAGCGCTCGGTTTCACCTGGCAGCAGGCCTTGGGCGCCGTATTCATCTCCGGCGTCATCTTCCTGCTCCTCACCGTCACGGGGGTACGGCGATGGCTGGTGGCGGGCATTCCCGTCTCGATGCGCAGCGCCATCGCCGCCGGCATCGGCATGTTCCTGGCGATCATCGCGCTCAAGAGCGCCGGCATCGTTGTGGACAATCCGGCCACGCTGGTCGGCCTCGGCGATATGACGACGAGCGCCACGCTGCTCGCCATCTTCGGCTTCCTGCTGATCGCGACCCTGGACACGCTCAGGGTCAAGGGCGCGATCCTGATCGGTATTCTGGTCGTCACGATCCTGGCCATGTTCACCGGCGACGCGACGTTCAGCGGCATTGTCTCGGCCCCGCCGTCCATCGCGCCGACCTTCCTGCAACTGGACATCATGGGCGCTCTCAATCACGGCATCATCCAGGTCATCCTGGTCATGGTCCTGGTCGAGGTATTCGATGCGACCGGCACACTGATCGGCGTTGCCAAGCGCGCCGGCCTGCTGACCGAAGGTCCGACGCACACCAATGTCGGGCTTGGCCGCGCGCTGATGGCCGACAGCAGCGCAATTCTCGCGGGCTCGATGCTCGGCACCTCGTCGACCACCGCCTATGTCGAGAGCGCGTCGGGCGTCCAGGCCGGCGGCCGCACCGGGCTGACCGCGCTGGTCATCGCCGCGCTGTTCCTGCTGGCCACCTTCTTTTCGCCGCTGGCCGGCGCCGTGCCTGCCTGCGCCACCGCGCCTGCGCTGCTCTTCGTCGCAACCTTGATGATGCGCGAGCTGACCGAGGTCGAGTGGTCGGACACGCCCGTCGCAGCGTCCGCTGCCCTGACGGCACTGGCGATGCCTTTCACCTATTCGATCGCAAACGGCCTCGCATTCGGCTTCATCTCCTACGCGGTACTTATGCTCACCACCGGCCGTGCCAAGGAAGTCCATGCCGCGACGTGGATCATTGCACTGTTGTTCGTCGTGAAATTCGCCTTCTTCCACCAATAGGGGCGAGCCGGAGCAGTGCGGCGGGCGCCCCGGCTGAACAACCGACGCGGGCAGTCCGGGATGAGGCGGCGCAGCAGCCCCTCTCCCAGGCCCGGCTGCCCGCTGGCGAAGACCCTGCTCACCCCAGGAACCTGTAGCCCACGCCGGGCTCGTTGAGGATGAACCGCGGCACGGACGGATCGTCGCCCAGCTTGGCGCGCAGGCGGCCGATGAACACCCGCAGATACTGCAGATCGTGCTCATGGGCCGGGCCCCAGACATCGGCAAGCAACTGCCGGTGGGTGACGATGCGGCCGGCATTGCGGGCGAGCAGCGCGAGCAGGTCGAACTCCTTGCGGGTCAGCCTGATCGGCTCGCCGGCGAGCACGACCTCGTGGCGGGCCAGATCGACGCGAAGGTCTCCGCGGACGATCTCGGCCTCGGGCGAAGTGCCCGGCCCGCCCGACCGCAGCAGCGCCCTGACGCGGGCCATCAGTTCGGCGATGCCGAAGGGCTTGACGACGTAGTCGTTGGCGCCGGCGTCGAGCGCGGCTACCTTTTCCTCCTCGGCCTGGCGCACCGACAGGATCAGGATCGGCACCTCCGACCATTCGCGGATGCGGGCGATGACCGCCTTGCCGTCCATGTCCGGCAGGCCGAGGTCGAGGATGACGAGGTCGGGCTGCGCGGTCGCGGCGCGGGCGATGCCGCTCCTGCCCGAAGCTTCCTCTTCAAGAACCAGCCCCTGCGCTTCGAGCGCGACGCGCAGGAATTTCCGGATGCCCGGGTCGTCTTCGATCAGGAGGATCCGTCCGGTCATCATGCCGGGCCTCCGGAGGTTCCCGCACCGGTCGGCAGGGTCAGCACGATCCGCGTGCCGGTGCCGTCCGCCATTGCGGCCTCCGCGCGGATCGATCCGCCATGCGCGTCGACGATCCCCTTGGCGATGGCGAGTCCGAGGCCCGTGCCGCCGGGCCGGCCGTCACCGGCGCGGACCCGGAAGAACATGTCGAACACATGGCCGCGGTCGCCTTCCGGTATGCCCGGCCCCTGGTCGGCGATCGCCAGCGTCAGATGCTCGCCGGCCGCTTCTGCTGAGAGCGTGACCTGCGAGCCGGCCGGGGCGTATTTCGCGGCGTTGTCGAGGATATTCGTCACCACCTGCTCCAGAAGCACCGCATCCCCGGACATTTCCGGAAGACCCGCCGGCAGGTCGCGCACGATGCGGTGACCGGCGAGGTCGCGTTCCAGGCGCCGCAGGGCGCGCCCCACCACCTCGCGCAGGTCGACCGGCTGGCGGGCCAGCTTGAGCGCACCGTAGCCGAGCCGCGTCATGTCGAGAAGGTTCTGGACGTAGCGGTTGAGACGCTCCCCCTCGTCGCGGATGGTCTCGGCCATGGCCTGCCGGCCGGACCTGCCCAGCGCCTCGTCCGCATCGACCAGCGACGTCGCCGCGCCGATGATCGAGACCAGCGGCGTCCTGAGATCGTGGCTGACCGACGACAGCAGGGCCGCGCGCAGGCTTTCGGTCTCGGCCAGCAGACGGGACTGCTCCATGTCGGAAGCGAGCTTTGTCCGCTCGATCGCCAGACCGACCTGGTCCACCAGCGAATCGAGCAGGCGGCGCTCCTCCGTCGTAATGTACTGGCGGGTGCCGAACTGGACGCCGAGCAGCCCGTGGATCCGGTCGGCGCTCTTCATCGGCAGAAACAGCCAGGTCGCCGACGGCAGGGTCGGCGACGACCAGCCGGCCGGCTCGCGCTTCTCCCAGGCCCATTCGGCGGCGCCGCGGTCGCGCGGCTCCAGATGGTCCTCGGGCGGCATGCCGCCGACGATGACGAGTTGCCCGGATGTGTCCGGCATCAGGATCATCGAGGAACACTGCATGGTGGAGGCGACATGGGTGACGGCCGCCCACACGACATCGTCCAGCGAGGCGACGCTGGCGACCTTGCGGGAGAAGTCGAAGAGGTTTGCCGTGCGTTTCGCGATGGCGCGCTGCGCACGCGCCTGATCGCGCAGCCGTGCCGCGAGGTTGCCGGTGACGATCGCCACGAGGAGGAACAGGAAAAGCGTCAGCACCAGATCCTGGTTGGCGATCTCGAAGCTGAAGAACGGCTCGGTCAGGAAGAAGTTGTAGCTGAGGAAGGCGAGGCCGCTGGCGAAGATCGAGGGCCACAGGCCGAACCGTGCGGCGACGCCCAGCACCGCGACGAGAAAGAACAGCGACAGGCTCTCGACCGGAAACACGCGGTTGACGAAAATCGCGACGGCCGTCGCGGCGGCGACCGTGGCGGCCGTCCAGAGATAGGCCTTCGGGTCGCGCTCCGGGACGAGGACGGCACCACGGATGGCGGCCTTGCGGGCCTCGCCGGGATCGGCGGAGACGATCGTCACCTCGAAATCCCCGGCCTTGCGGATGAGTTCCTCGGCCACCGTCTCGCGCGAGAACCGGGCGGTGAACAGGCGCGGCCGGGGGCGGCCGATGACGATGCGCGAGACGTTCCGGCTGCGCGCCAGGGCGAGGATCTCGTCCGCGACGTGGCTTTCCGCGTTGATGGTGGCGATCTCGGCGCCCAGCGCCTCGGCCAGGCGCAGGGTCTCCGCGATCGCGTCCTTGGCGGCGTCCGGCAGATGCTCCGATTGCGGAGTGGCGACGCTGGCGGCGATCCAGTCCGTGCGCGACCGCTCGGCCATGCGCTTGGCCGCCCGCACCAGCGCCTTCGACACCGGCGCCTCGTTGACGCAGACCAGCACGCGATCCTGCGCCGGCCACGGCCCGGGAATCGCATGGCTTTTCATATGCGCCGCCATCTGCGCGTCGACGCGGTCGGCCGCGACCCGCATGGCGAGTTCGCGCAGCGCCGTCAGGTTGCCCTTGGCGAAAAAGTTCTGGATCGCCCGCGCGATCTGCTCCGGCACATAGATCTTGCCCTGCCGCAGCCGCTCGATCAGTTCCTCCGGCGGCAGGTCGATCAGTTCGATCTCGTCGGCGAGTTCCAGCACCTTGTCGGGCACGGTCTCGCGCACCTTGACGCGGACGATGCGGGCGACGACGTCGTTGAGGCTTTCCAGATGCTGGATGTTGAGCGTCGAATAGACGTCGATGCCGGCGTCCAGCAGTTCCTCGACGTCCTGCCAGCGCTTGGCGTGGCGGCTGCCGGGAACATTCGTATGGGCGAGCTCATCGACCAGGGCAAGGCGCGGCCGGCGCGCGAGCAGTCCGTCGAGATGCATTTCGGCCAGCGGCCGGCCGCCATAGGCGATCTCCGCCCGAGACAAGACCTCCAGTCCGGCGACAAGCCGCTCGGTTTCGCTGCGGCCATGGGTCTCGACGACCCCGACCACGACGTCGACGCCGTCGGTCCGGCGCCGCTGCGCCGCCTCCAGCATGGCGTAGGTCTTTCCGACGCCGGGAGCTGCGCCGAGGAAGATCTTCAGCCGACCGCGCCCTTCCTTCCTCGCTTCCGCGAGAAGGGCCTCGGGCTCGGGGCGCGCGTCGACGGCAGGCATCAGCGGCCGCCGTCCGCTTTGCGGCGGGTCGAGGGCGGGGGCATGGCAGCGAAGCGGCTCATCGGTCGTGTCGGACCTCCGGCGGGAACCGCTCATCCAGCGCGAGGTTCAGCGCCAGCACGTTGACGCGCGGCTCGCCGAGCACGCCGAAGGTGCGGCCTTCGACGGTTGCGTCAAGCACGCTGCGCACCGCTGCCGGATCGACCCTCCGCGCGGCCGCGACCCGCGCGACCTGGATCAGCGCCGCCTCGGGCGAGATGTGCGGATCGAGGCCGGAGCCGGACGCGGTGACCAGGTCGACCGGCACGCGCGCACCGCCGTTCTCGGCGCTGATGCGCGCCGCGTCGGCGGTGATCCGTCCGATCAGCGCCTTCGACGTGGGGCCGAGATTGCTGCCGCCGGTCGAGGACGCATCGTACCCGCCGCTGCCGGCGGCGGAGGGGCGGCCGTGGAAATAGGCCGGGCCTCCGAAAGCCTGGCCGACCAGCGTCGACCCGATGACGACGCCGTTCCGCTCGATCAGGCTGCCATTTGCCTGCACGGGGAAAAGGAGCTGGGCCGCGCCTGTCATGGCCAGGGGGTAGGCGATGCCGGTCAGGGCGGTGAAAAGCCCGATCATGGCGATCGCGGGTCTGATTTCCGAAAACATGGGATCACCTCATACGATGCCGGCGGCGTTGACAATCAGGTCGATCGCCTTGATGCCGACGAAGGGGACGATCAGGCCGCCGAGGCCGTAGATCAGGAGGTTGCGGCGCAGCAGGCTCGCCGCGGTCGCCGGCTTGTAGGCCACGCCGCGCAGCGCGAGCGGGATCAGCGCGATGATGATCAGGGCGTTGAAGATCACCGCCGACAGGATCGCGCTTCCCGGGCTTTCGAGCTGCATGACGTTGAGCGCGTCCAGGGCCGGATAGGCCGTCACGAACAAGGCCGGGAGGATCGCAAAATACTTCGCGACGTCGTTGGCGACCGAGAACGTCGTCAGCGAGCCACGGCTGATCAGCAACTGCTTGCCGACGAGCACGATCTCGATGAGCTTCGTCGGGTCGCTGTCGAGGTCGATCAGGTTTCCGGCCTCCTTGGCCGCCGGCGTCCCGGTATTCATGGCCACGCCCACATCGGCCTGGGCCAGCGCCGGCGCGTCGTTGGAGCCGTCTCCGCACATCGCGACGAGCTTGCCCTCCGCCTGTTCCTTGCGGATCAGCTCGAGCTTCCGCTCGGGCGTGGCCTCGGCGAGGAAGTCGTCGACGCCGGCCTCCGCGGCGATCGCCGCCGCCGTGAGCGGATTGTCGCCGGTGATCATCACCGTGCGAACGCCCATGCGGCGCAGTTCGGCGAACCGCTCGCGAATCCCGGGCTTCACGATGTCCTTGAGATGGACGACGCCCAGGACCCGCCTGTCGCGGGCGACGAGCAGCGGCGTGCCGCCCGATTTCGCGATTCGCTCGACGGTGGCGCGCAGCTCGTTGCCGGCGGAGACGCCGCACCAGGCGAGGATGGAATCGGACGCCCCCTTGCGGAGTTGCGTGCCGTCGACGAGGTCCGCGCCGGAGATGCGGGTGTTGGCGGAGAACGCTATGGTCTGCGCTACCGTGTCCGCTGCGTCGAGCCCGCGGCCGATCTGCTTGCGCGCGAAGTCGACGATCGACCGGCCCTCCGGCGTCTCGTCGGAGAGCGAGGCGAGAAGCGCCGCCGCGGCGAGCTCCTGTGCGCCGACGCCCGGCAGCGGCTCGAAGGCGTCCGCCATCCGCGCGCCGAAAGTGATCGTGCCGGTCTTGTCGAGCAGCAGGACATCGACGTCGCCGGCCGCCTCCACGGCGCGCCCGGATTTGGCGATCACGTTCGCCTTCACCAGCCGGTCCATGCCGGCGATGCCGATCGCCGAGAGCAGCCCGCCGATCGTCGTCGGAATGAGCGTCACCAGCAGCGCGACGAGGAAGACGATCGGGATGAGCGTTCCCGAATAGGCGGTGAAGGGCTGCAGCGTGACGACCACGATCAGGAAGATGATCGTCATGCCGGCGAGCAGGATGTTGAGGGCGATCTCGTTCGGGGTCTTCTGGCGTTGCGCGCCTTCCACCATGGCGATCATGCGGTCGAGGAAGCTCTCGCCCGGCCTGGCCGTGATGCGCACCTTGATCCAGTCCGAGACGACGCGTGTGCCTCCCGTGACGGCGGAGCGGTCGCCGCCGGCCTCCCGGATCACCGGCGCCGATTCGCCGGTGATGGCGCTCTCGTCGACCGAGGCGATGCCTTCGACGATCTCGCCATCGGCGGGAACGATGTCGCCGGCCTCGACCAGCACGAGGTCTCCGGGCGTCAGGCCGCGGCTGGAGGCGATGCCGTGGCTCGCCGCATCGAGGCTGGCGAGCTTCTTGGCCGGCGTGTCGGTCTGCGTCGCGCGCAGGCTGTCGGCGCGCGCCCTGCCTCGGCCTTCGGCGACTGCCTCTGCGAAATTCGCGAAGTAGACCGTGAACCACAGCCAGGCCGCGATCTGCCCGGTCACGGCGAGGCTGTCGCCGCTGGCGAAAAGATCGCGCAGGAAGATCAGCGTCGAGAGTGCCGCGACGACCTCGGTGACGAACATCACCGGGTTCTTCGCCATCAGCCGAGGATCGAGCTTGGCGAAGGCGGCCTTCAGCGCCAGACCGGCGACGCGCCGGTCGAGCAGGGAAATATCGGGTTTCTTGCGCATGGACATGCCTCGCAACGTCTCTTGATCAGAAGGTTTGGCCGGCAAGCATCGAGACCTGCTCGGCGATCGGCCCCAGCGCCAGCGCCGGGAAGAAGGTCAGCCCGCCGAGGATGAGGATCACCGCGACGAGCAGCGTGACGAAGAGCGGCCCGTGGGTCGGAAAGGTGCCGCTGGAGGCCGGCGCCGCCTTCTTGGCCGCCAGCGAGCCCGCGACGGCCAGCATCGGCACGATGTAGACGAAGCGGCCGAGCAGCATGGCGATGCCCTGCATGGTGTTGTGATAGGGAACGTTGGCGCCGAAGCCGGCAAAGGCCGAGCCGTTGTTGCCGGTCGCCGACGAATAGGCGTACAGGATTTCGGAGAGCCCGTGCGGCCCGGCGTCCTGCACCGCCGATAGCGCGATCGGAAGCACCGCGGCCAGCGCCCCGAGCCCGAGAACGCCGACCGGCATCACCAGGAAGGCGATGACCGAGAGCTTCACCTCGCGCGCCTCGATCTTCTTGCCGAGATATTCGGGGGTGCGGCCCACCATCAGCCCTGCGAGGAACACCGTCAGCACCACGAAGGACAGCATGCCGTAGAGGCCTGAGCCGACGCCGCCGAAGACCACCTCGCCCACCTGCATCAGCAGCATCGGGGCGAGCGCGCCGAGCGGCATGAAGCTGTCGTGCATCGAATTGACGGAGCCGTTCGAGGCCGCCGTGGTCGCCGTCGCCCACAGCGCCGAGTTGCCGACACCGAAGCGCACCTCCTTGCCTTCCATGTTGCCGGCGGTCTGCTCGACGGGAAGCGAAGCGAAGGCCGGGTTGCCGGCGATCTCCGAACCGTAGGTGAGGGCCAGCGCGCCGAGGAAGAGAACGCCCATCGCCGCGAAGATCGCGACGCCCTGCCGCATGTCGCGCACCATGCGCCCGAACATGAAGCAGAAGGCCGCGGGGATGAGCAGGATGGCGACCATCTCGACGAAATTGGCGAGAGGGGTCGGGTTCTCGTAGGGCACCGCCGAATTGGCGTTCCAGAAACCGCCGCCATTGGTGCCGAGCTGCTTGATCGCGATCTGCGAGGCGGCGGGTCCCTGCGAGATCGTCTGCTGTGCGCCTTCGACGGTGGTCGCGGCGACCGAGGCCGTGAGGTTCTGCGGCACGCCCTGCCAGACGAGGAAGACGGTCATCACGACGGAAAGCGGCAGGAGGACGTAGAGGATGCTGCGGGTGAGATCGACCCAGAAATTGCCGAGCGTCTTCTGCTCGCGGGCAAAGAAGCCGCGGACGATCGCCGCGCAGACCGCCATGCCGACGCCGGCCGAGACGAAGTTCTGTACCGCGAGCCCCGCCATCTGGCTGAAATACGACATCGTCGTCTCGCCGCCATAGGCCTGCCAGTTGGTGTTGGTGACGAAGGATACCGCCGTGTTGAACGCAAGGTCCGGTGAAAGCGGTCCAAAACCTTGGGGATTGAGTGGCAGCAGGTGCTGCAGGCGCAGCATCGCGTAGAGGAGTGCGAAGCAGCCGAGGCTGAAGGCCAGCACCGAAAGCGCATAGCGCGTCCAGTGCTGGCCCTGGTCGGCCCTGATGCCGGCGAGCGCGTAGAAGCCGCGCTCGACCGGATCGAGAAGCTGCGACGCGACCACGGGGCCGCCTTGATAGAGCCGGGCGAGATAGAGCCCGAGCGGCCAGGCGAGCGCGGTGACGACGCCTGCGTAGAGGATGAACTGGAAAATGTCGGTTGCCATGGAGAATGCCCTTGCCGCGCCTCAGAACCGTTCTGGCCGGGCGAGCGCGTAGCCGAGATAGACGAGGAGACAGGCGGCTACCGCGCCGCCGACGATGAGGTCGAGCGCCATGGCGAGACTCACAGGCGCTCGAGCAGGCGGACGGATGCCGCCGCGCCGAGGAAGAAGCCGGCGGCGAGCACAATGTACAAAATGTCGAGCATGGGACGCTCCGTCGTTGCTGGAGCATCCGACCTACTGCGCAGGCGCATCAACGCGCGATGTGGAATCCGCACGTCCGGCATAAACGCCGCATAAACAGCCGGCCCGGCGTCCCGCAGCCGCGCCGATCGCCATGCCGATGGAGCGGCCGGCCGCCGTCCGGCTTTCGCGGGTTTCGCCGGCGGGTCGTTTCCTTGCATTGATCCGGCCCGGGCGAAGCTGGCGCCGCGCCGCCGTCACGGGCGCTTGTCCCGGGCAATCGCCTCGGGCGGGTTGACCATCGGCCGCCATGGCGAGAACATGGAGCGGTCATGTCCCAGTACTACAAGCAGATGCAGCCGGCATCGAACGATGCGAGAAGCAAGTTGCAGCAGCGGCTCGCCCGCGAGGAAATGGGCGACGAAGCCTACGACAAGATGGTCGCCGCCCATGACGATCGCGCCTTCAAGCTCTTCGGCGTCGTGTTCGTCGCGCTATTCGGCGTCGCGGTTCTTGTCGTGGCGTGGCTCGGCTACTGAAATGATCACACAACCGGGCGGTGCATGGAGGAGCGGATGTCGGCAGGATGGGTGAACCTGATCGTGCTGATCGCGGTTCCGCTGATCGTCGCGGGCGCCGCCGCGATCTTCTATGCCGCCGCAACCCGGCGGGGCGGACGACGGAAGCCTGGATTGGCCAAGCCGTCGAAAGCCCACTATCGCAAGGTCAACCCGAAGACCGGCGACCTGTTCCGATAGGCCGTCGGACATCCGGAGGCCTTTACGGCATCCGGCCCGGCGCGCACGAACCGCCGGCGCGCGGATTCCGACGCGCGCCGCGCCCGACCCATAACGGTCCACAGGCCTAGAGCAATTCCTGCGAAAGCTGGATCGCTCTAGCCGAGGCGATCGAGAAGGGTGCGGACGTAGCGGGCATTCTCGGCCGAGACGGAGAGCCCGTCGCCGCCGTAGTTTTCGCACAGGATGGCGCCCTTGAAGCCGTGCGCGACGGCGAAGGCGAGCGCCCGCCGATAGTCGATGATGCCGCTGATCATCGGAGACGGCGTCGAGAGGTAGATGCCCTTCTCCATGTATTCCGAACGCGCGTAGTTCTTCACATGCCAGTAGTTCGCGTAGGGCAGCGTCTTGATCGCCATCGCCTCCCAGGGCTCGATGTCGCACTGGGCGCGGACGAGGTTGCCGATGTCCGGATTGATGCCGACATTGTCGTGTCCGACCTCGTGCAGGAAGGCCACCGCGCCGTCTGCCGTGCCGAGATAGGTCCCTTCGTAAAGTTCCAGCGAGATCTCGACGCCGACGGAGGCGGCATAGGCACCGATCTCCCGGAACGTCGCAGCCGAACGCTTCCATTCGTCGACATCGTCGCCGTTGATCTGAAACGGCACGGTCCAGAACCAGGTCGCGTCGAGCTGGCTCGGCGGCAGGGCGAGATGCAGGCCGAGGCAGACCAGTGGCGAGCCGACCTCGGCGGCGGCGTCGATGGCGCGCATCGTCAGGTCCAGATGCTCCTTCTCCTTGCCGTGCTCGGCGATGCTCTTGCGCACCACCGACGTGGCACAGATGGCAAGGCCGAGATCGGCGCAGACGGCCTTCAGCGCGGCGCGCTCCGCGCCGTCCATCTCGCCGATCGGCAGCCAGGCGCTCGGGATCTCGACGCTGTTGAAGCCCTCGCGCGCGATCTGCCGGAGCTGGCGGTGCCAGTATTCGGGGCCAGCCTGGCGCACCGTGAGCCCGGCGGGCGTCGTCGGGTTGAACTGCAGCATGGCCGCGGCGACCGGCCAGTCGGCCGGGCTGTGCGGCAGTTTCAACGGCAGGTCGACCGCCGAAAGGATCGCGCCGGCCTCGTGCCGCCCATAGATCCTGCCGGCATGGCGGTCGCCTTCCGGGTAGCGGACCTCCCCCTTGAGCTCCGAAGGTATCATCCGATTCTCGCCCCGCCATTGATGTTGTAGGTCGCGCCGGTGATGAAGCCGGCCTCCTCGCCGATCAGGAACTCGATCAGCGCCGCCACCTCGCTCACCTTCCCCAATCGGCCGACCGGCAGGCGCGAGGTGAAATAGTCCATGCGGTCCTCGGTGATGCGGCCGCCCATGATGTCGGTATCGATGATCGCAGGCGCGATCGCGTTGGCGGTGACGCCCCTGCCGGCCACCTCGATGGCGAGGCCGCGCGTCATGCCCTCGATCGCGCATTTCGCCGCCGCATAGGCGGCCGCGCTGTAGGTGCCGCCGCCGCTCTGCGCGGCCGTCGACGACAGGCTGACGATGCGGCCGTAGCGGCGCTCCAGCATGCCGGGAAGGAAGCGCCGCGTCACGATGAAGGTGCCGGTCGCGTTGATGTTGAGAACGTTGTTCCAGCGCTCGACGCTGGTCTGCGTGAAAGGCGTCGGATCGCTGATGCCGGCGATGTTGATCACGGCGGTCATCGCGGGAAGTTCGGCCTCGAAACGCCTGCCGGCCTCGTCCACGCCGGCCTCGTCGGCGATGCTGGTCGCCGCCGCGCTGATACGCACGCCGTGGCGATCGGAGAGTTCCGAGGCCAGCGATCGAACGGCCTCGCCGTCGCGATCGATCAGACCGAGATTCCAGCCGCCGGCGGCAAGGCGCGTCGCCACCGTTCTGCCGATGCCGCGTTCCGATGCGGCACCGGTCACCACCGCGGTCCCGGGGCTTCCGGCCCTCGTCTCATTCATCAGCTCAATCCTCCGGCTCGCGGCAGCGCGGGCGCCGCCTCGGCCACCGCTGGGTTCAAGTCTCTGGAAACTCAGCCGCCGAACGCCTCTTCGGGGCTCAGCACCTCTTCGTGGAGGGGATAGCCGAGGCGGCGGGCGGCGTTCGAAATGTGGACGCGCATCGCCCCGCGCGCGTCGCGCGCCGAACGGCGCACGATCGCATCGAGGATGGTGGTATGTTCCTTGATGTTGGTGCTCCACAGATCCGAGGCCGGATCGCTCATGTTCTGGCGCAGGAACATGATGCTTTCGCGCATCCGGACCGTCAGCATCCTGACGATCGACGCGATGTACGGGTTGCCGCTGGCGCTGGCGATGGCGCGATGGAAATCCATGTCGGCGTTGACGCCCTGTTCGCCCCAGACGCCCTGCTCGCGCGGCATCCGCCCGATGGCCGCGGTCATGGCGGCGATGTCGGCGTCGCTGCTGCGCACCGCGGCGAGTCCGGCGCCGCGCGTCTCCAGGATGGCGCGCAGTTCGAAGACGGACTGGAAGACCTTGCGGTCGCTGAGCAGCTCCGCGTCGATGCGCAGCGTCGCGGATTCCTGTATGCCCAGCACGAAGACGCCGACGCCCTGCCGCGCCTGTACCACGCCGTCGGAGCGCAGCCGGGCGATCGCCTCGCGCACCACGCTGCGGCTCACCCCGAACCGTTCGGCCAGATGTTGTTCGGTCGGCAGCCGGTCGCCCGCCTTCAATAGGCCCTGAACGATCTCCGAAGTCAGCACGCTGGCAATTCGGGAGGGCAACTGCGGCGCCCTCGCGAGATGCCCGACACTGTCCTCGTAGCTCTCCGTCATCGAACTGCTCCCGCCCCGCCCATCACGATCGGGACAATAGATCAAAATGGCATATTGGCGGAGGCCGTTTCATTCGACGAGGAACCCACTTGTCAGACAACCTTATAACCCGCTAATAGGCTAACACAAGGACTGATTTCCGCCGCAGGCTTGGCGGTTTGGTTCGTGAGGAGCGCCGGTGTGGTCCGGGGTCAGCAACAGGAGGAAAGATTGATGTTGAAACGTCGTGAGTTTCTTGTCAGCGCGATGAGCGTCATCGCAGTCGCCAGCGGGGCCAGCTTCGCCCGTCCGGCGATGGCCGAGGGGCGCACCATCGCGCTGATGTTCGATGCCTTCGATTCCGATTTCTGGATCACCTCGAACTCGATCATGAAGGCGAAGGCCGAGAAGGCCGGCTGGACGATCCTCGAGAACATCTCGAACCGCGACCAGAACCGTCAGAACGACCAGGTCAAGGCGATGATCGAGCGCAAGGTCGACGGCATCGTCATGATCCCGACCGACAGCAACGCCGCCATTCCGGCGATCCGCGCCGCCAACGAGGCCGGAATCCCGATCGTGTTCTTCAACCGTCCGCCGGCCGAGAACGACGGCAAGTACATCGCCATCCAGGCCGACAATCGCGCGATCATGCAGCTCACGGTGCAGAAGCTGGTCGACCTCGTCCGCGCCAAGGGCGGCAAGTACAAGGCCGCCGTGATGATCGGCGATCTCGGCGACAACAACGCCGTGCAGCGCCGCGACGGCGCGATGGACATCCTCGACAAGAATACGGACATCATCGAGGTGGTGGCCCGCATCGCCACAGAGTGGAACGCCGACAAGGCGTTCTCGGGCCTGACCAACGCCATCCAGGCCAATCCCGACATCAACTTCCTGGTCTCGCCGTCGGACTCGCAGGACGCTGTCATCGAGCAGGTTCTGAAGTCGGCCGGCAAGTGGCACAAGACCGGCGAGGACGGCCATGTCTATTTCGCCGGCTTCGACGGCGACCAGAACGGCTACAAGCTGCTCGCCGACGGCTACATGGACGTCAACGGCGTGCAGAACCTCTTCTTCGAGGTCGATCTGGCCTACAAGGCCTTCGAGGACATCTGGGCCGGCAAGGAAGTCGACAAGCTTCTGATCGACCCGGGCTTCGCCATCAGCCAGGATCAGCTCGAGGCGCAGCGCGAAGAGATGTGGGGCTACCACGTGTGGAAGGAAAAGAACCCCTGAGCCGTTCGCCACGGGTCATCATCGGCTAGCAGACATCGGTCAGGTACGTGAGCAACAGCACAGCAGACACGCGTGTCGGAGGGGGCGGCCTTCGCCCTCTCCAGATCCTGCAGAGGGCGATCTCGTCGGGATATCTCGTCTTCGCGTTGACGATCCTCTACGTCCTGGCCGTCTGGCCCTTCGTCCCGGAGATCCTCTCCAGGACGAACCTCGTCGCAATCCTGCTTCAGGTCATCCCGCTGTTCATCGCCGCGATGGGACTGATGCTCGTCCTCATGGTGGCGCAGATCGACCTGTCCGCCACCTCGATCATGGCGCTGTCCTGCGTCGTCGGGGCCTCCATCATCACCGCGCAGGGCGGCTACATGGCCGGAAGCCCGATGGCGACGATCGTCGCCATCGTCGTGATCCTCGCGATCGGCATTGCTTTCGGCCTGCTCAACGGCTTCTGCACGGCCTATATGGAGATGCCGTCCTTCCTCGTCACGCTGACCACGATGATGTTCTTCAGCGGCGCGGCGATCTGGTACACGGCGCTCCACACCGCTTCCGGTTCGAGCATCGGCTCGTTGCCCGGCAGCTTCGTCCAGCTCGGCTATGGCGGCATATTCGGCATCCCCTATGCGGGCATCGCCGCCGTTCTGATCGGATTGGGAACGCATTTCCTGCTCACCGGCACCGTCTTCGGACGATGGATCGTGGCTGTCGGGTTCAACCCGCGCGCGGCGCTCGTCTCGGGCATCCCGGTCCGCCGCGTCATCGTCTGGACCTTCGTCATCTCCGGCATCTGCTCGGCGATCGCCGGCATCATCTATACCGCCCGCCTTGAGGCGGGCATGCCGATCCTCGGCCAGCGCATCCTCCTCGACATCATCGGCGCGACCGTGATCGGCGGCGTCAGCCTGTTCGGCGGCACCGGACGCGTCCTCGGCGTCTTCTTCGGCGTGCTGTTCCTCAGTGTCGTCGACAACGGCCTGCAACTGATGGGTCTGTCGCTGTCGTCGGTCTTCGCCATCAAGGGATCCGTCATCCTGTTCGCCGCGCTGCTCGACGTGCTGCGGCACAAGATGGTCGCCAGGAGCTGAGCCGTGAGCGACGTTCTCCTCTCGGTCCGCAACCTGAACAAGGGCTTCTTCGGCGTCCAGGTTCTGAAGGACGTCAGCTTCGACGTGCAGAAGGGCCATGTGCTCGGCCTGCTCGGCGAAAACGGCTCCGGCAAGTCGACGACGATGAACCTCGTCGGAGGCATCCTGCAGCGGGACTCGGGCACCATCGAGCTGGCCGGCGCAGGGATCGCTCCGCAGAACGCCCGCGACGCGCAGGCGCTCGGCATCGCCTTCATCCACCAGGAACTGAGCCTGTTCCAAAACCTCTCCGTCGAGGAGAATATCTTCCTCGACCATTTCCCGCTGCGCGCCGGGCCGCTGCCATTGATCGACAGGCGCGCGCTGCGCCGCAAGGCGACGGAGGCGCTGGCGCTGGTCGGTCTGGAGACGGCGCCCAGCACGCCGGTCAGCCGGCTCCCGCAGGGCGAGCGGCAGCTCGTCGAGATCGCCAAGGCGCTGACCCGCGAAGCCAAGCTGATCATCTTCGACGAGCCGACCACCTCGCTGACCGCGCCGGAATCGAAGCGGCTGTTCGAGATCATCGAGCGGCTGCGCTCGCAGGGCATGTCGATCATCTACATCAGCCACATTCTCGGCGACGTCATGCGGCTCTGCGACGATATCGTGGTGCTGCGCGACGGCCAGGTGATCGCGACCGAGCCGGTCGCGCAGACCTCGATCGAGCGCATCGTCTCCCAGATGGTCGGCCGCTCGATCGACAATCTCTTCCCCGAGCGTGACAAGCATTGCGACGCCTCGCGCAGCGCGCTTTCGCTTCGCGGCGTGTCGCAGCCGGGGATCGTTCGCGACATCTCGTTCGATCTCCATCCGGGCGAGGTTCTGGGCATCTCGGGCCTGATGGGCTCGGGGCGATCCGAGCTCGCCCGCATCATCTTCGGCCTCGATCCCTATGCCGCGGGCGAGATCAGCGTGAACGGCCGGAGATTGCGTGCGGGCTCGCCGCGCACCGCCATGGATGCCGGCATCGCCTTCCTGACCGAGGATCGCCGCGGCGAAGGCCTCGTCATGGAAGCCTCCATCGCCGAGAACATCCTGCTGCCGTCGCTGCCCAAGCAGGCATCCGGCTTCATGAGCTATCTGAAGCCGGCGCATGTCACCGCGCTTGCCCGCGAGATGAGCGAGAAGGTCCATGTGCGGGCCGCCTCGATCGATCGGACGGCGGTGCGCGCGCTCTCCGGCGGCAACCAGCAGAAGGTCGTCATCGGCAAGTGGCTGCTGACCGCGCCGCAGGTCTTCATCCTCGACGAGCCGACGCGCGGCATCGACGTCGGGGCGAAATACGAGGTCTACAAGATCATCAACCAGCTCGTGGCGAACGGCGCGGCGGTCCTCATGATCTCGTCGGAGATCGAGGAGCTGATCGGCATGGCCGACCGCATCATGGTGATGAGCCGGGGCGAGCCGCGCGGGTTCTTCGACCGTGAAAACTTCGACCGCGAGGCGCTGATGCGCGCCGCGCTCTGGGATTGAGAGACGGCGGCGAAATGAACAATCACAGACTCCTGCTGGCGATCCTCAATGCCGCGCCGCTGATCCTGTTCGGGCTCATCGTCGTCACGCTGAGCCTGTTGAGCGACAGCTTCCTGTCGGTCGCGAACTTCCGCAACATCGTCAACCAGGCGGCCCCGGTGGCGGTCATGGCGATCGGCATGACCTTCGTGCTGCTGGTGAAGGGCGTCGACCTCTCCATCGGTTCGGTCATGTATCTGGTCGCCGTGCTGATGGGCCTCTATCTCTCGGGGCTGCCGCTGGTCGTCGTCATCGCCGCTGTGCTGCTGATCGGCCTTGTCTTCGGCGCCGTCAACGCGACCTTCATCACCCGCTTCGACATCGCCCCGTTCATCGTCACGCTCGCCACCCTGTTCATCATCCGCGGACTGGCGCTCTTCCTGTCCGGGACGCGCATGGTGTTCCAGAGCGACACGATCCAGACGATGGGGCGCTCGGCGTTGTTCGGCGTTCCTTATGCGATCTGGATCCTGGCGATCATCGCCGCGATCGGCTGGGTCGTCCTGTCGCAGACCCCCTACGGCCGGCAGATCTACGCCGTCGGCGCCGATCCGCACGCCGCCGAGAAGGCAGGCATCCCGGTGCGCCGCATCGTCTTCTCGGTCTTCTGCATCTGCGGCGTCTGTGCGGCGATCGGCGCCTTCATCTCCGTCTCGCAGATCGGCGCGGCGTCCGCGACCTTCGGCTACCAGAAGGAGTTTCCGGTGATCGCCGCCGCGGTTCTCGGCGGCACCAGCCTGTTCGGCGGTCGCGGCGGCGTCTTCGGCAGCATCTTCGGCGCGGTGCTGGTCCAGACAACTGAGAACGGCCTCGTGATGCTCAACGCCGACCCCTACCTCTATCCGCTGGTCGCGGCGCTGATCATCTTCCTTGCCGCCTGGGTCGACGGTCGCCGCACCGCGATCACCGAACGGCTGGAACGCCGCAAGATTCGCGTGGAATGAGCTTTCCGGCCGGCAACCATCCACCCGGCCTACTCGACAGGACATACGCTATGGCGAAATATCCCTTCACCGCCGCCGATCTCGCCGCCCTCAAGAAGTGGGATACCCCCACCATCTGCAACGGGCTGGAACTGCTGTCGTTCGACAGCCGCTCCTACGGCTTCACCGTCGAGCAGATGGTGGCGGTCGACCGCAGGCTTGCACCGATCGTCGGCCTGGCCCGGACCGGCTTCGTCCGTGCCAAGGAACCGCCGCGCGGACCGATCCCGCCGCGCGAGGATTGGTACGACTACGTCGCGCCGGACGGCATCCCGACGATCGCCGTCATCCAAGACCTCGACCATGTTCCCGGCTTCGGGGCCTTCTGGGGCGAGGTGCAGACCACGGTCCACGCAGCACTCGGCGTCGAGGGCGGCGTGACCAACGGCTCTTTCCGCGATTGCGACATGCTGGCGCCGGGCTTCCAGATCATCGGCGGGCGGGTGACCCCGAGCCACGGTCACATCCACATGACCCATATGAAGTGCGACGTGAACATCTTCGGCATGTGCGCCGGCCATGACGACGTCATCCATGCCGACTTCCACGGCGCGGTCGTCATCCCGCACGAGGCGGTGACCCGCCTGCCGGAAATGATAGACCGCGTCACCGGCAACGAGGCGCTGGTCCTCGGTCCGGCGCGCAAGCCCGGCTTCACCAGCGCGACCATGCGCGAGATCCTGCGCCGCAGCCGCGACGAGGAAATCCACTGAACCAGCGCGAGCCGACCGGCCTCGGTCCCGCGTAACCGGAGATAGAAAGTGACTGGCAAGACATTGCGCGTGGGCGTGATCGGCTGCGGCTTCTTCGCACGCAACCATCTGGCCGCCTGGGCGGACATGGAAGGCGTGACGCTTGCTGGCGTCTGCGACCTCGACCCGGCCAAGGCCGCGTCGGCCGCATCGGATTTCCGCGCCGAGCGCGCCTATGCCGACGCCGCCGAGATGCTCGATACGGCGAAGCTCGATTTCGTCGACATCGCCACGCAGATGGACAGCCACGCCTTCCTGGTCGGCCTGGCGGTCGACCGCGGGATTCCGACGATCGTGCAGAAGCCGCTGGCGCCGACCTGGGAGGCGAGTGTCGCCATCGTCGAGAAGGCCCGCGCGGCGGGCGTGCCGCTGATGGTGCACGAAAACACCCGGTTCCAGACTCCCGTCCGCCGCGCCAGGGAGGTGCTGGACTCCGGCCGGATCGGGACGCTCAACTGGGCGCGCGTCTCCTTCCGCACCGGCCACGACATCTACGGCAAGCAGCCCTATCTGGCCGATGCGGAAAACTTCGTCCTGCTCGACCTCGGCGTCCACATGCTCGACGTCGCGCGCTACCTGATGGGCGAGGTCGAGAGCCTGTACTGCCAGACCCGCACGGTCAAGCAAGGCATTCGCGGCGAGGACATGGCAACCACCATGCTGCGCCACGAGGGCGGCGCCACCAGCATCGTCGAGTGCAGCTACGCCAGCCCGATCCATCCGGACCCTTTCCCGGAGATGACGCTGCATATCGAAGGGTCGAAAGGCAGCATCAGCCTGACGCCGCCCTACCGGATGAGCGTCTTCGCCGATGGCCGGGCCGAAAGCATCGATGTCGAGCCTGCCATGTTCGACTGGTCGGAGAAGCCGTGGCATGGGGCGCAGGAAAGCGTCGCGCGCATCCAGCGGCACTGGGTCGATTGCATGCGCGCCGGCAGAACGCCCGAGACGTCCGGCGCGGACAGCCTGAAGACCTACGGGCTGGTCTTCGGCGCCTACCGCTCGGCGCGTTTCGGCCAGCCGGTGGTGCCGTTCGACCGGGAGCCTGCAAATGGCTGAGACCCGTGCCCGCATCGGCGTGACCGCCGACCTGTTCGGGGCTTCCGGCGAACCGATGTTCAGCCGGAGCCTGTTTGGTATCCTCGATGCAGCCAAGCTCGGCTGGGAGATCCTGCCGGTCGACGCTGGACGCATGAATGCCGCGGCGATCGCAGATTTCGACGCGCTGTTCATCGGCACCTCGAAGGTCGACGAGCAGGCGCTTCAGGCCGATACCGGCCGGCTGCGCCTGATCGCCCGCAATGGCGTCGGCATCGACGCGATCGATCACGAGGCGCTGGCGCGGCGTGGAATCCTGCTGACGAATTCGCCCGAGGCCGTCAGGCACGGCGTCGCCGTTTCGGCGCTCGGTTTCATCCTGGCGCTGAGCCTGCGGCTGCCGGTCAAGTCGCGGCTGATCGCCGAGGGCCGCTGGGCCGAGCGCGGCGACCATACCGGAATCGGCCTGCAAGGCCGGGTTGTTGGCATTGTCGGCTTCGGCGGCATCGGCCGCGAGATCGCGCGCGTCGTGGCGCCGCTCGGGGCGCGTCTTGTCGTCAGTGACCCGTTCCTGACTCCGGAGAAGCTCGCGGGAGAGAACGTGACCCTCCTGCCGCTTGAAGATCTGCTGCGTCAGGCCGACATGGTGGTGATCGCCTGCAATCTCGACCCATCGACCTTCCACCTGATCGACGCCGAGCGGCTCGCCTTGATGAATCGCGACGCGTTCCTCATCAACGTGGCGCGCGGCCCGATCGTCGACGAGGCGGCGCTGATCGCGGCGCTGGAGCGTGGCGAGATCGCAGGTGCCGGTCTCGACGTCTTCGAGCGCGAGCCGCCGGATCCGGCAAGTCCCCTCTTCCGCATGGACACCGTCATCGCCACCCCGCACTGCCTGTGCTGGACCGATCAGTTCGTCGACGGCGTGGCCGAGACCGGCCTGCGCGGCATCGTCGAGGTGATGCAGGGCCGTGTTCCGAAGTTCGTCGTCAACCGTACCGCGCTCGACCATGACCGGGTCAGGTCATGGCTGGAGCGCGACCAATCCAAAGGTTGAACCCGGCGGCTGCCACGGGTCGCAGCCGCTCCGCAGCAAGACCCGCCACAAGCGAGTTCCGCTGGGTGAGAGCGATCACGCTCCGAACAGATCGGCGATCGTCTTGCGCATAACGGTGGGATCGACGTCCAGGCCTGTCCAGTATTTGACGCCGATCACACCCTGGTTGACCAGCATGCCGAGGCCGTCGATGACCTTGCAGCCGCGCTGCTCGGCGTCCCTCACCAGGCGCGTGCGCGGCGGGTTCGGGATGATGTCGGCGACCACCATGTTTGGCCGCAGCGTCGCTGCATCCAGGTCGAGCCGAGCGTCGACGTCGGGAAAAAGCCCGATCGACGTGGCATTGATGACGATATCGACGCCCTCGGGCACGCGGTACGTTCCCTTCCATTCGACCAGCTCTGCACGGGTGGAGGTGCGCTGGTTGAGGAGATCGACCACCGCCTGGCCCCGCGCCCGGTCGCGATTGACGACGGTGACCGACTTCGCCCCGGCCAGGGCCAGTTCGACGCTGACCGCCCGCGCCGCACCGCCTGCCCCGAACATGACGACGGAACGGCCGGACGGGTCGGTCACCTCCTGAAGCGAGGCGAGGAAGCCCTTCCCGTCGGTGTTCTCGCCGATATAGGAGGTGCCGCGCCGTACCACGCAATTGACCGCGCCCATGATCTCCGCCGATGCACCCAGCCCGTCGAGGTGCTGGATCACCGCCACCTTGTGCGGCAGGGAACAATTGAAGCCGGCCCAATTCATGGCGCGCGCGCCGGCGACCGCCGCGCCGAGGTTCTCAGGCGTCACCTCGCAATTGATGTAGCGCCAGTCGAGCTTATGATGCCGGTAGGCGGATTCGATCATCGCGACGGTCGGATTCTCCGCCGCCGGCATGGCGAACGAGCCGGTCAGTTCGCTCAGGAAATTGTGGGCCACAGGTTTTCTCCCTCACTGCGTGGCACGATCAGACGGTCTTCAGCATGCCGCCATCGACATAATAGGTCGAGCCCACCGAGTAGGATGCCCTGTCGGAGCACAGGAACACGAAGAAGGCCGCCAGTTCCTCCGGCTTGCCGAAGCGCTTGATCGGCGCGTGCTCATCGGCCACGCTCTGCAGATAGCCCTGCCAGTCGCCGCCCTTGTCGGCGGTCAACTGCTTGGCGGTCTTGATCCAGTCGGGCGTCAGCACCAGCCCGGCATTGATCGTGTTGACGCGGATGTTGTCCTTCACCACCTCGTTGGCCAGCGTCTTGGAGAACATCATCAGCGCCGACTTGGTGACGTTGTAGATCGGCTCGTACCACAGCGGCTGGGTGGCGCAGATCGAGGCGTTGTGCAGGATGACACCGCCGCCGCGCCTCTTCATGCCGGGCACGATGCCGCGTGCCAGCCGCACCGCCGCCATGACGTGCAGTTCCCAATAGTGCTGCCACTTGTCGTCGGGCGCCTCCATGATCGTCTCGTTGCTGCCCGATCCGGCATTGTTGATCAGGATGTCGGCGCCGCCGAATTTCTCCACCGCCTCGATCAGCGCCTGCGTACCTTCGGCGGTCGCCACGTCGCACACCACGGGCAGCGTCTTCACGCCGTGCGCTGCCGCCACGCGCGCAGCCTCCTCGTTGAGGCGGTCGGCCTGCCGGGCCGCCATGACGACATTGGCGCCCTCTTCCGCCAGCGCATTGGCGACGGCGAGGCCGATGCCGACGCTGGCGCCGCTGATGACGGCGGTCTTGCCGCGCAGATGCATGTCCATGTGAGTTCTCCGGCTACTTGACGATCGGGATCTTGGATCTGTCGATGGTTGTGGCGACGGCGACGATCAGCACGACGCCGAAGACGATGTTCTGGGCGAAGATGTTGACGCCGAGGAAGGTCATGCCGATGCGCACCACGGAAATGATCAGTGCGCCGACGAGCGTGCGCCAGATGCTGCCGACGCCGCCGGTGATCGCCGTGCCGCCGACCACAACGGCGGCGATCGACGGCAGCAGCAGTTCGGCGGCAAGCGTCGGCGATCCGCTGGCCAGCCGCCCGGCGAGCACAACGCCGGCCAGCGCCGCGAAACCGCCCGACAGCATGAACGCCAGTATCTTTTGTCGGCTGACCTTGACGCCCGAGGCATAGGCGGCGGGCTCGCCGGCGCCGATCGCCGCACTGTAGCGGCCGAAGCGCGTATGGCTTTGCAGCAGATGCGCGACGAGCAGGACCACCAGGCCGATGATGATGACGTTGGGAATGCCGAACGGCGTCCCGGTGATCCAGGTCTGGTAGGCGCGCTCGGTGTCGGGGAGCGTGATCGACCGTTCGCCCGAGATCACCAGGGCCGAGCTGTAGAGCACCCCGCCGGACGCCAGGGTGGCGATGAAAGACGGGATTTTCAGGCGCACATGTGCGAGTCCCGACAGCAGGCCGGCGAGCACGCCGATGCCGATCGCCAGCGCGAAGGCGCCGTAGCCGAGGCGGGCGACCGTCAGCGCGACGATGACGCTGGCCAGCGAGGCCATCGA
The DNA here is from genome assembly GCA_019635715.1 of Rhizobiaceae bacterium. Lineage (GTDB taxonomy): Bacteria > Pseudomonadota > Alphaproteobacteria > Rhizobiales > Rhizobiaceae > Kumtagia. The sequence continues at coordinate 13,459 of JAHBYY010000007.1, read as the reverse complement.
CTGGATCGACAGGTCGATGCCGCCCAGCATGATCACGAAGGTGACGCCGGTCGCCAGGATGAACAGCACCGCCGTATCGCTGGCGAGTTGCAGCAGCGTCGACGGCTGCAGGAACACCGGCTGCATCGTGCCGACGATGATGACGAGCACGATTAGCGTGACCAGCGGCAGCCATTGGCGGAGCCGGTCGGTCCCGATTCTGTCGGCGAGCCCGCTCATACCATGTGTCCTATCAGGTCCACCTGCCGCGGCTTCTCGCCGGGATTGGCGGCGGTGCGGTGGGTGATCCCGCCGTCGCGCATCACCAGCACGGTGTGGCTGAGGCCGATGGTTTCCTCCAGCGTGTCGGAGGTCAGGATGACAGCGACGCCTTCCGCGGTCACCTGCCGGACGAGGTCGTAGACCTCCTCCTTGGCGCCGACGTCGAGGCCGCGCGTCGGATGGTCGAGGACGAGGATGCGCGCCCTGGCGTTCAGCCACTTCGCCAGGACGACCTTCTGCTGGTTGCCGCCGGACAGGTTGAGGCACAGCGCGTTGATGCCCGGTGTCCGCACCTTCAGCCGGTCCACCCAGCCGCCCGCCAGCCGGCGTTCGGCCGCTCCGTTGATCAGCCCGTAGCTGCTCAGGTTCTCGAGGTCCGGCAGCGTGATGTTGGCGGCGACGGAGAGGAACAGCACCAGGCCCTCGACCCTCCGCTCGCGCGGGATGTAGCCGACGCCGCCGTCCACCGCCTCGGCCGGCGAGTTGAGCCGCGCCTCGCGGCCGCCGAGCAGCAGGCGTCCGCCGTCGTGCGGCGCGAAGCCGGCAAGCGTGCGGGTCAGTTCCTCGCGGCCCGAGCCGATCACCCCGGCGATCCCCAGGATCTCGCCGGCATGCAGCTTGAAGCTGACATTGCGGTAGGCGGGGCCGAGCGACAGCCCATCCGCCTCGAGCACGACCTCCTCGCGGAACGGCCGCTGCTGCGGCTCGCGATAATACTCGGCCTGCAGGCTGCGTCCGACCATGAGGTGGTGAAGCTGGGTGACGTCGGCCTCGCTGGCCTTCAGGTCGGCGACCACTGCGCCGTCCTTCATCACATAGATGCGGTCGGAGAGCTCCAGCACTTCGTCGAGCCGATGCGAGACGAAGATGAACGACGCGCGCTCCTTCAGCGCCCGCACCCGCGCGAACAGGATGTCGATCTCGGCGCGTTCGAGAACCGAGGTCGGCTCGTCGAGCAGGATGACCAGGTGGCCACCGGCGTTCTCTTCGAGCGTCAACGCCTTGGCGAGTTCGACCATCTGCCGTGCGGCGAAATCGAGGTCGTCGGCGCGCATGCGCGGATCGACGTCGACCTTCACCTTCGCCAGTTGCCGCGCGGCCGCGGCGTAGAGTGCCCGCCAGTTGACGATGCCGAGGCGGGTGAACTGCGTCTCGTTGCCGAGATAGATGTTTTCGCCCACGGTCAGGTTGGTCAGCAGCGACTGCTCCTGGAACACCATGCCGATGCCCTGGCTGTTGGCGTCCGCCGCATCGGCGAAACGCGTGGAGCGCCCGGAAAGCAGGATCTCGCCGCCGTCGTGCTGGTAGACGCCCGACAGGATCTTCATCAGCGTCGACTTGCCGGCGCCGTTCTCGCCGATCAGGCCGACGACTTCGCCGGGGCGGATGTCGATCGACACCTGTTTCAGGGCATGCACGCCGGGAAACCGCTTGTCGACGTTGACCAGCGACAGGACTGGCTGGGCGGCGGTGCTCATTTGACGATCCGCATCAGCTTGCGATCGATCGAAAGCGCCACGGCGGCGATGATCATCAGGCCCTGCACGCCGATCTGGACGCTCGGCGGCACGCCCATCAGCACCATGCCATTGGACAAGACCACGACGATCAGCACGCCGACCAGCGTCTGCAGCACGCTGCCGTGCCCGCCGGAAAGCGCCGTTCCGCCGACGACGACGGCGGTCACCGTGGTGAACAGCCGGCCGTTGCCGATCTGCGCGTTGCCGAGCCCGAGCTGCGCCGCGGCCAGGATGCCGCCAATCGCATAGAAGATGCCGGCGAGCGTGAAGGCCATGATGCGCACCCGGGCCACCGATATCCCCGAAAGCGCCGCCAGTTCCTCGCCGCCGCCGAGCGCATAGATGTAGCGGCCGAGGCGCGTGTAGTTCTGGATGACCAGCGCGACGACGAGGCAGCCCAGCGCCAGCCAGACGCCGCGCGGGAAGCCGAGGAACCGCTCGATCGCCAGCCCCCGGATGAACGGGTCGTTGATGCGGATCGCCATGCCGCCGAGCAGCGCATTTGCCGCGCCGACCCCGATGAACCAGACGCCCAGCGTCGTCATGAAGCTCGGCACCTTGAGATGCACGTGGATGACGCCGTTGACCAGCCCCAGGCCGGCGCCCACGGCGAGCACGATCAGCACCGCAAGAAGGCCGAGATCGTTGGAATTGGCGCCGTTCAGCACCAGCATCGAGAGGATCACCGTCGACAGCGTCAAGCCGCCTTCCACCGACAGGTCGATCGATCCCATCAGGATGATGAAGGTCGCGCCGAGGCCGAGCACCAGCGGGATCATCGCCGCCTGGCTGATCCGCACGAAATTGCTGAAGCTGAGGAAATTCGGATTGATGATGGTGATGATGACGCACAGTAGGACGAGCACCACGACCGGCGCCCACGAGGCCAGCCGGAAACGGCCGACGCGCCGTGCGGTCGTCGCATCTGCCGGCGCAGAGGTCGCAGATGGTTCCAAGGGGCTTCACCACAGGCTGGTTGGAGAACTTGCGAACGCCGCCGTCCCACGGCCCTGGGGCCGCGGCGACGGAGCGAAAGCGCGGGCGGAGCGTGCCGCCCGCGCCGTTCCGGCCTAGTACTTGATCTGTCCGCTGGCGCGGCCCCAGATGTCGTTCCAGTCGAGCTGCGGCTCCGCCTTGATGTTGCTGTCGTAGAAGGCCTGCGCGTTCTCGGCGGTGATGATCACGCCCGTGCCGTAGAACTCGCGGTGCTCCTGGCCTTCCTTCGACGGATCGAACTTGCCGGTCTTGGCTTGGTAGCCGATCGACAGGCCCATGCCGCCCTGCCAGAAAGGATCCTAGGCGACGGTGCCGGCGAGTTCGCCCTTCTGGATCGCCTCGACGGCGAGCTGGATGCCGTCGATGCCGGTGACCGGCACCTTTCCGGCGCGGCCGTCGGCGCGCAGCGCTTCCACCGCCGCCAGCGCCATGTCGTCATTGGCCGCCCAGATGCCGCCGATCTCGTCGCCGAACTGGGTGAGCCAGGCGTTGGTCTTTTCGAGCGCTTCCGTCGCCGACCAGTTGGCGACCTGCATGTCGAGCAGCTTGACGTCGGGATTGGCCTTCAGCGCTTCTTCGAGACCGGCCTTGCGCTCGATCGCCGGAACGTTGGACTCGATGCCGCCCAGCGCGACGATGCCGCCCTTGCCGCCCATCGCCTTGATCAGCGCTTCCGCCATCGCCTTGCCGTAGGGCACGCCGCTGAACGAGATGTGCGCGACATAGTTCGGGTCGTAGTCCCAGGGATGCAGGTCGGCGGGCTTGTTCCACTGCGTCACCACATAGGCGCCGGCGGCCTTGGCCGCCTCGACGATCGGCCGCGCGTCGGGACTGTCGTTGGGGTCGACGTTGATGACGCAGTTGCCGCCGGTCTTGGCCAGGATCGCCTTGATGTCGGCGATGCCCTTCTCGCTGTTGCCCTCGGTGACCAGCGTCACATATTCGGCACCCACCGATTTGGCGAAGGCGGCGCCGCCCTTGTTCCAGGTCGCGTGGTAGGGATTGGAGAGCGACCGGATCGAATTGACCACGGTCGGATTGTCGGCGGCGAAGCCCCGACGGGTGATGATTGCCGGAAACGCGCCGGCCGCGCCGAGCAGCGTCGCGCCCTTGAGAAATTCACGCCGCCCGAACGGGCGGTTCGATAACCGCGTAACGATCTTCCCTGCCATTTTCATTCCTCCCGAATGACGGGCGCCCTTGGCCGGCGTCCACTTGGTTGTCGTCTCCTCCAGGCCGGCAATGTCGTCCACAGGCTACGGCGGCACGCTCCTCTCCTCGCGCCGGAAGACGCTCTCCCGGCATTCCCACCGCGACATGTCGCACATTGACGTAGCCAAATCGGCCGTGCATAGCTATGCACGATCAAAAATCGCTGTCAATGCGGTGACGGAAGGATGGGCATGAGGCTGAAGGACAAGGTTGCACTGGTCACCGGCGGGGCGCGCGGCATCGGGCGCGCCATCGCGGAACGTTACGTCGAAGAAGGGGCTACGGTGGTCGTGGCCGACCTGTTGGCGGACGAGGCACGGCAGACGGCCCGCGACATCGGGCCGAGGGCGCATGCCGTCGGCGTCGACGTCGGCAGAAATGCCTCGATCGCGGAAATGGATGCCGCGGTGTTCGCGGCGGTCGGACCGGTCGACATCCTGGTCAACGGCGCCGGCATCTTCAACATGGCGCCGCTCACCGAGATCACCGAGGCGGATTTCGACCGGCAGTTCAACATCAACGTGCGCGGCCTGCTGTTCACCGGCCAGATGATCGCCAGGCGCATGGTGGCCGCCGGAAAGGGTGGAAAGATCATCAACTTCTCCAGCCAGGCGGGGCGGCGCGGCGAAGCCAACGTGGCGGTCTACTGCGCCACCAAGGCCGCGGTGATCAGCCTGACGCAGAGCATGGCCCTCGAACTCATCAAGCACCGCATCAACGTCAACGCCATCGCGCCGGGGGTCATCGACACGCCGATGTGGGATGTTGTCGACGGGCTGTTCGCCAAATATGAAGGCCGTCCGATCGGCGAGAAGAAGCGCCTCGTCGGAGCGGCCGTGCCTTACGGGCGGATGGGCGTGCCGGCGGACCTCACCGGCGCCGCCGTCTTCCTGGCGAGCGACGACGCCGACTACATCGTCGCCCAGACGCTCAACGTCGACGGTGGCAACTGGATGAGCTAGCGCGATGCGAAGCGGCGGAACGCAGCCCGTTCCGCACATTGGAAGGAACGATCACGTATGAGTGCCGGAAAGAGACCTGCTCCCGCCGATGATCTCGGCACGCAGGCCGTTTCGGACGCCGATCGGCTCAGGGATACCGGGAAGAAATATGCCTCGTCTGTCGATGTGGCGCGCATGGCAGGGGTGTCGCAATCGGCGGTGTCGCGCACCTTCAGCGGCGGCGCCAATGTGTCGGAAAGCACCCGCCGCAAGGTGCTGGAGGCCGCCGCGAAGCTCGACTACCGGCCGAGTCTCATTCCCCGCATCATGCTCACCCACAAGTCCAACCTCGTCGCGATCGTCGTCGGCGGCCTCTACAATCCCTTCTATTCGGCCGTGCTGGAGCAGTTCACCAGCAGGTTTCAGGAGGCCGGCCATCAGGTCCTGCTCGTCCATGCGGCAAGCGACCACGCGCTGGACGACGTCATCCCGAAGCTCGCCAGCTACCGCGTCGACGCCATCGTCAGCGCTCTCGCCATCCTCTCCGCCGGGGCCGCGGAGACGCTCGCCAAGCTGAAGATCCCCGTGATCTCGTTCAATACCGCGGTGAAGAACGAGTGGGTCGCGTCGGTCTCCTGCGACAATGTCGAGGCGGGGCGGGCGGTGGCGGACCTCTTCGTCGACAGGGGTGCGCGTTCCTTCGCCTTCATCTCCGGTCCGATGGAGAGCCATGCCAGCGCCGCGCGCCTGCGCGGCTTTCAGGAGCGGCTGCGGGAAATCGGAGCGGCGCCGGCACAGGTCGGACGGGGCGACTACCGCTACGAGGGCGGATTCAACGCGGCGCTGCGGCTCTTCGATGGCGCACAGCCTCCCCAGGCGCTGTTCTGCGCCAACGACCTGCTGGCCATCGGCGCCATGGACGCGCTGCGGAAATCGCTCGGCCTGCGCATCCCCGAGGATGTCCTGGTCGCCGGTTTCGACGACATTCCGTCCGCTTCCTGGGCCTCGATCGGCCTGACGACCTTCCGGCAGGATGCCGGCGCCATGGTCGAGGAAACCGTTTCCATCGTGCTCGCCTCCGAGAACGGCAAGCCGCCGGCGATCGAGCCGGTCGTCGTCTCGGCGCGCCTGATCGAACGGAACAGCACACACCGGCCGACGACGCGGGCTGCCTGAGGCTCTATCCGCCGGCGAGGCGCGGCAAGAGAAAAATCTCCGCGTCCTCCGGAAGCTCCTTGGACCAGGTGTCGCGATAGATCGTCCCGTCGATGGAGACGGCGATCCCCCGGTCGATCCACGGCTCCATCGCGGGATACCGTTCCGCAAGCTTGCGGAACAGCTCCCTGATGTCCTTGGCCTCGACCTCTATCCGGCTCTTGCCGCCGGCGATCGCCCCGAGTGATCCCCAGAGCGTCACTTCGACCATCAGGCCTTCGCCTCGGCGTCGAGCGCCGCGAGAATGCGTGGAGGCGAGATCGGGATGTGCGTCATGCGAACTCCGACGGCGTTCGACACGGCGTTGGCGATCGCCGCCAGCGGCGGCACGATGGACGTCTCGCCGACCCCGCGCACGCCGTAGGGATGGTTGGGGTTGGGGATTTCGAGGATCTGCGTGTCGATCATCGGCAGGTCCGAGCACACCGGGATGCGGTAGTCGAGGAAGCCCGCATTCTGGAGGCGGCCGTCCTTGCCGTAGATGTACTCCTCGTTGAGCGCCCAGCCGATGCCCTGCGCCGCGCCACCCTGGTACTGACCCTCGACATAGGTCGGATGCACCGCCTTGCCGGCATCCTGGATGACCGTATAGCGCAGCACGCGCGTCGCGCCCGTCTCGCGGTCCACCTCGATGTCGCAGATATGGGTGGCGAAGGAGACGCCGGCACCGTCCGCGACGAGTTCGCTGTGGCCGGCGATCGGGCCGCCCGTCTTGCCGGATTCCGCCGCGATCTCCTTCAGCGACAGCTTCCCGAGATTGCCGTGCTTCTCGCCGACGGCGACGGCGTGGCCGCCCTCCCAGATCACGTTGTCGACCGGGATGTCCCACATCTGGGCGGCGCGTTCGCGCAGCACCTTGATGGCGTTGCGCGCTGCCGAGATCGTCGCCATCGAGGAGGAGAAGGTGCCGCGGCTGCCGTCGGTCATGTCGTTGTAGCCGAGGCTCGACGTATCGGCGACCACCGCCTTGACCTGGCTGTAGGCGATGCCGAGTTCCTCCGCCGCCACCAGAGACAGCGAGGCACGCGAGCCGCCCACGTCGATGGTGCCGACCGCCAGCGAGACCGTCCCGTCCATGCCGATGTTGAGGTCGGTGCAGGTCTGGCCGCCGAAGTTGAACCAGAAGCCGCAGGCCATGCCGCGTCCCTGGTTCTCGCCCAGTGGCGCCTTCATGTGCGGATGGTTCTTCGCCGCCTCCAGCGTCGGGCCGATGCCGATCGGGCCGTAGACAGGGCCATAGGAGGACCGGGTGCCCTCCTGCGCGGCGTTCTTGATGCGGAGCTCGACCGCATCGATGCCGAGCCGCGCGGCGAGCTCGTCGATGACGCTCTCGACCGCGAAGGCCGCCATCGGCGCCGACGGCGCACGATAGGGCGCAGTCTTCGGCCGGTTCACCAGCACCTCATAGCCGACCGTTCTGACGTTCTCGAGGCGATAGCAGGCGAAGGCGGTCATGGCGCCGAGCTCGGCCCACATGCCGCCATAGGCGCCGCTCGAATAGCGCAGCGTCGCGTCGGCGGCGACGATCGTGCCGTCCTTGCGCACGCCGATCTTGACGTCGATCGAGGTTGCACTGGTCGGTCCGGACGCACGGAAGACTTCGTCGCGGGTCATCACCAGCTTGACCGGCCGCCCCGCCTTGCGCGACAGCGCAAGGGCGATCGGCTCGGCCCACACATGGGTCTTGCCGCCGAAGCCGCCGCCGATCTCCGACGAGGTCACCCGCAGCTTCGAGGCATCGAGCCCGAGCAGTTGCGCGCAGTGCTGGCGATAGACGAAATGGCCCTGCGTGCAGACCCACAGATCGGCATTGCCGTCCGCGCTGTAGTTGGCGACGCAGGCATGCGGCTCGATGTAGCCCTGATGCGTCTGTTCGGTCTTGAACGACCGTTCGATGACGACGTCCGCCTGCGCGAAGCCGGAATCGACATCACCATGGCCGTACTGCACGCGCTTCTGCACGTTCGACGCCTTGCCGGGCTTCGGCTCGACGCCCTCGGTGAAGACATGGTCGTGCAGCACCGGCGCCGACGGCTGCATCGCCGCGTCGACGTCGGTAACGTGAGGGAGCACCTCGTAGTCGACGACGATCAGCTTCAACGCCTGCCGCGCCGTGCGGGCGTCGATCGCCGCCACAGCGGCCACCGCATGACCGTCGTAGAACGCCGTCTTGCGGGCCATGCAGTTGTCGAGAATGTCGAACATCGCGGCATCGCCGTCGGTCAGGTCCGGCAGGTCGGCGGCGGTGATCACCGCCTTGACGCCGGGCAGCTTCTCGGCGGCGGACGCGTCGATGCTGCGGATGGCGGCGTGGGCGTGCGGGCTTCTCAGGACGCGTCCGACCAACTGGCCGGCCATGTTGAAGTCGGCGCCGTAGCGCGCCCGGCCGGTGACCTTGTCGATGCCGTCGGGTCGCAGAGGCCGCGTGCCGACAGAAGCGAAGTCTCGTTTCAGGTAGCGGGGATCGAAACCAATGGTCATGCTGCCCTCATTGCGCTGGCGGCGTCCTGGACGGCGCGGACGATCTTGTCGTAGCCCGTGCAACGGCAGAGGTTGCCGGCGAGACCGAAGCGGATTTCCTCTTCCGTGGGATCTGGGTTCCTGGCCAGAAGGTCCTTCGCCGCGATCAGGAAGCCGGGCGTGCAGATGCCGCACTGCAGCGCGGCGTGCTCGATGAACTTCTGCTGCAGCGGATGCAGCCTGTCGCCGTCCGCCATGCCTTCGATGGTCTCGATGCGGCGGCCTTCCGCCTCTGCCCCGAGAACGAGGCACGAGCAGACGAGCCGGCCGTCGACGATGACGCTGCAGGCGCCGCAGTCGCCGGTGCCGCAGCCTTCCTTGGCGCCGGTCAGGCCCAGCCGCTCGCGCAGCACCTCGAGCAGCGTCTCGTCCGGCTGGCAAAGATATTCGACGGGATCGCCGTTGATGGTCGTCGATACTGCTATGCCGGCCATCATTTGCCTCCTGCGCGTGCGTAAGCGGTCGTTGCGGCCCGCCTGGCCAGCACACCTGCTACTTTTCGTCTGAATTCGATGGTGCCGCGCTTGTCGTCGATCGGCCGGCAGGCGGCCGAACAGGCCGCCGCCAGCTTCTCCAGCGTGGCTTCGTCCAACTTGGATCCGATCAGGACATCGGCCGCTTCCTTCACCAGAAGCACGGTCGGAGCGGCCGCGCCGAGCGCCACGCGCGCCGCGGTGACCACCCCTTGCCCGTCCAGCGTCAGATTGACGCCGGCGCTGACCACGGCGATGTCCATTTCCGTCCTCGGAATGAAGCGCAGATAGGCATCCCCGGAATTCGCCGGACGCTTGTCGAGCAGGATCGCCTCGATGATCTCGCCCTTCGCGAGCGAGGTCTTGCCGGGTCCAGTCGGCACGGTCTCCACCGCAACCACGCGCCGGCCCTTCGGTCCGACGACCGACGCCTTCGCACCGGCCGCCACGAGAGCCGGCACGCTGTCGGCCGCCGGCGAGGCGTTGCACAGATTGCCGACGATGGTGCAGCGGCCCTGCACCTGCTTGGAACCGATCAGCCTGGCGGCCTCGACCACGCCGGGCCACGCCGCCTTCAGGACGGCATTCTCCCCGAGCGCGGCACAGGGAACCGCGGCACCGATGCGGAACCCTTCGCTTCCCTCGCTGACGTCGGCCAGGCCGTCGATCGCCTTGATGTCGACGATCAGGTCCGGCTCGATGAAACCACCCTTCATTCTCACCAGGAGGTCGCTGCCTCCGGCCAGGATCGCGGCAGTGCCGTCAGATCCGGCGATCAATTCCACGGCATTTTCCATGGACAGTGGACGTATATAGCGCATCGTCTCCCCTGCGTTGTCGCAATACAGCCTTATAGGATCGTTCTGCGGATTCGCTAACCAGAATTGTGGCCTGGCGCAAGCAGCGAGTGCATGTTGACCAAAGCAGGTCAGCCAAAGTTGAACGATCCCCAGGCTCGGGCGCCCCGGCTGGCGGTCCGGCGGTCGCGGACAGCGGGGCGGACAAAAACTCCCTCTGGCGAACGCGGCGGAAACCGCTAGCACTAGGACCTGTGGACAGTTTTGGATCGGAGCGCGGCATGAGGCGAAATCTTCCGGTTCCAGGCGCGGAGCCGAAGGCGGGGTTTTCCCCCGTCGAGGTTGCGCGACGCCGAAACGGGGAGCTTCGACCATACCGCGCTCCGATCCAAAACTGTCCACCGGCCCTGGGCACATGGCCGTGAAGACACGCATGATCGTCTGCATACCGCTGGCCTTGCTCGCCATGCTCGTGGTGCTGCTTCTCGAAGTGTCCCGGCTGACCGATCTGCTGCCGAACCTTTTCAACGCGCAAGGCGTCTCCGCCGCCGCTCTCCTTCCATTCGATCTCCTTCTGGCGGTCACGATCGCGTTCTTCGTCGCCGCGCTTGTCGCGTCCCACACCCTGCTGGCGCTCGTCCAGGCGATCTTCACCGTGGCCTACGGCGTCATGCTGATCGTCGGAGGATTCCTGATCGCCATCGCCGGCGCGGCCAAGCTGGTGAGTCTGATTTCCCTCCTCCTGGCGTTTCCGTTCGGAACCATCGCCTATTTCGTGAAGTTCAATTGCACCGCCGACGCTCTCGACGGCTGGGGCGGCATCCTCGGCGGAAGCTGTTTCGACGGAACGACGGCGCTGGTGCTGGTCGCAGCCGCCATCAAGCTTGCTAGCTTCCTGCTGCTGCTCATCGCCTCGGTCCGCTTCCTGCAGGTCGTCGGTCTGCTCGTCGTGACGGGCGTCTCGCTGGCGCTTTCGATCGGCCTGGCGGTCGGGCTTTGGTACGGTGCCGAGCTGCCGTTCCTCCTCCATCCACTCGACGCGGTGGCGACGATCATCTTCGGACTAGTCAGCATCGGACTGGGCATCGTGGCCTTCTGGCAAGGCTTGAAGGCCCTCGCCTTTGCCATCGCGGCCCAGCTTGCCTGATCTCTAATCGATCCTGATCTCGCAGTCCTGGTCGCGGCCGCAGTCGAACGTCACGATCGCACCGCATTCGGCGAAGAAGCCGAAGCCGACGGCCTGCCCCGTCAGCGTCAGCTCGTCGGAGCGGGTGGCGCAGACCGGCGGCTCGGTTTGGCCGGATGACACGATCTTCGCGGTCACCGCCTCGACGCGCCCCGCGACCGGGCCGGCCGCGTGAGCGGGGTCGAGCGGCGCGAGCCGCATGCGGCCGGACAGCGCCGTCCTGTCGTTCGGGATGGCGGCCCACACATGCGTGGCCTTGCCGTTCGCCGGCACGGTGATGGTCAGCGGCGCGGCGACGATCTTCGGTCGAACCCAGCCCAGGGGAAGCTGGTCGAGAGTTTCCGCGAGCCGCGCGAGGCCGCCGCCGTCCTCGTCCGGCGCGGTACACTCCGGCGGCTCCTGTGGATCTTCCGGCTCCTCGCAGCTTACCCTGGTCAGGACCGCCACCGCCCTTGCCAGCGTCTTGGAGCACTCCACCGCCTGGGACACGGGCGACATCGGAACCGTTCCCGCGCAACTGAACGGCTCGGCTTCCGCGAAGAAGGGCTTCACTGAAAACAGCCAGAGCAAGAATATTCCGATGCAAACAATCAAAATCTGGTAGCGCTTCCGGATGCGAAACCAAGATTTCAGCCACAACCACATGTGGAAACCATTCGTTCGCGGCCACGTGCCGATTGTATCCAAGTAATATTGGATCATCGCTTGCGCCCATTTTCAATGGTGACTAGTCTGCGCAGTCAGAGGGCGGCATGACATTCGACGAGGCGGCGGTCGAGGCAGTTGAATGGATCGAAGGGCACGCGCCGGCCCTTGGGACGCTCCGCGACTCCAAGCCTCGCCTGCTGGCTCCCGGCACCCGCAAGGGTCCCTCCGGGATCGGAGTCGCGGCGTGGCGGCTGAGCCGGCCGCGCACGCACCGCGCCGAAAACGGCCTCGTCCTGTCGGCCACGGCGCATTTCGCGGTCTGGGCCTGGGCGGAAGAAGCGAGCCGGGCCGCAGCCCTGATCGACGCGGTGTTCTTCGCCGCGATGAACGATCCTGTCTGGCGTCTTTCGGAGGCCGAGCCGCCCGCGAGTTTCTGGCCCGAAGGTTTCGTGCTGTCGCTTGCGCTCGCCCGCGAGATCCAGCGCAAGGCGGAAAGCGGGCCGACGCGCCTGGTGGAGGTTCCGCTGATCTTCGACGTTCAAACGCGCGGCGGCCGGGCGGCCTCCGAAAGGAGTTAGACGATGGCGGTGTATCTGGCGCCCGGGGTCTACGTCGAGGAAGTTTCGGGCGGAGCCAGACCGATCGAGGCGGTCGGCACGTCGACGGCCGGGTTCTTCGGCAACGCTCCGGCGCCCAACCATCTGCGGCAGCCCAAGTCCGTCACCAGCTATGCCGCGTTTCAACGGCTCTATCCCGGAAATGGCGCGGCGCCCAACGTTCTGGCGACGGCGGTCGCCGGGTTCTTCGCCAATGGCGGTTCCTATTGCTTCGTCGTCAATCTCGGACCCAAGGCGAAGTCGGTCAAATCCGAGGATCTCCTGCTTCTCGACGCGATGGAAGGCATCAGCCTCGTCGCCGCGCCCGGCTATGTCGACGCGGAAAGCTACGAGGCGATCATCGGCGATTGCGAACGAAGGGGAGACCGGTTCGCGATCCTCGAGACTCCGCCCGACTTCGACGCAAACGAGCGCCCCGCCCGTCCGCGTCAGTCGGACCGCGGCCATGCGGCCGTCTATACGCCCTGGATCGAGACGCTTGACGCCGAAACCGGCGAACGGGTGGCCCAGCCGCCCGCCGGGCACCTGGCCGGACTGTTCTCGCGGACGGATGCCGAGCGCGGCGTCCACAAGGCTCCGGCCAATGCCCCGATCGTCGGCGCTCTCGGCCTGACCCGCGCGATTTCGAGCGCGGAACAGGAAAGGCTGAACCCCGTCGGCGTGAACTGCATCCGCGTCTTCTCGAACGGACTGCGGGTCTGGGGTGCGAGGACCCTTGCCGACGCGTCCAGCGAATGGCGCTACGTGCCGGTGCGCCGGCTGGTGACGATGATCTCGCAGTCGGTGGAGCGCGGAACGCGCTGGGTGGTCTTCGAGCCCAACGACCTCAGCCTGTGGAAATCGATCCGCAGGGACATCAGCGCCTTCCTGCATGCCTTGTGGCGGGACGGCGCGCTCGCCGGCGCGAAGCCGGAAGATGCCTTTTTCGTCCGCTGCGACTCGACGACCACGACCCAGGCCGACATCGATGCCGGACGCGTCGTCGCCCTGATCGGCATCGCCCCCGTCCGCCCGGCGGAATTCGTCATCATCCGGATCGGCCAATCGGCTGGACAGAGCCAGGTCGAGGAGGG
>JAHBYY010000069.1 GCA_019635715.1 Rhizobiaceae bacterium | reverse complement strand
CATGAACCCTCCATGCCGGCCACTGGCCCGCCGATGCGGCCAGCCTGGCTCAGGCAGCCTTGATCAAATGCAGTCGAACCGGCCTTTCAGCCGACGCTGCGGCGTGCGACCGCGTCCTGGACGATCTTGGCGCGCTCGCGTGCCTTGAACGTGCGCGAGCCGACCCGGTCGAGCAGTTCGACGATTTCCCGAAGCTCGACCCCGGCGATGCCCTGGGTGATGAAGACGATCCGCGTGCGGTCGTCCTTGTCCGGCCAGCGCTCGAGCCATGTCATCGTGTGGAGCAGATGCTGCGCACCCTGGATGACCGCCGGCTTGCCGCTCTCGCCGGCGATGTTGACCAGACCCTTGACGCGCAGCAGGCTGGTCCCGAGGTTCTGGCTGATGCCGTCGAGCAGGAACTGCAGTTCCTCCCTGGACAGCGGCGTCTCGCGGGTCAGAACGAAGCTTTCGACACCCTTGCCGCGCAGGTGGTAGTGCGCCTCGTGCTCGTGGTGGTCATGGCCGTGATGGTCGTGATCATGGTCATGATCGTGATGATGGTCATGGCCGCCGGCAGGCTTCTCATGGGCCGCCAGCTTCAGCCAGGGGCGCGGGTCCGCCTTGGCGTCGCTGGCGTCGAAACCCTTGTTCGTCAGCATCGCGGCGATCGCCTTCGGCGACCAGTCGACGATTTCCACGTCGGCGGCCGCATTCAGATCGGCGATGTCGCGCCGTGCCTTGTCCTCGGCCCGAGGATCGGTGGAAAGGTCGAGCTTGGTCAGCAGCACCCGGTCCGCGAAGGCCACCTGGCGGATTGCCTCGTCATGGCGCTCCGACGTGCCCTTCCAGTTCACGACGTCGACCAGCGTGATCACCGTGGCGACGCGATACAGACCGTCGAGCGTCGGTTCGGACAGGAAGGCCTGCAGCACCGGACCCGGCTCGGCAAGCCCCGAACTCTCGATGACGACGTTGTCGAAGGCCGGGATCCGGCCGGCCATCCGGTCGTGGTAGAGACCGTTCAGTGTTCCGACGAGATCGCTGCGCACCGTGCAGCACAGGCAGCCGTTCTCCAGCACCATCACCTGGTCGTTGCTGGAGGTCACGAGCTGGTGGTCGAGGCCGACCTCGCCGAACTCGTTGACCACCACGACCGTCTTCGACATGTCCGGCGCCCGCAGCGCGGCGTTGATCAGCGTGGTCTTGCCGCTGCCGAGAAATCCGGTAACGAGCGTCACGGGGATGCGGCCGCCGCTGCGGCCGCCTGTACGTCGTGTTCCGCTCGCCATCTGGGGTCGGGCTCCGTCCTAGAAAACCTCGCAGCCCGGAAGGCCGCAGGAGATCAGCCGGTCTGACGGGAAGTTGGTGATGATCTCGCAACCGTCCTTGGTCACGACCACCTCTTCCTCGATTCGCGCGGCACCGGTGCCGTCCTCGGCACCCTTCCACGTCTCGAGCGCGAACACCATGCCTTCCTTCAGCGGGGTGTTCTGGCCACGGAACCGCTTGGAGAAGATCGGACGCTCCCACAGCGACAGGCCGACGCCGTGGCCGTACTGAAGCAGGAAGGCCTCGGCCTCGTCGCGATAGCCGAATTCCTGCGCATCCGGCCAGACGGCCGCGACCTCGTCCGGCGTCACGCCCGGGCGGATCATGTCGATCGACGCGCTGATCCACTTCGAGGCGGTCTCATAGGCGTCGATCTGCGCATTGTTCGGCTCGCCGCAGATGAAGGTACGGTAGTAGCAGGTGCGATAGCCGTTGTAGGAATGCATGATGTCGAGGAAGATCATGTCTCCCGGCTGGATCATGCGGTCCGAGAAGGTGTGCGAGTGCGGCCGGCCGCGCTGGCCGGACACCGAGTTCACGCATTCGACGCGCTCGGAGCCCATGCGGAACAGCCGGTCGTTGGCGATCGCGACCAGTTCGTTCTCCTTGGTGCCGGGCCGGATGGCGCGGGCGATGTCGACATAGGTCGCGTCGACCATGGCTGCCGCCATCTTCAGCAGTTCGATCTCGTCCTTCGTCTTGATCTCGCGCGCGTCGAGCAGCGCCTGCTGGCCGTCGACCACCTCGATGCCCTCGGCCTCGAGAGCCCGGATCATGCCGAGCTCCATGATGTCGATACCGAGCGGCTCCTTGTCGATGCCGTAATGGACCAGCGCCTTCTTGATCTGGCGGGCGAAGTCGCGTGCGACGTTCATGCCGGGCGGAATCGCGCCCTGCATCGTGGTCAACGGCGCGGCGACATTGTCGGCGATCCACGGCGAGGAGATGCGCTTGGCCGGAGGGGCCGGATCCCACAGGAAGGGCGAGCCTTCGACGGGGCACAGCGCATAGCGCATGAACTTGTCGCGCGCCCACTCGCCGATATGGGTGGCGGTGATGTAGCGGATGTTGTCGAAATTGAAGGCGAGCACGCCGCCGAGTCCGGCATGGCGGATGGCCCGCTGCGCGCGGGCGAGGCGCTCCTTGGAAAGGCGGCTGTAATCGACGCCTTCTTCCCAGTCTTTCGCCATCTGGCCCCATGAGGCCGTGGAGTATGGACTGTTGTACTTCATGTAACTCGGCTCCTCCGCCGTCGTTCAATGCACTGCAATAGATCAAAATCTCAAGCGAATTCCGCAGTCCAGTCGCGGCCTTCCAGGATCGCCTTCAGCCGCGACAGGAATGCCGCCGAGTAGGCGCCGTCGAAAGCGCGGTGGTCGAAGCTCTGGCCAACCATGCCCATGAGACGCGGCGCCACGAAGGCCCCTTGCGGCGTCTCCACCACCGACGGCTTGAGCCGGATCGCATCCGTCGACAGGATCGCCACCTGCGGCGCGTTGATGATCGGCGCGGTGAACGACGTGCCGAACGCACCGTTGTTGGTGATCGAGTAGGTGCCGCCGGCAAAGTCGTCGCCGGTCAGCTTGCCGGCGCGCGCCTTCTCGATCTGCCGGCCGATCGCCTTGGTCAGGCCCGGCAGGGTCAGGTCGTCGGCGTTGCGCACCACCGGAACCACGAGGCCGTTGTGCGACAGGTCGACCGCGATGCCGAGATTGACCTCGGAGGCCAGAGCCAACTGTGTGCCGTCGAACTGGGCGTTGACCTGCGGGAAGTCCTTCAGCGCGATGCAGCTCGCCCGCGCGATGAACGGCAGATAGGTCAGCGACAGACCCGTCTCCGCCTTGAACGCGGCCTTGCGCTGCGAGCGCACCGCCTCGATGGCGGTGAAATCCACCTCGATCGCCTGGAAGACGTGCGGGATCGTCTGCCAGTTCTGCGCCAGACGCTCGCCCGTCCGCTTGCGGATGGTGTTGAGCTGCACGATGCTGCCCGGAAGATTGGCGATCGCGACGGGCTTCGGCGCGGCAGGTGCCGAGGCGGGAGCCGGCGCGGCAGAAGCGGCGGGAGCCGCCGGACGCGGGGCCGCCAGTGCGGCTCGAACGTCCCTTTCGGAGATCTTCGATCCGCCAGATGCCGACACCTGCTTGGCGATCGCCTCGGCGTCGAGCCCGTTCTGCGAAATCAGCCGGCGCGCCAGCGGTGTGATGCGCAGTCCGAGCGGTCCCTTGGCCGTCCCGAAGGATGCCGTCGGCGTCGCGACCTCCTCGAAGGGCGAGCGCACAGTAGGAGCGGATGCCTTCGCGGGGGCGGCATGTCCGTTGGCCGAAGGTGCCGGACCCGTTGCCTGAGGAGCAGCGGCCTGCGGCGCCGCCGCCGCCTTGCCGTCACCGCCGATGACTGCGACGACCGCCCCGACCTTGGCCACTTCGCCGGCCTTGACGCGAATGTCGGTCAGCTTGCCGGCGGCGATCGACTGCACCTCCATCGTGACCTTGTCGGTCTCGATCTCGAAGAGGTTGTCGCCTTCCTGGATCTCGTCGCCTTCCGACTTGAACCAGGTCAGGATCTTGCCCTCGGCGACGGTCTCGCCGAGCTGCGGCATCAGCACATCGGCGCTCATCTTGCCGATCCGTTCATGGTGCGGGCGATCCGCTCGACGATGCGCGGCGGGTTCGGCAGCGCGAGGTCCTCGAGATGGTCGGCGGCCGGAAGTGGGATGTGCGGCGTGGTGATGCGCACGATCGGGCCGTCGAGGTCCCAGAAGGCCTCGTCCGCGACGATCGAGGCGATTTCGGCGCCCCAGCCGCACAGACGCGGATTTTCCTCGACGGTGAACAGCCGGCCTGTCTTGGCGACCGAATTCAGGATCGTGTTGGTGTCGAGCGGCACCAGCGAGCGCACGTCGATGACCTCGCAGTCTATGCCGTGTTCGGCGGCCAGCGTCTCGGCCGCCGCCAGGGCGCGCGGCACCATCAGCGCCAGCGCCACGATGGTTGCGTCCTTGCCGGGGCGCAGGATCTTCGCGGTGCCGAGCGTGTCGAGGATCTCGCCGTCCGGAACCTCGCCCTTGGTCGCGTAAAGCGACTTGTGCTCGTGGAAGATGACCGGGTTGTCGTCGCGGATCGCCGCCGCCATCAGGCCGATCACGTCGACCGGCGAGGACGGCGCCACGACCTTCAGGCCGGGGATCATCATCGTCCAGTTCTCGATCGACTGCGAATGCTGGGCGCCGAAGCGCGCGCCGCCGCCATTGGCGGTGCGGATCACCAGCGGGCAGCCGAGCTGGCCGTTGGTCATGTAGCGAAGCTTCGGAAACTCGTTGGCGAAGAAGTCGAAGCAGACGGCCGCGAAATCGGCGAACATGATATCGGCGATCGGGCGCAGGCCCGTCATCGCCGCACCCATCGCGGCGCCCATGAAGGCCTGCTCCGAGATCGGCGTGTCGCGCACGCGCTTTTCGCCGAAGCGTTCGTAGAGGCCGACCGTGGCCTTGAAGACGCCTCCTGCCTTGGCGACATCCTCGCCCAGGAGAACGACGCGCTCGTCGCGCTCCATCTCCTGCGTGATGGCCCGTGCGACGGCGTCGCGATAAGTCAGTTCCGCCATGCCCAGCCTCCATCGGCATAAACGTCGGTGGTGAGCAGTTCGTGCGGCGCGGGCGGCGATGCCTTGCAGGCCTCGGTCGCCTCGTCCACCACTCGCTTGCTCTCGGCTTCGATGCCGGCGATGTCGCTTTCGCTGATGCCGTACTCGGCAAGGCGCTTGCGATAGATCTTGAGCGGATCCTTCTCCAGCCATTTCTCCAGTTCGCCCGGCGGCCTGTACTTGGCAGGGTCGGCGCGCGAATGGCCGGAATGACGGTAGGTCAGGCATTCGATCAGGGACGGGCCGCCACCCTCGCGCGCCTTGTCCATCGCCGCCTTGGCGGTGCGGTAGACGACGTCGGCGTCGTTGCCGTCGATCAGGATGCGTTCCAGTCCGTAGGCCGAGGCGCGATCCGCCGCCGGGTGCTCGACCGCGGTGACGTCGCCGATCGGCGTGTATTCCATGTAGAGGTTGTTCTCGCAGATGAAGACGACCGGCAGCTTCCAGATGACCGCGAAGTTCAGCGCCTCGTGGAAGGCGCCGATATTTGTCGTGCCGTCTCCGAAGAAGCAGACCGAGACATCCTTCTCGCCGAGATACTGGGCACGCCAGGCCGAGCCGCAGGCGATCGGCAGATGGGCGCCGATGATCGCGTAGGAGCCCATCACGCCGTGCTCGACCGAGGTCAGATGCATCGAACCGCCCTTGCCGCGCATCAGCCCGTTGTCGCGAAGCATCAGCTCCCCGAGCACCTTCTCCACCGACACGCCGCGTGCCAGCGTGTGGGCATGGCCGCGATAGGTACAGAAAGATTTGTCGTTGGCTTCCATCGCCACCGCGACACCCGCCGCAATCGCTTCCTGGCCGAGCGACAGATGGCTCGTGCCCTTGATCAAGTTCTGGAAGAACAGGTCGTTCGCCCGCTTCTCGGCGTCACGGATCTTCACCTGGATCCGGTAGAGTTCGAGCCTGACGTCCTGCCCGATATCATCGTTCGTCAGGCCTTGTGGGCCCGGACCATCCTGCTTGTTTGCCATTTGTAAATCCACCCTAGAGCCCGAACCATGCCAAAGACCATCCGCCCTGACATGAGGCAATATTCTCAAAATGGATAAACGGATCGGCGCGTGGGCATTGGTTTGACGTGCCGCGACACGGTCCCGCCACCGGGCCGCGAGGCCCCCCATCGGTGCGAAAAATGCAGGAATTGTCAAAATGAGAAAGTGTTTGGCGGCACGTCGTCGTCGCGATGCTAGCATTCCCCGCGAATGAGGGAGGAGAATGGCCCGTCCGGCGATGCCAGACGGGTATCGCACGGCAAAGACGGTCGGCCTTGAGGAGGGCTGCCGGCTGCCTGCGGGACGCTGCCCGAACCTCCCCGTTCCCTGCTTAGGACTTCGCGCACGACGGTTTGGCTCCGGCGACGGCCGGCGGCTGGGCGCATGCGCGGGCTGTCCGAGGGCAGGCGCAACGACCCCGCCGCGGGGCGGGCCGCAACTCAACGGGAGGAGATCATGAAAGCAGGTTTCAGGAAGATCGGTGCCGCGTTTGCCGCGGCATTGATGGCCAGCACGCTGGCCGGCGGCGCAATCGCCCAGGAGGCCAAGGACGGCTACAACGGCAAGCCGCGCACCATCATGTGGGCGTCCACCGAGATCGAGTACACCGATACAACGGAGTTCAAGAAGGACGGTCCCTACGTCATCGGCTTCTCCAACGCGTCGATCTCCAACGTCTGGCGCGTCGGGTTGCTGCATGCGCTGCAGAAGGCGGCGGCCGACAACAAGGACAAGATCTCCAAGCTCATCATCACCGACGCCAATGACGACGCCGCCAAGCAGGTGTCGGACGTCCAGGACATATTGCAGCGTGGCGTCGACCTGCTGATCGTGTCGCCGGCGACGGCCCAGGAACTCGATCCGATCGTCAGCCAGGCGATGGCGCAGGGCGTGCCCGTGGTGCTCGTCGACCGCCGCGTCACGTCGGAAAACTTCGTGTCGTTCATCACCGCCTCGGACCAGGTGCTCGGCCGTCTCTATGCGCAATGGATCGCCGAGAAGCTCGGCGGCAAGGGCAACGTGATCATGCTGCCGGGCCTTGCCGGCGCCAGCCCCGCCGAGATCCGCATCGCAGCCGCCAAGCAGGTGTTCGCGGAATACCCGGACATCAAGATCATCGACATGCAGTACACCGACTGGAGCCCGGTAAAGGGCAAGCAAGTAATGGCGGCGCTGCTGCAGAAGCATGGCAAGGCCATCGATGCCGTCTGGTCGGATTCGGGCCTGCAGGCATCCGGCGCGCTGGAGGCCTTCGTCGAGGCGGGCTGGAAGGACGGCGAGATCCCGATGATCACCTGCGCCGACCTGAACGGCTGCATCAAGCAGGCCGTGCAGCACAAGGTTCCCGTGCTGAACTTCGACTATCCGCCGGCCATGGGCGGCGTTTCGGTGCAGGTCGCGCTGGACGTGCTCGCCGGCAAGCCGGTTCCGAAGATCTATGCGGTCAACTCCGACATCTCGATTTCGAAGGGCGACGAGACCGCCTCGGTGAAGGCCGACCGCTGGGCGGAGGATTATGCGCGCCTCGACAAGTCCAACGACCTGATCCTGTCGACCGGCCTCGGACCGGACTACGACCCGACGACCTTCAAGGCCGACTATCCGCAATGACCGATGCCGGGCGCCGCGGACCGACCGCGGCGCCCGGTCTTTCGACGATCACGGAAACTGCTTCGGAGGATTTACGTCATGGCAGGAATTCCCGGCATGGCCGGCACGGAACACGTCGGCTTCACGGTCCCGGACATCGAGGCGGCGACCCGCTTCTTCGTCGAGGTGATCGGCTGCAGGCAGATCTTCGACGCGGGCCCCTTCCAGGCCGACGACGACTGGATGGCGGTTCATCTCGGCGTCGATCCGCGCGCCGTCATCCGCAAGTTGCGGATGCTGAGGTGCGGCAATGGCCCGGCCTTCGAACTTTTCCAGTACGAGGCGCCGGACCAGAAGACCGAGCGGCCGCGCAACAGCGACCATGCGGGCCACCACCTGGCCTTCTACGTTGCTGACATCGACGCTGCCTATGCCTATCTGAAGGACAAGGGCGTGACCACGATGGGCGCGCCCTCGGAGATCACCAGCGGCCCCAGCGCCGGGCTGAGGTGGCTCTATTTCCTTGCACCCTGGGGAATGCAGCTCGAGCTCGTCTCCTACCCGCAGGGCATGGCCTACGAGAAGACGACGACGGACAGGTTGTGGAGCCCTCTCTGAATTTTGATTGACCGAGCATCCTCCCATGCTTGGCGGCCCGCAGCCATGCGGGCCGATTTTTTGATAAACGGAGGCAGATGATGATAGTTTTTCCTGCGGAGGATCAAACCTTGGACCGCATGACGGACTATGAACTGCTCCGGATCATCAATTTCCTGGAACGGATTCGAGCGCCCTACGACGAGAAGTTGCAGAGTGCGGATCCGGATCCTGTGTGGAACATCGTCCTCTTCCTGATGAAGAGCCACTTGCGCGGCGACGCGGTCACCATGTCGTCGCTCGCCTCGGTGTCGCAGATCCCCTTCGCCAGCGCCATGCGCCGCATCCACCGCCTGATTGAGGACGGCGACATCGAGCAGCATCAGCGCAATGCCGGAGGCAAATCCTTCTACCTGGCGCCGAGCCGCCGGCTGAAGTCGAACTTCATTTCCTACGCGATGAAGGTGAAGGTGCTGCTGGCCGAGACCTTCGGCCTGGGCACCGGCAGCGCCAATGCCGACGACTATTATTTCGGCGGCTCCTATATCGCCGACCAGGTGATCCCGCCGCTCAAGATCATGGAGAACCGCCAGTCGCCGACCCAGGACCTGCGCTTCCTGCTCAACGACGACAATTATTTCGAATCCATGCGCAACATGTGGTCGGACTTCCGTAGCAAGCTGTCGTCGCGCAAGAACTTCAAGCTGCTGGCCCTTCCCGAACTGCACGAGGAGCTGTTCCGCAACGCCCGGCGCAAGGAAAGCGAATACGACGTCATCTGCATCAACATCCCCTGGCTGGGAGAGGCGGTGAAGGGCGGCATCGTCCAGCCGCTTGGCGAATATCTCGCCGAGAGCAACATGAACCCGCTCGATTTCCATCCGAACATCTGGAACACCGGCCATTGGGGCGACGAGCAATACGGCGTGCCGATCTACTGCACGATCGAGACGCTGGCCGTCCGCAAGGACCTGTTCGAACAGCACGAGCTGCACGCGCCGACCACCTTCGAAAAGGTGCTCGATGCCGGCCGCGCCCTGCACAACCCGAAGCGCGGCATGCAGGGCATCGTCTGGAACGCCGCCAAGGGCATGCCGATCGCTCATTCCTTCATGTTCTTCATGGGCTGCTGCGGTGCGCCGGTGATCAACGTGCCGATGTCGCGCGTCGCCTTCGACTACAGCAACATGGCCGGTGAGATGTACCGCCCGAAGGTGCTCAGCGAGCAGGGCATGCGCACCCTCGACTATATGCGCCGGCTGCTGGCGATCTCGCCGCCGGACATCCTCGTCATGGACTGGAACCGCGCGCTCGACTGCTTCATGATGGGGCGCGCCGGCATGATCTACTGCTGGACCATGCGCGCCTCGCGCTTCGAATACGACATCCGCTCGGTGGTGAAGCGCAAGGTCGAGTATCTGGCGCATCCGCACGGGCCGGGCGGACCGATGGTCAGTCCGGTCGGCGGCTTCCTGCTGGCCATCCCGGCCGGCCTGCCGCCGGAGCGCTCGAAGCTCGCCTTCGAGGCGATCTCCTGGATGGCCTCGCCGTCGGCCATGAAGGAGCACGTCAAGAACGGTATCCCGGTCGCCCCGCGTTTCTCCGTGACGGCCGACCCGGAAGCCGCCGCGACGACCCCGATCGTCCGCTTTGTCGACCGGCTCGCCAAGCAGAACAAGCTGCACACCTGGCAGCGGCCGCCCATTCCGGAATACGCGGTCGTCGAACATATCCTCGGCGAGGAGATCTTCGCTGCGCTCAACGGAGAACTGACGGATCGCGAAGCGCTGGAGCGCAGCCAGAACCGCATCGACAAGGTGATGCGCGCCGGCGGACATTATTGAGCGACTGAACGAGGCTCAGGGAGTCGGCCGGCCCAACCGTCGCGCCACTTCGAGCGACCGTTCGATGCCCTCACGGACGTCGACGAGCATGCGCGCCCGGAAGCCCGAGTTGTCGAATGGAGCCGGAGCCCAGTCGATGGCGTCGAGCGTTTCCGGGTAGTGAATAGGCAGCATGCTCTCCAGATAGCTGAACCTGCCGTCGGGCCTTTCCCGGCACAGCACGACGGGAATGCCCAGGGCCATGCAGGGCGTGGCGACGTGGTGCAGCGGGGTCAGCACGAGCGAGGCCTCTGACGCGTACCGATCGATGATCGCCTGCTCCAGCCGCTCCATGTTGCGCATCGTGGCAGGCTTGAGCGGATGCTCGAACACCGGCTGACGATGATGGACGAACGTCGCCGGCGCCAGCAGATCGCTCGGTATGTGCGCGAGCACCTGCGGCGGAAGACGGCCGGCTGCTTCGCCGCCAACCACGAAAAGCCGACGTTCGGCCGCTTCTCCAGCGATCCGGCGCTGCATGGCGAGCGTGACGCATCCGGTGATGAACGCCTCGATGCCACGGCTGCGCAGCAGTTGCGCGGTCGCGGCATCGCGGCAGCCGATGGGCGCGAAGGCCCTGAGATAGTCGGCCGAGGCAGCGACCGCCGCAGGCGAGGCGGTAAAGCCCACGAAAACCGGAATGATCGTGTCCGGCACCGGAAAGCAGTGCTTGTAGAACACGCCGTTCATCAGCATCAGTGCCGGCGCGCCGGCATAGAGCGGAAGGCTGTCGCGATCGATGTCGGTCATCCGCTCGTCGGAGATTCCGATATCGCGATAGAGTGCGCGCGTGGCGATCGACTGTGCGTTGTCGCCCAGATTGACGCTGTAGCTGCCCTTCGCCTCAAGGTCCGCCCGGAACTTCGCGAAGCGGCGATAGCTGAATGTGATGACACCGTAGGTCACGGCCGCGGTCAGCCCTCAAAGCCCGGCGGGGAGAGCGTGCCGGTGGTTCGGAGCATGTTTCACGCCCTGTGGACATGCAAGCAGGCTCCCCACGGTTTGCCACCGGATTGGCTTTGCGGTAGCGTCGAATGCTGTCCGGAGACCCGTGCGGAAATCATGGGAACGAGCCTGATCGAGCGTGCGGAGCGCCTGGAGGACAGGCGGGAGTTCGCTGCGGCCGCGACGGGATACGTCAAGGTGATCAGGGCGGGCAACAGCGATCCAGAGGTGCGGGTCAGGCTTGCGCGTTGCCTGAGGCTCGCCGGCAATCTCGATCGTGCCATCCACCACTACCAAACTGCCCTTCTTCATCCGGAAGCGCGCAGCGAGTGGCATCTGGCCCTGGCGACCTGCCTGCTCGAAGCCGGGCACACCGACGCCGCCGCGCGCAATTTCCTGCTGGCCCGCGGCGGGCGGCTCACCGGCCGCGTCGCGCTCGACGCCGGGTGCGCCGGTATCGACAAGGGTGTGAAAGCCTTCGCCAGTGACCCCGACCACCGCGCCGGCCGGGCGCTCGAGGCCTATCTGGCCGGGGGCGGGGAGCGTGACGACGACGAAGCCCTCGGCTTTCTCATGGAGCTGGCGCAGACGGGTCGCGAGAGCCACGTCTTCTGGCTGTACTGCTTTGCCCGCCTTGCCCGGCTCGGCCGGCTGAGGCTCGCCTGGCAGTGCAAGCGTCTCGCCGCCGCGGCATGTCTCGATGCCTGCTGGCGTTCGCCGCCGGCGGACGGCGCCGGCCTTGAGACGGCCGTTGCTGCGGCCTGCTACATCGGCGAGTACCGCGCCGCGCACGGACTGGTCGCGGCCTATCGAGAGCTGGCGCCGGCATCGGACAACCCCTGGCGTGACGGGGGGCGGGCGGAGGCGGACCTGCTGCTCAGCGAAGGGCGGCTCGAAGAAGCGCGCGATCTCTGCAGGCGCCTGGCTCACTCGCGGCCGCTGAGCGCGTTTCGCGAACTGACCGCCGGCAAGTCTGTGGCGGTTGTCGGGCCGGCGGTGAACGAACTGGCAAACGGCGACGCCATCGACCGCTTCGACCTGGTGGCAAGGACCAATTTCCGAGGCAAGGCCGTGCTTGCCGACCACGCCGCCATGACGGGCCGCCGCACCGACATCGCCTATTACAACACGATCTTCGTCGACGGCCATGCCGAGGACATCGGGACGGAGCTGCACGACGGCGGGCTGAGCTTCGTGGTGACGCGCCATCTCAGCACCTCGCGGCGCCTGAAGGCAATGATCGGAGAGGCGGTGCCGATCCGCAAATGGCTGTCGTTCAAGAAGCTCGATTTCGTCGGCATCGGCTTTGCCATGCGGCACATCGCGTTCGACCTCGTCCTGAACACGGATCGCCCCGTAACCCTCTTCGGCATTGATTTCTTTCTTGGCCGCCAGCCCCACTATGCCGGCTACTTCGAGCCGGGCATCGATCTCAATCTCGAGATCGCCCGGCATGACGTGTTCGACACGTTCATCTTCCTTCGGCGGTTGTGGCAAGCCGGGGCGATCAAGGGCGACGCGATTGTCGAGGAGCTGCTTTCGGACACGCCGGAAGCCTTCGCCCGGCGGATGGAGCGGCGTCTCCGCGCCGCGCCCGATCCATGACTGTCCACGGCCCCTAGCAGACCTCAGCAGCTTTCGCATGGCAGTCGAGGGGCCACGGAGGAGCCAAGGCGCACGCTCCGCCTGGCCGCGGCACGGGTATGATGCGCAGCATGGAGCCGGGGCCGCCGTCAAATCTCAAAATGATAAATTTTCTGGTTTGAACGCGGGGGCAGTCCTGTAACTCTCTATCTCAGCGCCAGGGAGGGCGCGGCCAGTCAAATGGGCCGAAATGAACAATACTGACGTGCCGGCCTCAGTGTCGCGCGCGACCGGAGATGGTTGCGCGGCAGGTCGGACTTCGGGGCCAGTCACAGATGGAGGAACGCTGACATGAATAGGATTACCCGTCGCTTTGCCATGATGCTTGCCGGCGCCGCCGGTCTTGCGGCTCTCGCTGCGCCGGCGCTCGCGCAGGACAGCAAGTTCTACAATGGTGCGCCGCGCACCTATCTCTACAACCCGGATACGGAAGTCTGCTTCAAGGACACCTCCGAATACAAGAAGGATGGTCCCTATACCATCGGCTTCTCGAACGCGGGACTGGGCGACTCCTGGCGCGTCGTGATGCTGCATTCGCTGCAGAAGGCCGCCGCCGAGCACAAGGACCAGATCGGCAAGCTGATCATCACCGACGCCGGCCATGACGATGCCAAGCAGGTCGCCGACATGCAGGACCTGATCTCGCGTGGCGTCGATCTGCTGATCGTCAGCGCCAACACCCAGCAGGCGCTCGATCCGGCGGTCCAGCAGGCGATGGCGCAGGGCATTCCGGTGGTCATGATGGACCGCCGCGTCGCCTCCGACGACTTCGTCACCTTCGTTACCGCTTCCGACGCCATGATGGGCCGCCTGTTCGCCCAGTGGATCGCCGAGAAGCTGGACGGCAAGGGCAACGTCATCATGCTGGCCGGCCAGGCAGGCTCCAGCCCGTCGGAAAACCGCGAGAAGCCGGCGCGCGAAGTCTTTGCGCAGTACCCGGGGATCAAGGTTCTCGAGACGGTCTATTCGGACTGGTCGCCGGTCAAGGGCAAGCAGGTCATGCAGGCGATGATCGCCAAATACGGCAAGGACATCAACGCCGTCTGGTCGGCGCACGGCCTTCAGACGCCGGGCTCGATCGAAGCCTTCATCGAGGCCGGCTACAAGGACGGCGAAATCCCGCCGCACACCTCCGCCGACGTCAACGGTCCGCTGCAGATGGCGATCAAGCACAAGGTGCCGATGCTCGAAGTCGGCTATCCGCCGGCCATGGGCGGCATCTCGGTCAACGTCGCGCTGCAGGTTCTCGCCGGCGCGCCGGTGCCCTGCATCTATACGATCAACTCGCAGATCGCCGTCTCCGAGGGCGACGAGACGCCGTCGATCCAGACGCCGCTGCGCCTCACCGACATGGTCGTGGAAAACGGTCCCGCCGACATGCTGATCACCGGCGGCATGGGT
This sequence comes from Rhizobiaceae bacterium, assembly GCA_019635715.1. Lineage (GTDB taxonomy): Bacteria > Pseudomonadota > Alphaproteobacteria > Rhizobiales > Rhizobiaceae > Kumtagia. The sequence continues at coordinate 9,864 of JAHBYY010000069.1, read as the reverse complement.
CAGGACTACGATCCCAAGACCTACAAGGTCGACTATCCGCAGTAAGCCCGGCCGTCCTTGAAACCGCGGTGTCCGGGGCAGGTCCCCGGACACCGCGCCTTGCAGGATTTCTGCGATGCTCAAACTCACCGGCATTTCCAAGGGCTTCACCGGCGTCCAGGCGCTCTCGTCGATCAATTTCGACGTGCGTGCCGGGGAGATCCATGCGCTCGTCGGCGAGAACGGCGCCGGCAAGTCGACGACGATCAAGATCATCGCCGGAGCCTACAAGCCCGACGCCGGCACGCTGGAGTTCGACGGCAGGCAGGTTCATTGGGCCCGGCCGGCCGACGCCAAGGCGGCTGGCATTCACGTCATCTATCAGGAATTCGTGCTGTTCCCGCACCTGACGGTGGCGGAGAACATCTTCCTCGGCCATGAGCGGCGCGGCGCGTTCGGCATGATCGACCACGCCAGGACCCGGAGGGACGCCGCCGATCTCCTGGGGAAGCTCGGGGTCGACATCGATCCGGACAGGCTGGTGTCGGAGCTGACCGTCGCCGACCAGCAGATGGTCGAGATTTCCAAGGCGCTGGTCCACAAGGTCAAGCTGCTGATCCTCGACGAGCCGACGGCCGTCATTTCCGGCCGCGAGGCCGAGCTGCTGTTTGCCCGCCTGGCGGTCCTGAAGGCCGAGGGCGTGGCGATCGTCTACGTTTCGCACCGTCTGGAGGAGATCTTCCAGATCGCCGACCGCGTCACCGTCTTCAAGGACGGTCAGCACGTCGTCACGACCGACATCGGCAATGTCGACCGCAACCGGCTGATCGCCTACATGGTCGGCCGCGACCTGAAGGACATCTTCCCGCCGAAGCCGGACACCGATGCGCCGGGAAAGGTCGTTCTCAAGGCCGAGAACATCACCGTGGAGGGCCGCGTTCGCAACGCCGGCATCGAACTCCGGGCGGGCGAGATCACCGCGCTGGCCGGAATGGTCGGCGCCGGGCGCACCGAGTTCGCCATGGGCATCTTCGGGGGTCTCCCGATCTCCTCCGGCACGGTGACGATCGATGGCGAGCGCCTCTCGAACGTCTCGCCGGCGCTGTCCATCGCCAGGGGCGTCGGCTTCGTCACCGAGGACCGCAAGGGCCAGGGACTTGCCATGCAGCTCGACGTCGCGGCCAATATCTCCGCCGCCGATCTGGGCGGCGTGACCAGCGGCGGTCTGCTCGACCGCCGGCGCGAGAATGAGATCGCCCGCCACGAGATCGACAATTATCGAATCGCCTGCCGCGGGCCGGCGACGCCGGTCGCCACCATGTCGGGCGGCAACCAGCAGAAGGTGATCGTCGCCCGCTGGGCCCGCACCAGCCGCAAGGTGTTGATCCTCGACGAGCCGACGCGCGGCGTCGACGTCGGTGCCAAGACCGAGATCTACCGCATCATGCGCCAGCTCGCCGACGCAGGCATCGCGATCCTGATGATCAGCTCGGAACTGCCCGAGGTCGTCGGCATGGCCGATCGCGTTGTGGTGATGCGCGAAGGCGTCGTCAGCGGCGAACTCGCCGGTGCCGCCATCACCGAGGCGGCGATCATGAGCCTTGCAACGCAGCATCCGGTCAGGGAGGCCGCTGAATGAGCGCGACCGTTTCTTCCGGTTCATCCGGTTTCTCGCGGACCTTGAAGAAGAACCAGGGCGTCTTCGTCGTCTTGGCGCTGCTGGTGCTGCTGCTGATCTTCGGGTCGGTGGTTTCCGACCGCTTCCGCACCAGCAACAACTTCCTCAACATCCTCGAACAGTCGACCGGCCTGGCGCTGGTCAGCCTCGGCCAGACGCTGACGATTCTGACGGGTGGCATCGACCTGTCCGTCGGCTCGATGATCAGCCTGCTGTCGACCGTGACGTCCGGGACGATCAACGGCGACGTCTCGATGGTCGCGCCGGTGGTCGTCGGCATCCTGCTGCTGGGTCTGGTCATCGGGCTGGTCAACGGCCTGCTGATCATCTGGCTGAAGGTCCATCCGCTGATCGTCACGCTGGGCACCGGAGCGGTGCTGCAGGGCATCGTGCTGCTCTATTCGCTCGGGCCGGCCGGCAAGGTGCCGCGCGGCTTCACCTTCCTGGCCTATGGCAAGGTTCTCGGCATTCCGCTCGGCGCCATCTTCGTCGTCGTGGTGTTTGCGCTGGTCGGAGCATTCCTGACCTATTTCCGGCTCGGGCGCTATATCTTCGCCGTCGGCGACGACGACGCCGGCGCGCTGCTGATGGGCCTGCCGCGCGCCAAGGTGATCCTCACCGTCTACGGCTTTTCCGGCTTCTGCTGCGCCATGGCCGCGATCTACCTGACCGCGCGCTTCGGTGTCGGCCAGCCCTATACCGGCCTCAACTATACGCTGGCGTCGATCACGCCGGTGGTCGTCGGCGGAACGTTGCTGTCGGGCGGCAAGGGCGGCGTGCTGGGTACGCTGCTCGGCGTCTACCTGATCTCCCTGCTCAACAACGTCCTCAACTTCATGGACGTGTCGACCCACTACCAGCTCATCGCGCAGGGCCTGATCGTCATCGCCGCCGTTTCGATCTACGTCGAGAGAAGGAAAAAGGTCTGATGGTCGACCTTTCCCAGACAAAGTCCGCGGAGTACGCCGGTCCGGCCCCGACGCTGGCGTCCCGGCTCGCGCCCTATGCCCTGCCGATCTTCCTCATCCTGATGATCGTCGTCGCCGGCGTCATCTCGCCGGCCTTCCTGTCGGCCAACAACATCTCGAATATGCTGCTGCAGGCGGCGCCCCTCGGCATCGTGGTGATCGGCCAGGCCTTCGTCATCATCCTGCGCGGTCTCGATCTGTCGGTATCCTCCGTCATGGCGACGTCGGCGGTGATCGCCACCGGCTTCTCGGGGGTGAACGGAGACGTGATCCCGATCCTGCTCGTCGCCGTCGGCATCGGCGTGGCCACCGGCGTGGTCAACGGCTTGCTGGTCACCAAGCGCAGCGTCTCGCCGTTCCTGGCGACGCTCGCGACGATGATCGTGCTGCAGGGCTTCCGCTTCGCCTATACCCAGGGCGCCCCGTCCGGAAACGTGCCGCCGCTGTTCCGCACGCTCGGCTCGGCCACCTGGAACGGCATCCCCTACAACATGATGCTGCTGGTCGTGCTGGCCGCGGTCTTCTGGGTGCTGCTGGCCAAGACGCGTTTCGGCCGCGAGGTCTACATCACCGGCGGCAACCCGACGACGGCGCGCCTGCTCGGCATCAACGCCGATCGGGTGACGATCATCGGCTACGTCATATCCGGCGGCCTGGCGGCGATCGCCGGCCTCGTCCTCTCCGGCTATGTCGGCATCGTCGACAACTGGGTGGGCCGCGGCTTCGAGCTGGATTCCATCGTCGCGGCGGTGATGGGCGGCATTTCGCTGGCCGGCGGACGCGGCGGCATCATCGGCGGACTGTTCGGCGCCGCCGTGCTGATCGTCGTCTTCAACGCGGTTCTGCTGTTCGGCCTGCCGGTGCAGTTCCAGATCATCATCAAGGGACTCGTGATCGTGGCCGCGGCCGCCTTCTACGTGCGGCGCTCCCACTAGCGCCAGACCCGCAAACGAAGCGGACGGGCCGGGGTGCCTCAGCAGGCGTGCCGCCTCGCGCCCGCCGACCAACGACAGGAGCAGGAAACCGATGGGCAGGCTTCAGGACAAGATCGCGATCGTCACCGGCGGGTCGCGCGGCATCGGCGGCGCGACGGTGCGCCGCTTCGTCGAGGAGGGCGCCAAGGTAGCGATCTTCGACGTGCTGGTCGAGGACGGCGAAGCGCTGGCGAAGGAGCTCGGCGACGCGGTGATCTTCCGCAAGGTCGACATCACCAACGAGGCGGAGGTGGCGGCGGCGACGGCCGAGGTCGTGGCGAAATGGGGAACGCTCGACATCCTGGTCAACAACGCGGCCATCCCCGGCGCCAACAAGTTCGCCCACGAATGCTCGGCCGAGGAGTGGGACCGCGTCTTCGCCATCAACGTCAAGGGCTCGTTCCTGTGCACCAAATACGCGGTGCGGCCGATGATGGAGCAGAAGTCCGGCGCCATCGTCAACTTTTCCTCGATCTACGCGCTGACCGGCAATGACGACATTCCGCCCTATCACGCGACCAAGGGCGCCATCCTGGCGATGACCAAGACGGACGCGATCTGCTATGCGCCGCACGGCATCCGGGTCAACACGGTGCATCCAGGCTCGACCATGACCGAGCTGTTCCTGAAGGCGGCGGAGACCTATCCGAGGGGCAAGCAGGCCTATCTCGACATGATGAAGGAGAAGCACCCGCTGCGCCTCGGCGAGCCGGTGGACGTGGCCAATTGCGTCCTGTTCCTGGCCTCCGAGGAAGCCCGCTTCGTCACCGGCGCGAGCCTGGTCGTCGACGGCGGCTACACGGTGCAGTGACGGCTGGCGCACAGGCAGGGAGTTGAGAACCATGAAGGCAGTACGTTTCCATGCGGCCAGGGATATCCGTGTCGAGGATGTCGCGCCGCCCACCGCGCGTCTCGGAGCCACGGACGTTCTCATCAGGCCGTTGACCACAGGTATCTGCGGCACCGACCTGCATGAGTACATCGCCGGCCCGATCGTCACGCCGGCGACGCCGCACGTCTATACCGGCGCGACCAATCCGCAGATCCTCGGTCACGAGTTCAGCGCCGTCGTGCAGGACGTCGGCTCGGCGGTCACCAACGTCAAGGCGGGCGACCGTGTGTCGATCCAGCCGCTGATCTCGCCGCGCAACGACTATTTCGGACGCCGCGGCCTCTATCACCTCAGCCCCGAGATGGCCGCGGTCGGCCTCTCCTGGCAGTGGGGCGGCATGGGCGAGCTGGCGATCGTCAACGACTACAACGTGGTCAAGGTGCCCGACAGCGTCTCCGACGTGCAGGCCGCGATGATCGAGCCGGCGGCGGTGGCGATCTACGGCACCGACCGCGGCGGCGTCACCTCGGGCTCGACCGTTCTGGTGTCGGGCGCCGGCCCGATCGGCGCGCTTACCCTTTTGGCCGCCAAGGCTGCCGGCGCCGCGCAGATCTTCGTCAGCGAGCCCAACCCGAACCGTCTTCGCAAGGCGAAGGAGCTCGTTCCCGACATCATCGCCATCGATCCGGCCAAGGACGATCTCGAGACCATCATCCGCGACAGCACCGAGGAAGGCGTCGGCGTCGACGTGGCGCTCGAATGCGTCGGCCTGGAGGCCAGCCTCAACGCCTGCGCCAAGGCGGTCCGCCGCCAGGGCAAGGTTGTCCAGACTGGACTTCACATGAAGCCCGCCGCGATCGACGCCATGCTATGGGCACTCAAGGACATCACCGTCGAAGCGACCTGGTGCTATCCGGTGCAGATCTGGCCGCGCATCATCCGGATGGTCGAGGCCGGCATCCTGCCGCTCGAGAAGGTCGTCACGGCGAACATCTCCGCCGAGGACGTGGTCGAACAGGGGTTCGAGGCCCTGCTCGACAAGGCCGGCAAGCACCTGAAGATCCTGGTCACGGTCTGATCAGCCGGCGGCCGCCTGCGTCGCGGCCGGCGGGAAACGGAAAACACTGGAGGAAACTGGAAATGGCATCCGACGCTTTTGCAAATTACTCGCTGGCCGGAAAGACGGCCGTCGTCACCGGTGCCGCGGGCGGCATCGGCACGGCGATCACCGAACGGCTCGGCGGTCTGGGCGCCACGGTCGTGCTGGCCGACGCGGTCGACCGTGTGCACGACGCGGCCAAGGCGGCGGCGGCCAAGGGCATCAAGACCAAGGGCGTCAAGTTCGACGTGACCGATTCCAAGGCGGTCGAGAAGGTCGCCGCTGAGCTCAACGAGGAGTTCGGCGCCATCGACATCCTCGTCGCCAATGCCGGCATCGCCTATGAGAGCAACACGCAGGACCACTCCGACGACGACTGGCACCGGGTGATGAAGATCAACCTGGACGGCGTCTTCTACTGCGTTCGCTCCTTCGGCAAGCGCATGGTCGAGCGCAAGCGCGGTTCGATCGTCGCCATCTCGTCGATCGCCGGCGTCAAGGCGGTTCGGCCCGAGCTGCATGCCGGCTACGACGTGTCGAAGGCCGGCGTCGCGCATCTCTGCCGCGTGGTCGGCGTCGAATGGGCGCCCTTCAACGTCCGCGTCAACGCGGTCGGGCCGGGCTACACCAACACCGAGATGCTTCAGAAGGTCGGCATGGCCAATCCGGAGATTCTCAACATGTGGCTCAACGACACCCCCGGCAAGCGCCTGATGGAGCCGACGGAAATCGCCGCCACCATCGGCTTCCTGGTGTCGGATGCCGCCAGCGGCATCACCGGCCAGAACGTCATGACCGACAACGGCTATTCGGCCTCCTGAGGCCTGTCAGCAAAGGGCCGGCGGAGTTGCGCCGGCCCACTTACCAAGGAGAAAGCGCGTGAGCGGTGCAACTGGCCCGGTGCGGGTCGCGATGGTCGGCCTCGGCTGGTGGGGCCGCAAGATGGTGGCCGTCCTCCAGGCCGCGCGCGCCGATCTCGACGTGGTCGTTGCGGTCGAACCGAACCCGGCCGCCAAGGAGTTCTGCGAAGAACATAAGCTGGCGCTGACCACCAGCTACGAGGAGGCGCTGGCACGCGCCGACGTCGAGGCGGTGATCCTGGCGACGCCGCACTCGCTGCACGAGGAGCAGATCGAGAAGGCCGTCGCGGCCGGCAAGCACGTGTTCTGCGAGAAGCCGCTCGCCATGACCCGCACCGGCGCGGTCAAGGCGGTCGAGCTCTGCCGCAAGGCGGGCCTGCAACTCGGCATGGGACACGAGCGCCGCTTCGAACCGCCGGTCGCCGAGATGCTGGAGGCCGCGGCCAACGGCAAGCTCGGCCGCATCCTGCAGGTCGAGGCGAATTTCAGCCACGACAAGTTCCTGTCGCTCGACAAGTCCAACTGGCGTCTCAATGCCGCGCAGGCACCGGCCGGCGGCATGACGGCCACCGGCATCCACCTGACCGACCTGGCGATCAAGCTGCTCGGCCCGGCCCGGGACGTACGGGTCGTCTGCGAGAACCTCGCATCGGAGATCCCGCAGGGCGACACCATGTCGGCGCATGTGCGTTTCCATGGCGGCGGCAGCGCCTATGTTTCCGCGACGCTCGCCACCCCCTTCATCTCGCGCTTCGCCGTGTTCGGAACGAAGGGCTGGATCGAGGTGCGCGACAAGGCGCATGTCGAAGCGCCGGACGGCTGGGTCGTCACCAGCGCCTCGACCGGCACGCCGATCAGCGTCCGTGAAGTCGGTCCGGCCGAGCCGGTGCGCGACAACCTCGTCGCTTTCGCCCACGCCGTGCGCGGCACAGCGCCCTATGCGATCTCCGGCGACGACATGATCAACAACATCGCCCTGCTGGAGGCGATCGTGAAGTCGGCGGCCAGCGGCCAGGTCGTGGCCGTAGGCTGACCAGGAACAAGGAAAGGAACGCAGGATGCGCGCGCTCGTATTCGAAACGCCCGACAAGCCGATCATCATCGACAAGCCGATGCCGGAGATCGGCCCGACCGAGGTGCTGGTCAAGACCCGCGCCGTCGGCATCTGCCATTCCGACTATGAACTGCTCGCCGGCCGCTACATCATCCCGATCTCCTATCCGGTCACGCCTGGTCATGAATGGGCCGGCGAGATCATCGAGGTCGGCAAGAGCGTCAAGGACTACAGGGTCGGCGACCGCGTCGTCGGCGAATGCGTGGTCCGCACGCCCGAGCGCCTGCACCATTTCGGCTTCTCCATGGACGGCGCCGACCGGGAATACTTCAACGTCAATCCGGAATGGCTGCACAAGCTGCCGGACGGCATCGACGACAAGCGCGCCTCGCTGATCGAGCCGTTCACCTGCGGCTTCTACGCGGTCCTGCGCTCCGGCGGCACCAATGCCAGCGAGACCGTGGTCGTGTCGGGCGGCGGCACGATCGGTCTCGTCTCGGCAGCGGCCGCGATCGGCATGGGTGCCCGTGTCATCGTCGTCGATCCGCTGCAGTCGCGCCGCGACGTGGCGCTCAAGCTGGGCGCGGCCGAAGTCGTCGACGCCACGCAGAACCCCGTCGAGCGGATTCTGGAACTGACCGGCGGCAAGGGCGCCGACCTCGTCGTCGAGGCCGCCGGCCACGACGCCTCGCTCGCCAACGTCTTCGAATACGCCCGCGAAGAGGGCCGCGTGTCGATGGTCGGCATCAACATCGGCCGCAAGATCAATGTCGATCTCGGCAAGATCCAGATCAAGAATCTGGTGGTGAAGGGCTGCATCGGTTCGCCGGGGGTCTGGCCGGCGGCGATCCGGTTCCTCGAGCGCACCGGCATCGACCTGTCGCCGATCCAGACGCACACCTTCGGGCTCGAGGACGCCGTCGAAGCGTTCGAACTCGGCAAGGACGCCAGGAAGGCGATCAAGATCACGCTGACCAGCGGGAACTGACGAACGGGCTCCCGGCGGCCGGGAGTCGCCGGAGAGGGTCGCCGGCGGAGAGATTGACGGCGCGTGGCGCGGAGGCGTCGCGCGTCTCCGATCGCACAATTGCGGGAATGTCGAGCGACCGCCGGTGGGGACCGGCCGGTCGGGAGGATGGCTTTGCCGTCCGCCGGGATGGAGGAAACATGGCGATCGACGACACCACGGCCGGGCCGGTGCACGGGAAGCTGCTGCCGCGGCTGGCCGGACTGATTTCCGGCGAATGGCGCTATGTGCCGATCATGGTGGCCATCGTGCTGATCTGGGCCTTCTTCGGCATCCTCGATCCGAAGTTCCTGTCGCCCCGTAATCTCTCCAACCTCAGCCTGCAGTCGATCGTCACCGCGATGCTGGCGCTTGGCCTCGTGCCGGTCCTGATCATCCGACAGATCGACATGTCGGTGGCGGCGGTCAGCGCCGTCTCGGCCACCATCGCCGGCCAGTTGCTGATCACCCAGAACGCGCCGGTCTCCGTCGCGATTGCCGGCGGTATCGGCTTCGGCATGCTGGTCGGGCTGATCCAGGGCCGCTGGATAACCTGGACCCGAACCCCGGCATTCCTCGTGACCTTCGGTGTCTCGCTGGTGCTGCTGGCGATCCAGCTCATGCTGCTCCCGGCGACCGGCCAGATCAACCTGTTCGGCACCGACATCACCTTCCTCGCCGGCTCCTATCTCGACAAGACGCTGGCCTGGATCGTGGCGGCGTTCGCCGTCGCCGTCTTTGCCACCTTCCGCTATTTTTCGGTCGCCGATGCGCGCAAGGCCGGCCTCGCCGTCACCACGACGCGCAATGCGCTGATCCCGACCGTCATCGTCGCGTGTGTGCTGGCGATCGTCATCGCCGGCCTGAACCGCCACAATGGCGTGCCGGTCGCGCTGCTGATCCTGATCACCGCGATCATCGTCCTGTCCTATATCGGCAAGCACACGCGCTTCGGCATCTACCTCTACGCCACCGGCGCGAATCCCAGCGCGGTAGTGCGTGCCGGCATCAAGGTCGACCGCATCCGCATGACCGCCTTCGTGGTCTGCGGCGCCTTCGCGGCTTTCGGCGGCATCCTGGCGGCGTCGCGCCTGCTCGGCGTCTCGGCGCAGTCGTCGGGCATGGGCACGCTGCTGCTCGAAGCGATCACCGCCGCGGTCGTCGGCGGCACCAGCCTATTCGGCGGCCGCGGCTCGCCCTGGTCGGCGCTGTTCGGCGCGCTCGCCATCACATCCATTTCGAACGGCATCGACCTGCTTGGCCTCGGCACCGAGGTGAAGCTCGCCACGCAGGGCATCGTGCTCGTTCTCGCCACTTCGGTCGACTCGCTGGCGCATCGTTTCGCCGGCGGGCCGGCGGAGGACTAATGCATGTCGCCCGAAAATGGGAACCGGTTTCGGGACAACGACATGCA
>JAHBYY010000068.1 GCA_019635715.1 Rhizobiaceae bacterium | reverse complement strand
TCGATCGTGTGGCTCTCGGGGGTGATCTTGTCGCGGTCGATCTCGCTCGTCTCGGCGATGATATCGGCGACCTTGTCGAATGTCGTGGACACGTCGAATCCTTTGTCTCAGCGCGGAAGCCCGCGACACTTTTTCAGCGCTGTCTAATCGCTTTTGCGGGGCAGGAAAAGCCGAAAGTGCCGATCCGGCGCGACGGCCCGTAGAGGCGCGGCGCTCAGTTGAAGACGATGCGGCCGAGAACATGCAGCGCCTCGCCCTGGCGGCGCACGATCAGCGCCTCGCCCTCGCGCGGCGACTGGCCGGTCAGCGCCTGGATGGTTTCGAGATGCGTCACCATCACCAGGTTGCCCTGGCCCGAGAAATCGCCGATTGCGCCCAGGATCGCCTCGCGGTCGGCCTTTGCGGCGTCCGCGTCGTCGCCAGGCGGATCGAGGGCCGCGAAAGGCTCGGCCTTCACGTCGCGGAAGGCGATGCCTGCGGTGTCCAGGCAGCGGCAGTAGCGGCTGGACAGGACGCGCTCGACATATTCGGCGCGGGTGTCGAACAAGGCGCCCATCTTGCGCGCCTGCTGGCGGCCGCGTTCAGAGAGGTTGCGCTGGGTGCGGCAATTGTCGATGTCGAAATTCGCCGGGTCGCCTGTACCGGGAGCGATGGCATGGCGGAGCAGGACGACGTGGCCGCCCTCGCGCAGCAGCGCCCAGCCGGCCTCGGTGGCCTGGGCCGCACCGGCCATCAGAAGGCCCATGGCCAAAGTCACCCATCGCAGCATCATGATTCCTCGCATTCCGCTGATATAGGGACGGGAAGGCACTGCGAAAGGCAAGGGCACCGGCGGCGTGCGGTGCCGGCCGGAACGCGGCCATCGGGCGGCTCAGGCCCGACTGTCCGGTGGGGGACGGGCCCGGCCCGGCCGGCAGCGCCACCAGCCGGCCACGCCGGGCGTTGCGCCGGCCGGCGCGCTCCCGTAATCCGGTCGCCATGTCGCCGCTGGTCGAGACCACGTTCTTCATATTCGGCCTGATCGCCCTGGGCTACCTGTCTGGCGCGAGCGGCTATCTCAAGGTCGATATCGGAGAGGCTCTTTCGGAGTTCGCGGTGAAGGTCGCGCTGCCGCTCCTGCTGTTTCGGACCACGGCGGGCGCGGACTTCCACGGGGCGCCGCCCTGGGGGTTCTGGGGCGTCTACTTCGCGACGGTGAGCGTCGTCTGGACGACCGGCCACCTCGTCACGACGCGGATTTTCGGCCGCGATTCGAAAGCGGGGGTGGTCGGCGGCGTGTCCTCGGCCTTCTCCAACGTCGTCCTCCTCGGCATCCCCTTCACGCTCGGCGTGTTCGGCCGGCCGGGATTCGAACAGTTGTCGCTGCTGATCTCCGTTCATCTCCCGGCGATGCTGATGGCCTCGATCATCCTGTTCGAGCTGTTCAGCCGCGGGCCGGGCGAGCCGCTGCATCCGTGGCGCGTGCTGCGCGACTTCGCGCGCAAGATCAGCCGCAATCCGCTGGTCGTCGGCATCTTCGCCGGTTTCATGTGGCGCCTGGCCGGATTGCCGATCGACGGATTGTTCGCGCGCTTCGTCGATGCGCTGGCCGGCATCGCCGCGCCGCTCGCGCTGTTTGCGATGGGGCTCGGGCTGAAGCGCTTCGGCATCCACGGCAATGTCCGCCCGGCGCTGGCGCTTTCGGCGCTGAAGCTGGTGCTGATGCCGGCCGTGGCGATGCTGTTCGCATGGATGGCCGGCCTGCCGCCGCTGACCGCGCAGATCGCGGTCGCCGCCGCGGCGCTGCCGTCCGGGGTGAATTCCTATCTCATCGCCGCGCAGTTCGGGACGGGGCAGGCGCTGGCGTCCAACCAGATGACGCTGGCGACAGCGCTGGCGGTGGTCACGACGACGTTCTGGCTGAGCGTCGCGCAGGCCGTGTTCACCTGACGCTGGACCAGCGTCCGCCGGTCCGACGACATTGATCGATCCGGCCGCGATGCTCTATGAGGTCTGCCGGTATGGGAATGTCGGACATTGAAGGGCCCGCGGGACGGGCCTACGTTCGGCTTTCCGCAATCATGTCCACGTCCGGTGTCCGCGGAGGCGCCGCAAACCTCGAGGAGGACTCCATGCTCCAGAAGACCAGCCCCTACATGAAGGAAGCCAACTTCATTGGCGGCGAATGGGTGCGGGCGGATTCGGGCGCGACCATCGACGTCACCAATCCGGCGACAGGCCTGAAGATCGGCACCGTGCCGAAGGCGGGCCGGGCCGAGACGCGCCGCGCGATCGAGGCCGCCGAGGCCGCATTCCAGTCCTGGAAGAAGACCTCCGTGCTGGAGCGCCACAAGCTGCTGCGCAAGCTGCACGACGCCATCATGGACAACCAGCAGTCGCTCGCAGAACTGCTGACGACGGAACAGGGCAAGTCGCTGGCCGAGGCGAAGGGCGAGGTCGGGATTTCCGCGGCCTATGTGCTCTGGTTCGCCGAAGAGGGCCGCCGCACCTATGGCGACGTCGTGCCGTCTCCCTGGGCCGACCGCCGCATCCTCGTCACCAAGCAGCCGACCGGCGTCGTCGCCGCGATCACCCCGTGGAACTTTCCGTCCTCGATGCTCGCCCGCAAGCTGGCGCCGGCGCTGGCGGCCGGCTGCACGACGGTGGTGAAGCCCGCTTCCCAGACGCCCTATTCGGGCCTGGCCTTCGGGGCGCTCTGCGAGGAAGTCGGTTTCCCGAAGGGGGTGGTCAACATCGTGACCGGCGCGGCCTCCGAGATCGGCGACGAGATCTGCACCAATCCGCTGGTCAAGAAGATCACCTTCACCGGCTCGACCGAAGTCGGCAAGGTGCTGATGGCGAAGGCCGCCGGCACGGTGAAGAAGGTGTCGATGGAACTCGGCGGCAACGCACCGTTCCTGGTGTTCGACGATGCCGACATCGATCGCGCGATCGAAGGGGCCATGGTCGCGAAATACCGCAATTCCGGCCAGACCTGCGTCTGCACCAACCGCTTCTTCGTGCAGGACGGCGTCTACGACCAGTTCGTCGAGAAGCTGGCGGCGGCCTCGAAGAAACTCAAGGTCGGTTCGGGCCTCGAGGACGGCACGCAACAGGGACCGCTGATCGACGAGAAGGCCGTCGAGAAGGTCGAGGAGTTCGTCAGCGATGCGAAGTCGAAGGGCGGCAGGGTGGTCACCGGCGGCACGCGCCATGCCCTTGGCGGCTCGTTCTTCGAGCCGACGGTGATCGCCGACGCGACGCCCGACATGATGTTCATGAAGGAAGAGATTTTCGGCCCGCTTGCGCCGGTCTTCAAGTTCAAGACCGAGGAAGAGGCCGTAAAACTCGCCAACGACACCGAGTTCGGCCTTGCCTGCTATTTCTACACCGGCAATCTCGGCCGCGCCTTCCGCGTCATGGAGAATCTGAAATACGGCATGGTCGGCGTCAATGAGGGCCTGATCACCACCGTCGAGGCGCCGTTCGGCGGCGTCAAGGAATCCGGCATCGGCCGCGAGGGCGGACATCAGGGCATCGACGACTATCTCGACACCAAATATGTCTGCATCGGCGGGCTCGGCGCCTGACGCCGTCTCCCGCGGCCGGTGCAGAAACGGTGATCGAGGAGTTCGGAGCGACCGAGGCCGGCGAGTGCGTCGGCCTTGTCCGGTTGTCGGCGGGCGGGCTGAACGCGTCGATCCTGAGCTGGGGCGCGGTGATCCAGGATCTCCGGCTGGCGGGGCATGCCCCGCCGCTGGTGCTCGGCCACGACCGGCTTGAGGACTATGTGCCCAACCGCCGCTACTTCGGCGCGCTGGTCGGGCGCCATGCCAACCGCATCCGGCGCGGCGTCTTCGCCATCGACGGCGAGACGCACGCGATCGAGCCGGTCCGCGCCGAGGCGAACGGGCTGCATGGCGGCTCGCTCGGCTATGCGCACCGCAACTGGACGATCGAGGCGCATGGCGGCGACTTCGTGACGCTGTCGCTCGCCGATCCCGACGGCTGGATGGGATTTCCGGGCATGGTCAGCGCGCGATGCACCTATGCGCTTCAAGGCAACGGGACGCTGTCGATGCGGATCGAGGCGACGGCGGATCGGCCGACGCTCTGCAATCTCGCCCAGCACAGCTATTTCAACCTCGACGACGGCGGTTCGGGCGAGGCGCTCGACCATGTGCTGCGGATCGACGCCGAAAGCTACCTGCCGACTGACGCCGACCTGATACCGACGGGCGAGATACGGCAGGTGAGGGGCACCGAGTTCGACTTCACCAATCCACGCCCGATCCGCCGGGCGGGAGCGGACGGGCAGGTCCGTTACGACGAGAATTTCTGCCTTGCGCCGCGGCGCCGGACGCTGTCGCGCGCGGCGGTCGCCCGCGGCGCGCGTTCCGGCGTCGAGATGGAAGTGTGGACGACCGAGCCGGGCGTACAGCTCTACGCGGGCCACTACATCGCGCCCGGGGTTGCCGGTCTCGACGGACGCTCCTACGGTCCGTTCTCGGGCTTTTGTCTCGAGGCGCAGAACTGGCCGGATTCGCCGAATCACCCGGACTTTCCGCAGGCCATCCTGCGCCCGGGCGACACCTACCGGCAGGAGACGCAGTACCGGTTCCGCCTGACCTGACAGGTCGCGGGCGGTGTGATACCTGCCCGAAACGGGCTCGGCCCGGCGACAGGCCGACGTCGCGGGCGTCGGCGCCCGCCAGCATGGGAGAGACGATATGCGCAACCAGTGGCGGCTGACGATCGGCGTGGCGCTGCTGGTCGCGCTCGTGGCCATCGGCCTGTTCGCCAGCCGGCACCTGTCGGAACGCGAACCCGAGGCCGACCTTGCCCGTTCGAAACCGAGCGCCAAGGGCATTTTCGTCGTGTCGATCAAGCCGGACGGACCCGAGCCGTCGGTCGGTCCGATCGCGACATGGGATCTGGCGCTGACCAGGCCCGACGGGACCCCGGTGAGCGGCGCGGCGGTGACGGTCGGCGGGGGCATGCCCCAGCACAATCACGGCTTTCCCACCGAGCCGCGGGTGAGTGCCGCGGCTGATCCGGGCCGCTACCGCATCGAAGGAGTCAAGTTTTCGATGCCGGGTCTGTGGGAAATGCGTCTGACGATCAGCGCCGGCACGGACACCGACGAGGCGCTGTTCAACATCAGGCTGTGAGCGCGTGATGCCGTGGCGCAGGCTGCTCTGCGTCGTGCTGGCGGCGGTTGCGCTGGCCGGTTGCGGCGGTGATAGCTTCAGCGGGGCCGAGAGGGCCGCGATCGCGTCGCTGTCGCTGGCGACGCTTCGGCCCGTGCAGCCCGATCCGACCAATCGATTCGCCGACGACCCGCGCGCCGCGGCGTTCGGCGCGACGCTGTTCTTCGAGGCGCGGCTCAGCCGCGACGGCCAGGTCGCCTGCGCCAACTGCCACCGCATCGACCGGCAGTTCCAGGACGATCTGCCCTTCGGTGTGGCGGTCGGCGAGACGCGGCGGCGGACGATGCCGCTCGCCGGCGTCGCCTACAATGCGTGGTTCTTCTGGGATGGGCGTCGCGACAGCCTCTGGGCGCAGGCGCTGGCGCCGCTCGAGGACCCGCTGGAACATGCCGGGACACGGGCCGGCTATGCGCAGTTCATCGCATCGGCCTATCGTGAGCGCTACGAGCGGATCTTTGGGCCGCTTCCGGATCTGACGGGGCTGCCGGCGCAGGCCGGTCCGCTCGGGACTCCGCCGGAGCGCGCCGCCTGGGAGGCGATGCCCGAACCGCGTCGCGACGCGATCGACGGCGTCTTCGCCAATCTCGGCAAGGCGATTGCCGCCTTCGAGCGGACCATCAATCCCGCCGAGACGCGCTTCGATCGGTTTGCCGCGGCCGTGTCCGAGGGGCGTGCGCCGCAGGGCGATGCGGCGCTGTCGCCCGACGAGATACTCGGCCTCCGGCTCTTCATCGGCAAGGCGCGCTGCTCGACCTGCCACAACGGCCCGTTGATGACGGACGGCTTCTTCCACAACACCGGCGTTCCACCGGCGCCGGGCAAGCCCGCTGATCTCGGCCGCGAGGAAGGCGTGCCGCTGGTGCTCGCCGACCCCTTCAACTGTCTCGGACGGCATCGCGATGGTGCGGCGGACGCTTGCGGCGAGCTGCGGTTCATCGTGAAGGATGCCCCGGAGCTCAAGCGCGCCTTCAAGACGCCGTCGCTCCGCGAGGCGGCGGGCCGCCCTCCCTTCATGCATGGCGGCCAGTTCAAGACGCTGGACGAGGTGGTGCTGCACTACATGCGCGCGCCGCAGCCGGCGGAGGGACATTCGGAAGCCAAGCCGCTGCTGCTGTCGGAGCGGGAGCGGACGGCGCTCGTCGCCTTCCTGAAGACACTCGGCGAGTAAAGCGAGCCGCAGCGCAGACCGGCTATCGGTCCTTCACCGTTTCCATGGCGACGAAAGTCGATGTCTGGGCGACATGGGGCAGGGCAGAGATGCGCTCGCCGAGAACACGGCGATAGGCGGCGATGTCGCGCGTGCGTACCTTCAGCAGGTAGTCGAAGCTCGCCGCCATCATGTGGCACTGCTCGATCTCCGGCACGGCCTGGACCGCCCGGTTGAATTCCGCCAGCGCCAGCGAGCGCGTGTCGGACAGTTTTACCTGGACGAAGGCGACGTGGCCCTCGCCCATGCGTTCGCGATCGATGACTGCCGCATAGCCACGAATGTAGCCGTCGCGTTCCAGCCGGCGCACGCGAGCCTGCACGGGGGTCTTGGAGAGGCCGACCTGTCCGGCCAGCTCGCTCGCGGACAGGCGTCCGTCGCGCGCCAGGGCGGATAGGATGCTTCTGTCAATGCGATCCAATTGGTCCGTCTGTGGCATATTCATGGTCTATATGATCCAATTTCCGCTCATCGAATAGATCGGATGGACCTATTTTTCCACGCATTCGGTCGGCGGGACAAAAAAAGCCCATGCTACGGTGCCGGCATTCCAGTTGATCGCCTGCTTCCCAACGGGATCGCCATGACCGCGCCTTCGCTCGACGCCCTCCGCAGCCTGATCCGCGCCAACTACCTTCCTGACGAGGATGCCGCGCTGGCCCGGCTCACGGCGCTCGCCGACCTTTCGGCGGAGCAGCGCAGGGCGATCTCGGCGCGCGCCGCGGAGCTGGTGCGGGCAGTGCGCGCCTCCTCCGATCCGCGGCTGATGGAGGTGTTTCTTTCCGCCTATGGTCTCTCCACCAAGGAGGGAGTGGCGCTGATGTGCCTTGCCGAGGCGCTGCTGCGCGTGCCCGACGCGCAGACGATGGACGATTTGATCCAGGACAAGATCGCGCCGCACGACTGGTCGGCGCATTCCGGCGAATCCAGCTCGATCTTCGTCAATGCCTCGACCTGGGCGCTGATGCTGACGGGGCGGGTGCTGGACGAGGGTGACGGCGGCATCGCCGGCACGCTGCGCTCGATGGTGCGGCGGCTGGGCGAGCCGGTGATCCGCAAGGCGGTGTCGGCGGCGATGCGCGAGATGGGCGAGCAGTTCGTGCTCGGCCGCACCATCGACGAGGCGGTGCGCCGCGGCGGCGACATGACGGCGAAGGGCTATCTCTATTCCTACGACATGCTCGGCGAGGCGGCCCGCACCGAGGCGGACGCGCTGCGCTACCTGCGGGCCTATGCCGACGCGATCTCGTCGCTCAACAGCGGCGCGGACGGCCCGGACGTCCGCACTAACCCAGGCATTTCGGTGAAGCTCTCGGCGCTGCATCCGCGCTACGAAGTGGCGCAGCGCGAGACCATGCTGCCGGTGATGAGCGAGCGGCTGCTGTCGCTGTCGCTCGCCGCGCGACATGCGCGCATGGGCCTCAACATCGACGCCGAGGAAGCCGACCGGCTCGACCTGTCGCTCGACGTGATCGCGGCCGTGCTCGCCGACCCGCGCCTGGACGACTGGGAAGGTTTCGGCGTCGTGGTGCAGGCCTATGGGCCGCGCGCCGCCTTCGTCATCGACTGGCTCCATGCGCTGGCCACGCGGCTCGATCGAACCATCATGGTCCGCCTGGTGAAGGGCGCCTATTGGGATACCGAGATCAAGCGGGCACAGGTGCTGGGGCTGTCGGGATATCCGGTGTTCACGCGCAAGGCGAACACCGACGTTTCCTACATCGCCTGCGCGAAAAAGCTGCTGTCGATGACCGACCGCATCTATCCGCAGTTCGCCACGCACAATGCCCATACGGTGGCCGCGATCCTGCGCATGGCGCCAGACCGTGAGCGCTTCGAGTTCCAGCGCCTGCACGGAATGGGCGAGGCGCTGCACGAGACCGTGCGCAAGGCCGAGGGGACGCGCTGCCGCATCTACGCGCCGGTCGGCGCGCATTCCGACCTGCTCGCCTATCTGGTGCGGCGGCTGCTCGAGAACGGCGCGAACTCGTCCTTCGTGCATCAGGTGACCGATGTGGACGTACCGCCGGAGGTTATCGCGCGCGACCCGTTCGAGGTCGTGGCGACCCAGGGAGCGGCGGCGAATCCGGCGATCGCGACGCCTTCGGCGATCTTCGGAAAGGCCCGGCGCAACGCGCGCGGCTGGGATGCGACCGATCCGCTGACACTGGCGGCGATCGAGGCGGACCGCTCGGAATTCGCACATGGTTCCATCTGGTCGGCCGCGCCGACACCGGCCGGCACGGGCTTGAAGGCCTACTCCATCGTCAACCCGGCGCGCATCTCGGAGACCGTGGGATCGGTGGTCGACGCCGACGCGGATCTCGTCGCCGCCGCCGTCGGGACGGCCGAGAGCGCACAGCCGGGGTGGGCTGCGACGCCGGTCGCGGAGCGCGCGGCCATCCTGGAACGCGCCGCCGATCTCTATGAGCAGCATGCCGCCGAATTCTTCGCCCTGGCCACCCGCGAAGCCGGCAAGACGCTGGCCGACGGCATCGCGGAGGTGCGCGAGGCCGTCGATTTCCTGCGCTACTATGCGGCGGAGGCATCGAAGGTCGAGGCCGGCACGCGGGCCCGCGGCGTCATCGCCTGCATCTCGCCCTGGAACTTTCCGCTCGCCATCTTTTCCGGCCAGATCGCTGCCGCTCTCGCCACCGGCAATGCCGTGGTCGCCAAGCCGGCCGAGCAGACGCCGCTGATCGCCGCGCGCGCCGTCGCGCTGCTGCACGAGGCCGGCGTTCCCGCGGACGTCTTGCAACTTGTGCCGGGCGACGGCCCCGGCGTCGGGGCGCCGCTGACCGCCGATCCGCGCATCGCCGGCGTCTGCTTCACCGGCTCCACCGAGGTCGCCAAGCTGATCGAGCGGCAACTGGCCGAGACGGCGGCGCCCGACGCCATGCTGATCGCCGAGACCGGCGGCCTCAACGCGATGATCGTCGATTCGACGGCGCTGCCGGAGCAGGCGGTACGCGACATCCTCGCCTCGGCCTTCCAGAGCGCCGGCCAGCGCTGTTCGGCGCTGCGCATCCTCTACATCCAGAGGGACGTCGAGAAGAAGGTGCTCGAAATGCTGGAAGGCGCTATGAAGGCGCTCAATGTCGGCGACCCGTGGTGGCTGCCGACCGATGTCGGGCCGGTGATCGACGACGAAGCGCGCTCGGCGATTCTTTCCTACTGCGCTGAGATGGAAGCGCAGGGGCGGCTCGTCGCGAAGCTCGATTCGCCGCAGGGCGGGCGCTTCGTGGCGCCGCATGTCTTCCGAGTCGCCGGGATCGAGGATCTGAAGCGCGAGGTGTTCGGGCCGGTGCTGCATGTCGCTTCGTTCGCCGCCGACGACATCGACCGCGTCATCGCTTCGATCAACCGGCGCGGCTATGGGCTGACCTTCGGCCTGCATACGCGCATCGAGGCGCGCGTCCAGCATGTGGTCGACGGCGTGCATGCCGGCAACATCTACGTCAACCGCAACCAGATCGGCGCCGTCGTCGGGTCGCAGCCCTTCGGCGGGGAGGGGCTGTCGGGCACGGGTCCGAAGGCGGGCGGACCGCATTATCTGCGCCGCTTCCGCACCTCGCCGCTGGCCGGCACGGAGATGCCGGAGGGGCGGCGGGTGACGGCGAGCGAACTGGCCGACGCGCTGCCGGATTTCGACGCCGGCTGGGCGGCGCGCGGCGATCGGCTCGCGACGCTGCGCAAGCTGTTGCGTGGCAAGGGCGGCGAGGCGCTCTCGGCCGCCGCGGCGATCGATTTCGGACCGGTCGACCTGCCCGGACCGACGGGCGAGGCCAACACGCTGACCCTTGGCCCGCGCGGACGGGTGCTCTGCCTCGGACCGGACGGCGACACCCTGCTCGCCCAGGCGATCCAGGCGCTGGCGGCCGGCAACACCGTGCTGGCCGTAGTGCCGGGGGCTCCGACCGCCCTCCAGCCCCTGCTCGGAAAGGGACTGCCGGTCACCGCCATCGACGGACGCCCCGATCCGGTGGAGTCGCGGGCGCTGGCGGTCGATGCGGTCGCCTATTCGGGGTCGGAAAAGGGCCTTCGGATTGTGCGGCGGGTCATCGCCGAGCGGTCCGGGCCGATCGTGCCGCTGATCGGCGAGGTGCTGTCTCCGGCCGCCTACGCGCACGAACGGTCGGTGTGCGTCGACACGACGGCCGCCGGGGGAAACGCCAGCCTGCTGGCGGGGGCAGGGTGAAGCTCAGTGCTGCGCGGGTTCGCAGCCGAACCGCAACAGGTTGCCGTGCGGGTCCCAGACGTAAAATTCCTTCATGTGCCACGGGCGTAGCGTGAATTCGCTGAGCCTGTGCACGTTGCGCGCCGCGAATTCGGCATGGAGGGCTTCGATCTCGCCGCCGCGGATGTAGCAGGACGACACTTCCGGCAGCTTGCGGTCGTCACTGTGCCAGAAATGGATCTCCATCTCGCCGCGCCTGACGATCAGGTAGCGCTGCTTCTCGTAGAGGGTCGCCGCGAAGCCGAGCTGCCCGGTGTAGAAGGCGGAGGTCTCGGCCAGGTTGGGCGACGGCAGTATCGGGATGGCGCGTGCGGCATCTGCCGGCGCCATGTCAGGCACCTTCGACGACGGAGAAGCCCTCGAACTGGGGATGGCCGAGATAGAGCGGCTTGTTGTTGCCGGCGTTGCGGTGCGCGGCTCGGAAATTCTCCGACCTGGTCCAGGCGGTGAAGTCTTCCTGGCTTGCCCAGACCGTATGCGAGGCGAACAGCGTATAGCCCTCCGCCTCGTTGACCGGGCCGCGCAGCAGATGGAACTCCTTGAAGCCCTGCATCTCGTGCAGCGTCGAGTCACGCCCCTTCCAGACGGTTTCGAAGGCCTCCTCGGAGCCGTTCTGCACCTTGAAGCGGTTCATGGCGATGTACATGGCAATCCTCTCAGGCAATGTTGGATTTCGGATCCAGCGGCGCGGCGCTGTTCCTGTGCGGCGCCTCCCGGTGTGGAAAGGCGGCCACTCCCGGCGGAAGCGGGGAGCCCGGGCGCCGCGCCGGGTGCGGGCCGGACTGGATATGAAGTTCGCCGCGCCGTTGCGCAAGGTCGACGACGGCGCCGGCCGGCATCGAAGGGGCGAGCAGGTCGAGGAAGCGGGGATCGAGGCCGTCGCCGCGGATGGCGGCGAGACGGTGCAGGGGATGCAGGGGAAGCATGGTCGAGGGTTCCCGTTTCAGGGTTCGTGCGATGTGGGCGCGGGCAGGCGCCATGCCGCGGCTTCGCATGGCGGGCGGCGCGCGCCCACCCGAAACCGGTCGGAGCAACGTCAGGCGCCGAAGGCGATCTTCGCCCTGCTGTCGGTCTCCAGCCGGCCGATGCAGGCATCGGCCGCGATGCCCGGCCCGGCACACTGCGTCGCGTGATTGACCAGCACGCGGCTGATCTTCGCGCAGTCCGCGCCCGGCAGATCGAACCGCGTGACCTTGGTCTTGCCGGCAGGCAGATCCCTGAAGGCGAGCACCGCCAGCGTGCCGACGACGCCGGCCTCGTCGAACAGCGCGATCTCGAAAGCCGCCTCCGTCAGCTCGGCTCCGAGGCCGTTCTGCACCAGGAAGGTGAGGCGGCAGCCCTTCTCCGAAGGCTGCGCCGCATTGAGTTCGAGCTTCAGCTTTCCTTCTGTCTCCTGGGCGGCGGCAGGCGCCCCCGCCAGGGACA
The DNA here is from genome assembly GCA_019635715.1 of Rhizobiaceae bacterium. Lineage (GTDB taxonomy): Bacteria > Pseudomonadota > Alphaproteobacteria > Rhizobiales > Rhizobiaceae > Kumtagia. The sequence goes on along the minus strand of JAHBYY010000068.1, from coordinate 11,910 downwards.
GCGCCAGGGCGAAAGCCAGATTGCGAAGGCTGGGAGAGGTACGGCTCCTGGCTGGGATCATCGCCCTTACCATCCGAACTGCTTGGCGAGCGCGATCTTGAACGTCCGGCCCTTAGCCCGGTCGTTGTTCAGGAACTCCTTGTAGTCCTTGTCGAAAAGATTATCGACGCCGAACTGCGCGTCCCACCCCTTGAACTGGCCTTCCTGGGGCGTCCAACTGACGAAGATGTCGTGGACGTCGAACGACTTGGAGTAGCGCGTCGAGGTGCCGACCAGCACGTCGCGGTCCAGGGCCTTGTCCTGCGGGCCGGCGACGAAGCGCGAGCGCCAGCCGAAGCGCAGATCGTGCTGCGGCAGCTTGCCGCCGACGGTCAGGGCAAGCTCGTGCGGCGCCACCGTCGTCAGGTAGGTATCCGTCGCCTTGTTCTTGCCGATGACGTGGGAATAGGCGGCGTTGGCGAAGACGTAGTCGGCGTCGTAGGCGGCTTCGACCTCGAAGCCGTAGATCTCGGCCTCGTTGATGTTGACGTATCCCGGCCGGTTGTTGAAGCCCGGCGTGAACGGCGAGGCCAGCGCGATCAGATCGGTCACGTCGTTGTAGAAGCCGGTGACCTTGACCGACGCGGCGTCGCCTTCCTGGAAGACGCTGTTGCCGGAAACCGCGAAGCCGGCCTCGAAATTGTTGGAGCGTTCCTTCTTGAGGTCGAGGCTGGGCAGGAAGGTCGCCGCCGAGCTGGCCGTGGAGAACACTTCGTCGACGGTGGGGAAGCGTTCGGTGTGGGCGATCGAGCCGAACACCGAGAAGGTATCGTTGAGCTTGTAGAGCGCGGCGATCTTCGGCGAGACCGCCGTATCGTCGGAATCCTCGGCCGGGAGGCCGGTGGCCGGATTGATCACGCCCGAGTCCGGCGAGAGGCGATGCCAGTCGAAGCGCACGCCTGGGATGAGGGTGAGGCGCTCGTCCCAGGTGAACTCGTTCTGGGCGAAGAAGCCGGTCTTCACGTCGCTGCCCTCCGGGTGGAAGGTCACCGGGAAGGCGGCTCCGCTGTTGAGGAAGGAGTCGGCGACGCGATCCTGGTAGGTGGTCTGGCTGCCGAAGGTCAGGAAATTGGTCCAACTGTCGCCCGACCATTCCATCGTGTTCTGCGCGTTGAGCTGCCAGGTCCGGTAGGCATAATCGGAATCGCAGACCACCGCGAACGACCCGGGGCTGCAGGCCGGGCGCAGGTCGGCGTTGCGCTGCTCGTTGCTGGTGTCGGAGTAGGAGAGCGACACCTTGACGTCGAGCATGTCGTTGTCGGTGAAGGGATTCTCGTAGGAGGCGATCGCCGTCTGGTCGACGACGTGGCGATCGATCAGGCCGAAGAACGTCGCCGTGCTGGTCTGCGATAGCTGCTGGTCGTCGAGATCGGAGTCCCAGCGCTGGTAGGAGAGGCGCAGCGTGCCTTCCTCGCCGACCTTGAAGGTGCCCTTGGCGAGGCCAGACCAGCTTTCGAAATTGGAGCCGATGACCTCGTTGCCGCCGCCGTCCTTGAACACGTCCGATTCGCGATAGATGCCGGTCAGCAGCACTTCGGCGCCGGTGCCCAGGCGCTGCGCCAGAATCGGCGAGATCATCCAGCCGTCGCCATTGCTGTTCCAGCTCGACTTCAGCCGAAGCGCGCCGTTCTGGCCGTCGGCGAGAAAGTCGGATGCGTCCTTTGTCTCGAAATTGATCACGCCGCCGAGCGCGCCGGAGCCGTAGAGGGTCGAGGAGGCGGGGCCCCGCAGCACCTCGACGCGCTTGTAGAGCTCGGGATCCGAGAAAAAGGAGCCCATGCGGTATTGTTCGTAGAATTTCTGGACGCCATCGACATTGACGATGATGCGGCCGGCATCACCGCTGTTTTCCGGGGCGCCGATGCCGCGGATGTTGAAGCTCTGGCCGAGCAGGCGATCGGAACCCGTGATGTTGACGCTCGGCGTGTCGCGGAAGATTTCGCCGATCGTTTCCGGCTGCTCCTGGTCGAGCTCCTGCTGGTCGACGACCGTCACCGCCTGCGGCGTGTCGATCGCCACCTTGGCGACACCTGCGCCGACCACGATCTGCTGGAGCAGGGTGACGCGCCCGGTCTTCTCCGCCTCGTTGGTCGTCTGTCCGGCGCCCGCCGCCTCCTGTGCAATGGCCGCTCCCGACAGCGCAACCATCGCCCCCAGGGCGGCGCTGCCCAGCAGCGCCTGCCTGTAACCCGTTCCCAATCGCATAAGCCCCAACTCCATGGATTCCGTAGTCCGTTGCGGCTGGCTCGAGGCTGGCTGGCAAAATTCGTGGTGACCCGGCCCGATAAATCTTGACTCAGTTAGTCCGGTATTGCACTCAGTAGATAACCTGATTTTGTGAGTCAAGATATTGGCGAGGGAATTCAGGCGGTTCCGGGGCCACGACGGCGCCCGGCGAGGAGACAGAGGGTCGATCGACATGAACACCCACAACCCGAAGGTTTTTTTCACCCGGTCGCAGCATCAGCCGGTCGACGTTCAGCCGCGGGCGGAATTCAAACGGGTCTCCGTGCGGACGCTCAACAGCCGGTCGCTGTTCCAGGGCGAGCACGAGATCGGCATTGACCATGGCGGCTCCCTCTACCGGTTGAAGATCACCCGGCAGGGCAAGCTCATCCTCAACAAGTAGGCACACATGGACCAGATCGTGAAACCATCGGCTCAAGCCATTCGCGCCGCCCGTGCCGACAATCCGAAGATGCGCGAGCGCGACCTCGCCGCCCAGCTCGGCATCTCGGAGGCCGAGCTGGTGGCCGCCCATTGCGGGGACGACGTGACGCGGCTGGAGATGCGCGTCGGCGACCTGCTCAACGGGCTCGGCGCGCTCGGCGAAGTAATGGCGCTGACGCGCAACGAAAGCGCCGTGCATGAGAAGATCGGGGTCTATGAGAAGATCGTGTTCGGCGAGCAGGCCAGCATGGTTCTCGGCGAGCAGATCGATCTGCGCATCTTCCCCAAAGTCTGGGCGCACGGATTTGCCGTGCAGAAGCGCGACGGCGACGATATCCGTCGCAGCCTGCAGTTCTTCGACGCCTCGGGAGAGGCGGTCCACAAGGTGCACCTGCGGCCCGCGTCGAGCCTCTACGCCTACCAGAATCTGGTGGCCGGCCTCGCTTCCGGCGACCAGTCGGGGCGTATCGAGGTCGGGCCCGCCGCCGATGCCGCCGAGGACGAGGTGGCCGATCTGCGGGTCGACCTGCTGCGCGAGCGCTGGGCGGCGCTGACCGATACCCACCAGTTCTTCGGCATGCTGCGGCAGTTGAAGATCGGACGGCGCCAGGCGGTACGCAGCGTCGGCGGCGACTTTGCCTGGCAGCTCGACGCAGACGCGCTCAAGGCGTTGCTCAGCCACGCCGCGCAGGACCAACTGCCGATCATGTGCTTCGTCGGCAATCGCGGCTGCATCCAGATCCATTCGGGTCCGATCACCAACATCAAGCCGATGGGTCCGTGGATCAACATCCTCGACGAGACCTTCCACATGCATCTGCGGCTGGACCACATCCGCGAGACCTGGGTGGTGCGCAAGCCGACCAAGGACGGTCACGTCACCTCGGTCGAGGGATATGACGAACAGGGCCGGATGGTGATCCAGTTCTTCGGCAAGCGCCATGAGGGCCATGACGAGCGGGAGGACTGGCGGTTTCTCGCCGAGAACCTGCCGCGCGCCGTGCAGCCCGTCACAGCATGAGAGTTGGAATGCCATTTTCCCGTTTTCCGGCGCTGTCGCGCCGAGCCGTCCTCACCGGGCTTGTCGCGGCTGGACTCGCATCGTTGCCGGCCGCGGCGGGCGACGGCGTCGACGTCTTCCCCGATCCGTCGCGGCTCGTGGCGGTCGGCGGCTCGATCACCGAAATCGTCTTCGCGCTTGGAAAGCAGAACCTGCTGATCGCCCGCGATTCGACCAGCGTCTATCCGCAGGAGGCGTTCAAGCTGCCGGATGTCGGCTACATGCGCGCGCTCTCGCCGGAGGGGGTCCTTTCGGTCAAGCCGAGCGCCATCCTGGCGCTGCACGGCAGCGGCCCGAGCGAAGCCGTCGATGTGCTGAAGAAGGCCAGCGTTCCGTTCATCGAGGTGCCTGACGGTTTCGGCCACAAGGGCATTCTGGAAAAGATCGCCGTCGTCGGAAAGGCGATCGGCGCGGAGGCCGAGGCGGCGACGCTGGCGGCCGCGGTCGACAAGGATCTTTCCGAGGCGGAGGCGCTCACCTCGGCGATCACCGAGCGCAAGCGCGTGCTGTTCATCCTGTCGTTCCTGGACGGCAAGATCATGGGCTCCGGCGCCGATACGGCGGCCGACGGCATCATCGCGCTGGCCGGCGGCGCCAACGCCGTCGAAGGCTTTTCGGGATACAGGCAGCTCAGCGACGAAGCGGTGATCACCGCGCAGCCGGACCTGATCCTGATGATGGACCGCGGCGGAGATCATGCGGCGAGCGCCGACGAGCTCTTCTCCCACCCGGCGATCGCCTCCACGCCGGCGGGCGGGGCGAAGCGCCTGGTGAAGATGGACGGCGCCTATCTGCTCGGCTTCGGACCGCGCACGGCAAATGCCGTCCGCGATCTCGCGTCCGCGCTCTATGGCGAAACGCTGAAACAGTAGGCGCGCGACATGTCCAGCGATGCGACCGCGATGGCGCCGTTGACAACGGTCGAGCCCGATGGCGATCGGTCCGGCCGCGCACGGTTCGCGATCGTCGCGCTTTGTGTGCTGCTCGTCCTGGCGATCGCGCTCGGCGTCTCATCCGGCGCCTCGGATGCCTCGGCGCTGGCGGTGCTGCGCGACTGGCTCGCGCCCGGCGACGGCGTTCTATCGGAGCGTGACCGCATCATCGTCCATGACATCCGCATGCCGAGGACGGTCCTCGGCGTCCTCGTCGGTGCCGCGCTCGCCGTTTCGGGCGCGGTCATGCAGGGGCTGTTCCGCAACCCGCTCGCCGATCCGACCATCGTCGGCGTCTCGGCCGGCGCGAGTCTCGGCGCGGTGTCGATGATCGTGCTGGGAGCGACGCTGCTCGCCCCGGCATCCGCCGTTCTCGGCATCTTCGCCCTGCCGGTCTCGGCGTTCTGCGGTGGTCTCGCCGTGACGCTGATCCTCTACCGCGTCGCCACCCGGCAGGGCCAGACGTCGATCGCCACCATGCTGCTCGCCGGCATCGCGATCGGTGCCATGGCCATCGCGATGACCGGCCTGCTGATCTTCATCGCCGACGACAGGCAACTGCGCGACCTGACCTTCTGGTCGCTGGGGTCGCTGGCCGGCGCCACCTGGACGAAGGTTTTCGCGGCCGCCTGGATCATCCTGCCGGCGCTCGGCGCCGCGCCGTTCCTCGCCCGGGGTCTGAACGGCCTCGCCCTCGGCGAGGCCGCCGCCGGCCACATGGGCATTCCGGTGCAGCGTCTGAAACACGTGGCGATCGTGGCCGTGGCGGCGGCGACCGGCGCCGCGGTGGCGGTGAGCGGCGGGATCGCCTTCGTCGGCATCCTCGTGCCGCATCTGCTGCGGCTGCTGATCGGGCCGGACAACCGCTATCTGCTGCCTTGCGCCGCGCTGCTCGGCGCCAGCACGCTGCTTTGCGCGGATGCGGTGGCGCGGACGGTGGCCGTGCCGGCCGAACTGCCGATCGGCATCATCACGGCCGCTGCCGGCGGGCCCTTTTTCCTGTGGGTGCTGCTGCGCCGACGCGGCGTCATCGATCTGTAGGAGTTTCCAATGATCGAAGCGCGGGGCGTTTCCGTCTCCATCGGCCGCAAGCGGATCATCGAAGGCGTCGACCTGCGGGCGCAGCCCGGCCGGATCACCGCCATCGTCGGACCGAACGGCTCCGGCAAGTCGACGCTGCTGAAGGCGCTTTCCGGCGACCTCGCGCATGAGGGCAAGATCTCCATGCACGGCCGGGACATTCGGACGGTGAAACCGCACGAGGCCGCGTCGATGCGGGCGGTGCTGCCGCAGTCGACGACGCTGTCCTTCCCGTTCACCGTGCGCGAAGTCGTCCGGCTTGGGCTGCTCGGCGGATGGTCAGGTGTGCCGGCGCGCGAGGCCGGCCGCCTGCCGGAGCGGGCCCTGGTCCGTGTCGACCTCGACGGTTTCGCCGGGCGGTTCTACCAGGAACTCTCGGGCGGCGAGCAGCAGCGGGTGCAACTGGCCCGGGTGCTCTGCCAGGTGTGGATGCCGGTTCTCGACGGCCGGCCGCGCTACCTGTTTCTGGACGAGCCGATCTCCAGCCTGGATATCCGTCACCAGTTGGCGATCATGGATGTCGCTCTGGATTTCGCGCGCCGGGGAGGTGGGGTGCTGGCGGTCCTGCACGACCTGAACCTCACCGCCATGTACGCCGATTCGGTCTATGTGATGCAGCGCGGCAGGCTGGCCGCGGCCGGTGCGCCGGCCGAAGTGATCACCGATTCGCTCATCGCCCGCGTGTTCGAGTGCCCGCTGCGGGTCGGGGTGGTGCCGCGCGGCGTTCCGTTCATCCTGCCGCAGACCGCCGGAGGCTGATCCGGCTCAGGCCGCCGGGGCGCGAATCGCCGCCAGGCTGTCGATGCCGAGCAGCGAGCGGACGTCGCCGCGGGCGCGGACCAGGTCGGCGATGGTATGGCGGGCCAGCACCTCGAAGAAGGCGTTGAGCGCCTCGCGCAGCGCGCTGTTCAGGCCGCAACTGTCGACGAGCGGGCATTCCGCCGCGTCGTTCTCGAAGCATTCGGCCATCGCGAAGCTCTCCTCGGTGACCCGAACCACGTCGAACAGCGTGATCTTGTCGGCCGCCCGGCCGAGCTTGACGCCGCCGTTGCGGCCGCGGACCGTCTCCACCAGCTTCGCCTCGACCAGCGGCTGCAGGATCTTGAACAGGAACAGTTCCGACACCGTGTAGGCCGCCGCAATCTCGGGAACACGGCTCAGCCGGCCGTCGTTCGCGGCGCAATACATCAGGATGCGCACGGCATAGTTCGTCTGGCGGGTGAGGCGCACGTCGGCTCCTTCCGGGGATCTCGCTGGCCCGTATATGGACCATAATTTGGAATTATTCCAGACTGGAACGCATAAACATGACATTATAAGTCAATTTTAATGGCGGCCTCGCATGGCTGCCTTGCGCCGGTGCGCTTGCCGCCGGTGCCGCAGCGCTTAATATTGGCGGCGAGTGCTGCTCGTGGGAGGAAACCCGTGAGGCACAGACGATGGACCATCGCAAGACCAACATCCCGCCGGGCGCCGTCATCCGGCAGTTGCGGCCCTCCGATCGCCAGAGATTCGCCGATCACCTCCTCCGGCTCGACGCGCGCGGGCGGCGCGACCGCTTCAATGGCGGCCTGAGCGACGCCTTCCTCATCGCCTATGCGCAGCGATGCTTCGGCGGCGAGAGCACGGTCGTCGGCCTCGTCGTCGGGAACGATGTGCTCGGCGCGGCCGAAATCCACGAGGTGGCGGACGAACCCGAGCCGACCGCCGAGATCGCGTTCAGCGTCGAGCCGGGATGCCAGCACAGCGGCATCGGCACGCTTCTGTTCGAGCGTCTCCTGGCGCATGCCAGGGCGCAGGGCTACGCGCATCTGACCGTTACGACGCATGCGAACAATCACGCCATGCGCCGGCTGGCGGCGCGCTTCGGCGCATCGCTGCGTTTCCGCTCCGGTGAAACTGTCGGAACGATCCACCTCGCGCCGCTGCTGCCGCTGGACCTGCCTGCGGGGATCGGAGAAGCCGCCGCGCCGGGGGCGGGATCGGAATCCGCGGCGAGGAAGCTGTCGCCGCAGCAGCGGGGTTTTCCCATATAGGGAGCGGGTCACCGTGCCGACCCTGTGGAACAAGGACCTGCGAAGGTGGCAGCCGACGACATCGAAGCCTTCCGGACGGCGGGCCCGACCGCGAAAGACCTGGAGAAATTGCGGGCACTGCGCCGCACCAAGGCGGTGGCGGCCGGCGCGCTGATCGGCTGCGTGGCGGTGTTCGTCGCCGCACGGCTCGGCCAGGCGCACTGGCCGTGGCTCGGCTTCGTCGCCGCCTTCGCGGAGGCGGCGACGATCGGCGGCCTCGCCGACTGGTACGCAGTGGTGGCCCTGTTCCGCCGCCCGATGGGGTTGCCGATCCCTCATACGGCGATCATCCCGGAAAACCGCCATCGCATCGCCGATAACCTCGGTGGCTTCATCGAGACGAATTTCCTGGCACCGGCCGCAGTGCGCGGCAAGCTGTCGGAGGTCGATTTCGCCGCGCAGGTCGCGGCCTGGCTGTCGACGCCGGCGCGCTCCGCGGCGCTGGCCGACTTCGTCGTACAGCGCGCGCCGCAGGTGCTGGCGGCGATCGACGACACCGGGCTGAAGGCCTTCGCCGCGAAGCGCATTGCCGAGCAGATCGAGAAGGTTCCGATGGCACCGCTCGCCGCAGGCCTGCTGTCGTCACTGACGGCGGGCCGCCGCCACCAGTCGCTGCTCGACGAGATCATCGGAGCCCTGGGCGCACTGTTCAACGACGAGAAGACGCTGTCGGCGATGCGCGAACGCATCCGCGCCGAACTGCCGTCGCTGTTCAATCTGTTTCGGGCCGATGCCTATCTGCTCAATCGCATCGTCGCCTCGGCGGGGGCGTTTCTCGAAGATGTGCGAGCCGATCGCACGCATCCGATGCGCGACGAGTTCGACCGTTTCGTCGCATCCTTCGTCGAGCGGCTTCGCGACGATCCCGACTATGCGGATCGTCTCAACCAGATGAAGCGCGACCTGCTGGCCCGGCCGGAAGTGGCAACTCTCGCCGACTCGGTGTGGCAAGGGCTGCGCACCCTGGTCGAGCGGGATCTCGCAGCCCCGAAGTCGGTGGTGCGCCGGCATCTCGCGACGGTCTTCGTCGAGATCGGCAGACACCTGGCGACCGATGCGCAGGTGCGCGCCGACATGAATGCCGGCTTCGTCGACGCGCTTTGCGTCTTTCTCGAAAATCAGAAGGGCGGTGTTTCCAGCTTCATCGCGGAGCAGGTGAAGCGCTGGGACCTCACCCAACTCACCCGGATCATCGAGCTCAACATCGGCCGCGACCTCCAGTACATCCGCTTCAACGGCATGATCGTCGGCGGCATCGCCGGACTGGTCCTTCACACTTTCGAAGTGGCGGTCCTGGCGAATTGACCGACCGCCGCGATGGACTATCCTTGGCGGACGCAGGAGACACCGTCATGGCACGCAAGCCCGAAGACACCTCGTTCACCGACATGTTCGCGGCCTTCGGCCGCAACCTGAAGATTCCGAGCGTCGATGTCGACGCCGTCGTCGAGCACAACCGCAGGAATCTCGAGGCCTTGCAGAAGTCGGTCACGGCAAGTGCCACCGGGGCAAACGAGGCGATGGCACGGCACCGCGACATGCTGCAGGCGCAGATGCGCGAGATCGGCGACATGGCCCAGAACTACAGGATGGGTTCCGCGCCGCACGAGGCGTTCGAGCAGCATGCCGCGGCGGTGCGCAAATCGTTCGAGACGGCAGTGAAGAACGCTGGCGAAGTCGCGCAGATCATGCAGAAATCCAGTGCCGAATCGGTCGAGATCCTGCGCCAGCGCATCCGCGAGTCGATGGACGAGATCAGGCAGACCTTCGAGAAGGGCAAGTAGGGCGTAGGTGCGGGAAAAGGCCCCGACATTCGAGGAACTGAGAGGATCGGTCGGTCAGGAACTCGGTGTTTCCGACTGGCTCGAAATCACCCAGGAGCGCATCGACATGTTCGCGGCGTGCACCGGCGACCATCAGTGGATCCATGTCGATCGCGAGATGGCGCGGCGCAGGAGCCCGCTGCGCACCACCATCGCGCATGGCTATCTTTCGCTGTCGCTCGTCAGTTCCTTCATCCAGGGGATGCGCATCCTGCCGGAAAACACCCAGGGCGCGTTCAATCACGGCGTCGACATGGTGCGCTTCATCGCGCCGGTGAGGTCGGGCGCGCGCGTGCGGTTGCGCACCACGCTGGTGTCGATGGAGGACGTGGGCCCGCGCCAGTATCTGCTCAAGGCCTCCAATACGCTGGAGATCGACGGCGAGCCGCAGCCCGCGATGATCGCCGAGACGCTGGTGATGCTCTACGAGAAGCGCGGCTAGGGCCGGTCTTGCCTTCGGATGGTTTCGAGCCGTCATTTGCCGCGCGCCCCCGCCATCACCCAGAGTTGCAGGACTTTCTCCCCGGGGCTGACCCGCGCCTACCGCAAATCCTGCGCGGCTGGGCCTTTTTCCGTTTCGATTGCCGTGTATGATCCGGGATCGAAGGGCGTGGGAGTGCGCCTGAAAGGACCTACCGAGGGAGGCAGGGAGAATGTCGGAAGTTTCACTGACCGTGAACGGGCGCAAGGTCAGCGCCCATGTGGAGGACCGGACGCTGCTCGTCCATTTCCTTCGTGAGAACCAGGGCCTGACCGGTACGCATGTCGGCTGCGACACGTCGCAGTGCGGCGCCTGTGTCGTCCATGTGGACGGGAAGGCGGTCAAGTCGTGCACCATTCTTGCCGTGCAGGCATCGGGGTCGTCGGTGGTCACCATCGAAGGTTTGGCGGAGGGCGCCGAGCTTCACCCGGTCCAGGCCGCGTTCCGCGAGCACCACGGCCTGCAGTGCGGCTTCTGCACGCCCGGCATGATCATGGCGGCGACCGACATGATCAACCGCCATCCGGAGGGCCTCGACGAGGCGACCGTTCGCGCCGAACTCGAGGGCAATATCTGCCGCTGCACCGGCTATCACAACATCGTCAAGGCGATCCTCGCCGCATCCGAGCAGATCAGGGCAGGCGGCAAGGCCAGGAAGGCCGCCTGAGGAGCAATGCAGCCAGCCAGGCGCCGGCTGCGCGGGAAATTGTCCCGGCACCGGATGATGGCGAGCCAGCGGCCTGTCGGGTTCTGACGCTCGCAATCGACGCCTGATCGACATCTCGCAGTTCCGGAGGAGAACTTTATGGGAATCGAAGGGATCGGCGCGCGCGTGACGCGCAAGGAAGACAAGCGCTTCATCACCGGCAACGGCCGCTACGTGGACGACATGGTCGTCCCGGGCATGAAGCACGCGGCATTCGTGCGCAGCCCGCACGCCCATGCCGAAATCAAGAAGATCGACGTGGCGAAGGCCAAGGCCATGCCCGGCGTCATCGGCGTGCTGACCGGCAAGGAACTCAAGGCCGACGGCATCGGCAATTTGATCTGCGGCTGGATGATCCATTCCAAGGACGGTTCGCCGATGAAGATGGGGGCCTGGTCGCCGCTGGCGGTCGACCGCGTCCGCTATGTCGGCGATGCCGTCGTCATCGTCGTGGCCGACACCAAGGGCCAGGCACGTGACGCCGCCGAGGCGGTGGAGGTCACCTACAAGGAGAAGAAGGCGGTGGTCGACGCCGTCGATGCGCTGAAGCCCGGTGCGCCGCAGCTCCATCCGGAGGCCGAAGGCAACCTGATCTTCGACTGGGAGATCGGCGATGCCGGCGCGGCCGATGCGGCGGTCAAGGCCGCCGCCCACGTCACGCGCATGAAAATCGTCAACAACCGGCTGGTGCCGAACGCCATGGAGCCGCGCGCCGCGCTCGGCGTCTACGACAAGGGCGAGGATCACTACACCTGCTGGACCACGTCGCAGAATCCGCACGTGGCACGCCTCGTCATGAGCGCCTTCTACAACGTCGCGCCGGAGAACAAGCTGCGCGTCATCGCGCCCGACGTCGGCGGCGGCTTCGGCTCGAAGATCTACATCTATCCGGAAGAGATCGTCTGCCTCTGGGCCTCCAAGAAGACCGGCGTGCCGGTGAAATGGGTGGCCGACCGCACCGAGAGCTTCCTGTGCGACGCGCATGGCCGCGACCATGTGTCGACGGTCGAGATGGCCTTCGACAAGGACAATCGCATCACCGGC
>JAHBYY010000067.1 GCA_019635715.1 Rhizobiaceae bacterium | reverse complement strand
ACATCTTCATCGGCTGGTTCATCGGCGGCGGCGTCGTGCTCAATGGCAGCCTGTTTCCCGGCCGCACCGGCTATGCCGGCGCCGTCGGGCCGCTGCCCGTACCGGGGCCGGGCGGCATCCCCGGGCGGTTCCAGCAGCTCATCCGCAGCGCCTCGATCTACATCCTCGAGCGCGCGGTGCAGGGCTCAGGATGCGATCCTCGCCAGATGTGGGAATCGCCCGACGACTGGACGGGCATCGAGAGTCACGTCGAGGACTGGATCGAGGCGATTGCCGGTGACGTGGCGCTCGCCATCGTCTCCGCCGTCTCGATCATCGACTTCGAGGCCGTGGTGGTCGACGGCGCCTTTCCCGCCTCGGTCCGGACAAGACTGGTGAGCCGGGTCCGCGAGCGCGTGCAGGACTTCGACCGGCAGGGCCTGTCGCCGTTCACCGTGGCGGAAGGCTCGATCGGCTCGGGCGCGCGGGCGATCGGCGGTGCGTGCCTGCCGCTCCTCGCCAATTTCGCCCGCGACCGCGACGTGCTATTCAAGGAGGCGCCATAAGAAGTCGCAGCGAAGCTCGCCACGGTCCTCGTAACAAATGCCTGAACTGACTATATGACGAACGTAGCCGGGTGTCGGACTACACCTGCAGGAAACCGGATATGGCAAACGCACCTCCCTGGGCGATCACCGAACGCCTCGACTCGCTGGTCAAGGGCCTGCCTGACGACAAAGTGCGATTGCGGCTTCTGGAACTATTAGCCGAATCCGGAGGCCGTGCGCGCGTGGCGGAACTTGCGAAGCGCATTTCGGCCGACTCATCCGGCGAGGCAGCACGGGCGATCATCGCCGCGGCGAAGGACGGGCTGGTGCAGTTCACCGAAGACAACAACAGCGTCAGGATCACGGAACTCGGGACGAAACTGGCCGACCGGCAGAGCAAGCGGACCTACTGACCGGCGGCAGGTTCCCGGCGGGGGGCCTCGGACATGCAGAGCGGGTGGTGCCTGTTACTCGAGTATGTGCTCGTCTTCCTGTTCGGCTGCGCGCTCGGCGCGACCGAGCTGCTCAGCCGCTACCGCGACGCCCCGCTCCGCGTGCTCGGTGCGCGCGCCTCCTTCATCTATGAGGGCCTCAATGGCGTGATCGGCGTGCTGGCGCTGGTCCTCGTCCACACCGTCGCGGCTGACCTCGTGCCGGGCGATCCCGGCACGATCGATCGCGCCGTCTATGAGGTGCTGATCGCCGGGTTCGGCGGCGCGGCGTTCTTCCGTACGGCGATCGCCCGCACCCGGGTCGGTGACCAGGATGTCGGCGTCGGCCCCTCCTTCGTCATCGAGACGCTGCTCGCGGTCACCGACCGCGAGGTCGACCGCTGGCGGGCCGAGGAGCGGGCGCGCGACGTGGCGCCGCTGATGGCCGACATCCCCGTCGCCTTCGTCACCACCGCGCTGGTCCCCTATGCCCTCAACCTCCTCCAGAACGTCTCGGCGCAGGAGCGGCAGGACATCGAGACCAAGATCGACTCGATCATCACCAAGAAGCTCGACGAGGACATCAAGCCGTTCATCTACGGGCTGATGCTGGTCAACATTGTCGGCCTCGACGTCCTCTCGAAGGCCAAGGTCTCGCTCGCTGAGCTGATCAAGAAGAAGCGCGCGGAAGCCGCCGCGCTGCCCTCCGAACAGGCGCTCAAGGACCTGATCGATGCCAGCGGCAGCCTCCAGCCTGATGACCCCGTCGCTGCGGAGGGGGACGAGAAGCCCGCGCCGTCCGGCGGCTAGCGAGCCGCGGTCAACGTAGATGCCATCAGCCTTGCGTCAGGCGCTCGCCCGGTTCTGCCGGTTGTCGACGAGGTCGTTGACCACGCTCGGGTCGGCCAGCGTCGAGGTGTCGCCGAGATTGGAGAAATCGTCCTCGGCAATCTTCCGCAAGATGCGGCGCATGATCTTGCCCGATCGGGTCTTGGGCAAGCCCGGCGCGAACTGGATGATGTCGGGCGCGGCGAACGGGCCGATCTCCTTGCGTACCCAGGTCACCAGGTCCTTGCGGAGCGCCTCGTCCGGTTGGACTCCTGACATCAGCGTGACATAGGCGTAGACGCCCTGGCCCTTGATCGGGTGCGGGTAGCCGACCACCGCCGCCTCGGCGACATGGTCGTGCGCGACCAGCGCCGATTCGACCTCGGCCGTGCCCAGCCGATGGCCCGAGACGTTGAGCACGTCGTCGACCCGGCCGGTGATCCAGTAGTAGCCGTCCTCGTCGCGCCGGCAGCCGTCGCCGGTGAAGTACATGCCGTGATAGGTCGAGAAGTAGGTCTGCACGAAGCGCTCGTGGTCGCCGTAGACCGTGCGCATCTGGCCGGGCCAGGAATCGGTGAGGACGAGGTTGCCGGCGCCCGCCCCCTCGATGAACTTGCCCTCGGCATCGACCAGCGCCGGCTTGACCCCGAAGAAGGGCCGCGTCGCCGAGCCGGCCTTGAGCGGCGTCGCGCCGGGGAGCGGGCTGATGAGCGCGGCGCCGGTCTCCGTCTGCCACCAGGTGTCGACGATCGGGCAGCGCTCCTCGCCGACCACCCGGTAGTACCACTCCCAGGCCTCCGGATTGATCGGCTCGCCGACCGTGCCGAGAAGGCGGAGCGAGGCGCGCGAGGTCTTCGTCACGTGCTCGTCGCCGGCGCCCATGAGCGAGCGGAGCGCCGTCGGCGCGGTGTAGACGATGTTGATCCCGTGCTGGTCGACCACCTCCCAGATGCGCGACGGCGTCGGCCAGTTGGGCACGCCCTCGAACATCACCGTCAGCGCGCCGTTCGCGAGCGGCCCGTAGACGATGTAGGTGTGGCCGGTGACCCAGCCGACATCCGCGGCGCACCAGTACACGTCGCCGTCGTGGTAGTCGAAGATGTAGTGGTGGGTGGTCGCGGCATAGACGAGGTAGCCGCCCGTGGTGTGGAGCACGCCCTTCGGCTTGCCGGTCGAGCCCGAGGTGTAGAGGATGAACAGCGGGTCCTCGGCCTTCATGCTCTCCGGCTTGCACTCGGCCGGCACGCTGCGCACCTCGTCGTGATACCAGTGGTCGCGACCGGCCGCCCAGCCGACCTTGCCGCCGGTGCGGCGCACCACGAGCACCGATTTCACCGCGACGTGGTTGCGCGCGGCGATGTCGATCGCCTTGTCGGTGTTCTCCTTGAGCGGAATGGTCCTGCCGCCGCGCAGGCCCTCGTCGGCGGTGATGACGAAGGTCGACTCGCAGTCGACGATGCGCCCGGCCAGCGCGTCGGGCGAGAAGCCGCCGAAGACGATCGAATGGATCGCTCCGATGCGCGTGCAGGCCAGCATCGCATAGGCGGCCTCCGGGATCATCGGCATGTAGATCGTCACGCGGTCGCCGCGCTCGACCCCGTGCTTCTTCATCACGTTGGCGAGGCGGCAGACATGCTCGTGCAGCTCGCGATAGGTGATCTTCCTGTCGTCGTAGGGGTTGTCGCCTTCCCAGATGATCGCCACCTGGTCGCCGCGCGTCTCCAGGTGCCGATCGATGCAGTTATAGGAGACGTTGGTGCGGCCGTCCTCGAACCATTTGATCGACACCTTGCCGCTGAACGAGGTGTTCTTGACCTTGGTGTAGGGCTTGAACCAGTCGATCCGCTTGCCGTGCTCGCCCCAGAATGCCGCCGGATCGTCGACGCTCTGCTTGTACCATTTGAGGTAGGTCGCGTTGTCGATCAGAGCGCGCTTCTTCCAGGCGGGCTGGACCTTGTGGACATGGACTTCGGACATGCTTGCCTCCCGGGAAACCACCGCGACCTGCTGGCTGTCGGCGCGCGGCGCGACCGGCCGCGAATTCGGCGGCATTATTAGCAATTCGGTCCGGGCGGCAATATTAGACCTTCGGTTTGCGCGGCGGGATGACGCATCCCTGCGACAGGGGCGGATCGATCCTTGCGGGCGCTTCACCGCGCTGCCCGGATAACCCCTTGTATCGCATGAGCTTCAGCGCTCGGAGAAGGGCATCTTAGGAGAGGGTTAGGATTTGAGGCGCAGCCTGCGGCATGGGAGGACCGCTCGAGAGCACGGAAGGGCTGCAATGCGTTCACATCCTGAAATGGAACTGATGCTGAAGGGCTACGGGCTGACGACCGCGAAGATCCTCTACCGGTTTCCCGACCACCCTCACCTGCTTCAGACCTTCGTCTGGCAGGATTACGACCTGGCTCCGAAGTTCCCGGTGCTGTTCCGCTTCATCGCCTTCTGGAAGGAAAAGCTCGACGGACCGCTCCACTCGGTGGCTTTCACGCATCAGCGGCTGATCGCGCCGAACGAATGGCGCAACGTCGACGGCGAATTCGTCCTGCATTGACCCGGACCGGCCGGGGTCATCTCCCGCCGCGGTCGGCTTGCGCGCCTATTCCCGCGAGGGCGACGTCGACCACCCGATCGATATAGGTCTCGCGATCGCCGGACGGGTGCTGCGGAAAGCTGATCAGCAGCGACACCGCGCCATGGGCGATCGTCCACAGCAGCCTGGCGATCTCCCCGGCGTCGCCCTCCAGCACGCCACTGTCCACGCAGCGCTGCACCGCCCGGGTCAGCAGGCGCAACGCCGGATTTCCAGCCTGGAAGGTTTCGGCTTCCGGCTGCGACGCCTCGGGCATGTCGCTGCTCATGAACACGGTGCGATATTCGTTCGGATTCTCCAGGCCGAAGACGATGTATTCGCGGATCAGGCCGCTCAGCGCCGAAAGCGGCTCGACCGGGTCATGGGTTTCCATGCGCCGCGCCAAAAGATCGAAGGCGCTGTTCGCCAGCGCCAGCAGGATCGCGTGCTTGTCGGGAAAATAGGAATAGACCGACATCGGCGCGTAGCCGACCTCGGCGGCGAGCTTGCGGATGGTCAGTTCCTCGTAGCCGCCGCCGCGGACCAGCCTCTGCGCGGCCGCCACCAGCTCGGCGCGAACCTCTTCGCGCTGTCGTTTCCGGCGATCGGGGGCCCTGCCTGCCATGGCCGCTCCAACTTGTGTACGGGGTACGGCAACGCCGCGTTGCGCCAGGAGTTCCGCATCCGAACGGCTTGGGGCCGCGACGCGATCACGATATGGGGAGGAGCGGGACGCGCGGCGGCGAACGGCCGGTCGGCGCGGCGCGATTGCCGGGACGAGGTTCGGCATCTCGAGGGAGACGGGGCGATGAGCGGCGAGACGGATCTGGCACTGCTGATCGCCGGCATGAATCCCCGGCTCGACGCCGAGCTCTACGTCTTCGCAACAACGCCGTCGGACATCTCCCCGCCGCCCGAAGCACTGATGAGCTTTCGCGAGGCCGAGGGCCTGACGCTGATCCTGCCACGGGACGCGGCGGTGCGTCTCGGCCTGCCGGGTATCTTTCCCTGCCGGCGCATCACGCTGGAGATCCATTCATCGCTCGAGGCGGTCGGCTTCATGGCGGCGATCGCCAGGCGACTTGCCGAAGCCGGCATGGGCGTCAATCCGGTCGCGGCCTTCCATCACGACCACATCTTCGTCCCCGCGCATCGCGCCGGGGAAGCGATGGCGATCCTGCGGGAGATGGCGAAAGACGCCGATGACGAGGATGCAGGGTCGGGTTCGTAGCGCGAGGGCGGCGCATACGGAAGGATTGTCTCACGAAAAACATTGGACGATCCGCGCAGCATTACCCCCACCCCTAACCCGCCGCCCCCTAGGCCGCCTTCTTGCGCGGCTGGATCAGGCCGCGCGCCACCAGCAGCTCGGCGATCTGCACGGCGTTCAGCGCCGCGCCCTTGCGCAGATTGTCGGAGACGACCCACATGTTCAGCCCGTTCTCGACGGTCGCGTCCTCGCGGATGCGCGAGATGTAGGTGGCGTCCTCGCCGGCCGATTCGAGCGGCGTGATGTATCCGCCGTTCTCGCGCTTGTCGACGACCAGGCAGCCCGGAGCCTCGCGCAGGATGTCGCGCGCCTCGTCGGCGGTGATCGGGTTCTCGAATTCGATGTTGACCGATTCGGAATGGCCGATGAACACCGGCACGCGCACCGCCGTGCAGGTCACCTTGATCTTCGGGTCGAGCATCTTCTTGGTCTCGGCCAGCACCTTCCACTCTTCCTTGGTGTAGCCGTCCTCCATGAACACGTCGATGTGCGGGATGACGTTGAAGGCGATGCGCTTGGTGAACTTCTTGGCCTCGACCGGATCGGCGACGAAGACGGCGCGGGTCTGCGTGAACAGCTCGTCCATGCCTTCCTTGCCGGCGCCCGACACCGACTGGTAGGTCGAGACGACGACGCGCTTGATCCTGGCATGGTCGTGCAGCGGCTTCAGCGCGACGACGAGTTGTGCCGTCGAACAGTTCGGGTTGGCGATGATGTTCTTGCGCGAGAACAGCTCGATCGCGTCCGGGTTCACCTCCGGCACGACCAGCGGCACGTCCTGATCGTAGCGCCAGGACGACGAGTTGTCGATGACGACGCAGCCCTGCTTGCCGATCTTCGGCGACCAGTCCTTGGACACCGCGCCGCCGGCCGACATCAGGCAGATGTCGGTGTCGGAGAAATCGTAGTTCTCGAGCGCCTTCACCTTCAGCGTGCGGTCGCCGAAGGAAACCTCCGTGCCGGCCGAGCGCCGGGAGGCCAGCGCCACCACCTCGCTCACCGGGAAGCCGCGCTCCTCCAGGATGTTCAGCATCTCGCGGCCCACATTTCCCGTGGCGCCGACGATCGCTACCTTGAATGCCATCGCAGTCTACTCCTGTCCCTCACCGCTTGTTGCTGGATGACCCGCCGGCCGCTGCGGGCCTCTACCCGGGCCGGACCCGGGTGAGGGCGAGCAGGCCAAGGCGTTCAGACCGTTTTGGTGGTCGTTTTGGCCGCGAGTTTGGTGGTGCGGGCAGGCGCGCCGGATCGATCGGCCGCACGGCCGTTCAGATCGATCGGAAAGAGCGCCATCCCCTGGCCGCGCATCGTTCGTCCTCACCTTCGATGCCACGCCTTCGGGCGCGTCATCGGAGCTTTCGACAGGCTCGCGCGCTTCTCTACGCGAAATTCGCCAGGAGTCAACGAATCCGCATGGGTCCGAACGGTCCCGGGGTGGCCGAAGCGATCATTTTCCGGGCGATTTCCTGGAGGCGCCGGCGCCGCATGGAGCTGGTCTTGCATCCGGGGCGCGGCTGCCCCACATTGTTGCTCGTGTTCAACCAATCGAAAGGAGGTGATCCGATGTCGAGTGATTTCGTTACCCAGCGTATGGTCTCGGCGGATTGCCTTCACGGAGAGCAGCCTCTCCGCTGAAGCGCAGGACGTGCGGCCGGCACCCTCTCCAGGGGTTGTCGCCGGTGGCCGCGCTGGACGAAATGCACGGAAGGGCCGCAGCCCGGCAAGGCTGCGGCCCTTTTGCTGTCCGGCAAGCTGCGCCTATTTGGTCAGCGCCAGCCTTTCGGTGTTGCGGATGATCTCCTTGAAGGCGGCATCGAGCTCTTCGCCGGTCGACGCCTCGAAATAATGTTTGACCTTGGAATTGTCGGAACTGGCGCAGTCCTTGAGGACCGCCTTCGCCTGGTCGCGTTCGGTGGCGGACATGCTCGCATTGTTGAGATCGAAGCCGATCGTATAGACTTCGATGCCGTCGCCCTTCATGTTGTCGCAGAGGCTTTCGGCATTGCCGCGCGACTTCCGGGCGGCGGCGTCGCCGACCCGCACGACGGTGCCGCGCTTGATGCCGGCATAGGCGGTGTTGAACTGGCCGTCGGTCATCAGGATCGCCACTTTCGACACCTTCTTCGTGTTGGAGTCTGCCGGCCCGGCGCCTTGTCCGGCATCGCTGATGGCGTCGCGCCATTTTCCCGAGAGCATGTAGTAGGTCCACTGGATGCCGACCGCGCCCGCAGTGACGCCGTCCGCCGTATAGCCGGCGATCGAGGCGAGCAGTCTGTCCTTGTCGGCGGTCAGCGGAACCAGCTTCGCGGTCGGACAGAAGCGGATGCCGTCATAGCGGGTCAGCCGGTCGTCGCGATTGACCTTGGCCTGATAGCGCTTCGAGCCGTTCCAGCGCTCGGCCGACGGACCGTCGTCGCTATAGTCCGGATTGCCGTTGGCCAGCTTGCGCTCGGTCGCGCAGGTATCGATCCGCTTGGCGACCGAGGCGAGGATCGGTGCATCGGTCGGCGGCGGCAGGTCCGACGGGTTCGGATTGGCCGAACTGGGCTCTTCCTCGACGAAGACGGCGTCTTCCGCCAGCGCACCCGCGTTCACCGCATCGGCGTAGGGGACGAGCGCCACGCGCACCCGCGGCTTTGCTGCATCGAGGTTCTGCTCCATCGCCAGCTTCACGGCATTGCTGGCAGCCGTGCGCAAGTCGCCGATCTTGTTGGTCCTGCGCCGGCGGTCCTCGCCCATCGACCCGGTGATGTCGAGCATCATGGCGATCTCGACCTTCTTGTCCGAATAGACGGCCGCCGATGTCACCGAGACCTTCGGATTGTTCATCGCAAACAGCGGGAACAGCAGGTCGACATTGGCGGAAGCCGTGCCCTCGACGGTCTTGGCGGTCCGGTCGATCACCAGCTTTTCCAGCGTGAACGAATCCTTGGTCATGAAGCGGGTGTCGCTGTTCGAGTTGAGGAAGGCGAGCACCAGCGGCTTGGCATCCTTCTCGCTGATCGCGCCGGTGGTCAGGTCGCGGGCCGTCGAGGTGACGGCGGCGTCCATGGCGTCGCGCAGCGACATCTTCACCTGGTAGGACTGAACCACGTTGATGCCGAAGCCGGCGGCCATCGTGATCATGGTGAGGCCGAAGGCCATGACGATCGCGAAGTTTCCGTCCTCGTCGCGGCCGAAGCGCGCCGCCGTTTCCCGCATCCAGCTTTTTGCCATGATCCCTGCCTCCGTCGAAGGCGGCCCGCCGGCCGCTCGGCCTCGTCAGTGCAGGAAACCGGCCGGGTCGCAGCGGCCGCCGGGCGCCAGGTGCCAAGCTGTTGAAATGCATGGATTTCATTACGAAGCATGGTAAACGAAGCGTAACTGTGAGGTCGTCGCGCGCCCAACTCGTTGACGCGCGTTAACCATGGGCAAGGCCTGCCGGCGAACTGTGCCAAAGCGGCACGGAGCTGCTGTCTCGCCTCAGGTCAGCCGCACCAGGACTGCCGGCGCCCGCCTTGATAGGGCCGCGCCAGCCCGGTCGCCACCAGTTCTCCTGCGACCTCGACGCCGCCCCGCGTCCGCACGTCGGCCAGCACGCGGCCGTAATACTTCGCGCCGCCGATGTTGGAGATCAGAACTTCCGGACCGAGCAGTTCCGACAGCGCGGCGCGTGCTTCCTCCGCGCGGATCTTCTCGGCCGCGCAACGGGCCTTCATCTCCGGTGCGTCGACCCCGCGCAGCCGCACGTTGACGCGGATGAACTGTCCGGGCCAGACGAGCGCCTCGGCCAGGAACGTGTCGCCGTCCAGCACATCGAGAACCTTTGCGGCGACCGGCCCCTCGAACGTCTCCGCCTGAGCCGGCCCGGCCAGCACGGAGACCAGCCCGAAAACGATCGTTGCAGGATGGCGAGTCATGATAGAGGACTATATTCCTAGATCATGACCTTTGCAACTGCAGGTGACGCGGGCCCCGAACCTCCCCAGTTCAGGCGATCGCAGCGGCTCCGGCGATGGCCGGACGTCGTTGGACGGGCCGCATATGGTCGGCCTGGCCGGAGACCTCCTCATGGGTCCAGACCTTGAAGGTCGACAGCGTATGGGGGCCGAAGCTGTGCAGCAGCGGCACGTCGGTGGCGTCGCGGCCACGCGCGATCACCACCCTGCCGATGCGCGGCGTGTTGTGGCGCGCGTCGAACGTGTACCATTTGCCGCCCAGATAGACCTCGATCCACGCGGAAAAATCCATCGGCGCCGGATCGGCAGGCACGCCGATGTCGCCGAGATAGCCGTTCACGTAGCGCGCCGGGATGTTCATGCAGCGGCACAGCGTGATCGCCAGATGGGCGAAGTCGCGGCACACGCCGACCCGTTCCTCGTGCGCCTGCGCGGCGGTGCGGGTCGGGCGGGCATAGCCGTAGCCGAAGGACAGGCGGTTGTGGACGTAGTCGACGATCGCCTGAACCCGCGCCCAGCCGGACGGCAGGTGGCCGAACAGTTGCCAGGCCAGGCCCGACAAATGGTCGGTCTCGCAATAGCGGCTGCCGAGCAGGTAGCCGAGAACGTCGTCTGGCAGCCGCTCGACCGGCGTCTGTTCCGCATGCGGATTGATCTCGTCGGGCAGTCCGCTGTCCTCGATCACGGCGTCGTAGAGGAGGCGAACGCCGCCGGCCGGAGCGACCATGCGCCGGCAGGCATTGCCGAAAAGATCCGTGTATGGCCTCGTGCGGATCGCCGGCGAGGCGAGCAGTCGGGTCTGTCGCTTGATATCCGGCTGGCGGTCCGCATGGATGTCCAGCAGGGCGATGACCGGCGTCGGCTGGGGGCAGTCGATTGCGATCTCGTAGCCGAGCCGAATGTGCATCAGGAAACCTCGTCATTGTCCAGGGATTGTATGGACAATGCGCTGGGCCGGCCGAGGTTCCGCGACCGCGCGACGATCGCGGCGCGGCGACCTAGAAATCGCTCGCCAGTCCCTTGATCTCCCAATCGCCGTAGCGCACCGGCTCCGTGCCGCCGCGCCCGCCCACTTCGCGGGGCAGCTCGTCGACGCGCGCCTCGATCTCCGCGCGCCGCGCCTCGGCCTCGGCAAGCGCCCGCTGCGCCGCCGGCGGCAGCCGGCGCCGCGTCCCGGCGCCTTCGGCGGCTTCGGCGGCTTCGGCTGGCCGGGATGTCGGCGATGTGTCGTCGCTTGTCATTGAAACGAACTCCTGTCTTCCCCATCATATAGCCGGGCGTGCCGCGGAATCGAGCCGCGGCGGCCGATCGGAGGTGCAGTCTATGAACGTGATGCGGACCGCGATGCTTCTGGCGCTGATGACGGCGCTGTTCATGGGGGTCGGCTATCTCATCGGCGGCTCCGGCGGCATGACGATCGCCTTCCTGATCGCCGCCGGCATGAACCTCTTCAGCTACTGGAACGCCGACAAGATGGTGCTGCGCATGCATCGCGCCGTCGAGGTCGATGAGCGCAGCGCACCGGAATATTACGGCATCGTCCGCGATCTGGCGGCCCGCGCGCAGCTTCCCATGCCGAAGGTCTACCTGATCGACAATCCGCAGCCCAATGCCTTCGCCACCGGGCGCAACCCCCAGAATGCCGCCGTGGCGGCGACCACCGGCCTGCTGAACCGGCTGTCCTACGAGGAAGTCGCCGGCGTG
Source organism: Rhizobiaceae bacterium (assembly GCA_019635715.1). Taxonomy (GTDB): domain Bacteria; phylum Pseudomonadota; class Alphaproteobacteria; order Rhizobiales; family Rhizobiaceae; genus Kumtagia. Next base: position 13,442 of record JAHBYY010000067.1, on the reverse strand, counting down.
ATGGCGCACGAACTGGCGCATGTGCAGAACCGCGACACGCTGACCATGACGATCACCGCCACGATCGCCGGCGCGATCTCGATGCTCGGCAACTTCGCCTTCTTCTTCGGCGGCAATCGCGACGGCAACGGCAACAATCCGCTCGGCATCGTCGGCGTGCTCGTCGCCATGATCGTCGCGCCGCTGGCCGCGGCGCTGGTGCAGATGGCGATCAGCCGGACCCGCGAATATGCCGCCGACCGCCGCGGCGCCGAGATCTGCGGACAGCCGCTCTGGCTGGCCTCCGCGCTGGACAAGATCGCCCGCAACGTCGAGCGCATCCACAATCCGGACGCCGAGCGCAATCCGGCGACCGCGCCGCTGTTTATCATCAACCCGCTGTCGGGCGAGCGGATGGACAATCTCTTCTCCACCCACCCGAACACCGGGAACCGCATCGCCGCGCTTCAGGCGATGGCGCGCCAACCGGCGTCGCAGGCGCAACCGCGCCAGCCGGCGCCGCGTGCCGAAACGTCGTCTCGCGAACCGGGCGGACCCTGGGGCGGGCAGGCGAAGACCGCGCCCCCGCCCGTCCCCGAGCCTCCCGCGCCCAAACCCAACCCATGGGGCCGCAACCCCACCGGCCCACGTGGCGGGCCGAAGGGCCGCTGGCCTTGAGCGGCCGCCCGGCCGCGCCTTCGCCAAAGCGCCAGCGCGATCGATCGCATCGCCCTGCTCCGCCCCCGGACGCGCCGGGGCTTGCCGCCCGCAAGGCGGCGACGCGTCTCCTGGCGGCCGTCGTCGATGCCCATACGCCGCTCGATGGCCTGACCGACAACGAGCACGGCCATCCGCAATACATGGCGCTCGAAGCGCGCGACCGGGCGCTGGTGCGGGCCATCCTGGCGACGGCGCTCCGTTTCAGGCGCAGCATCGAGGCCTTGATCGGCGCCCGGCTGCGCACGCCGCTGCCGGCGAATGCGTCGACCCTGTCGCATATCCTGCATGTCGGCGCCGCGCAGATCCTGCATCTCGACGTCCCCGACAGCGCCGCGGTCGACCTGGCGGTCACCCATGCGAAGTCGGACCCGCGCACCTTGCGGTTCGCGGCGCTGGTCAACGCCGTTCTGCGCGCCGTCGCCCGCGCCAAGCACGAGCCGCGTCCGGACGTCGACGAGGCCCCCGGCTGGTTTTCCGATCGCCTGCGCGGCGCCTACGGCCCTGAAACCGCGGCCGCCATCCTCTCGGCACATCGGCTCGAAGCGCCCGTCGACTTGACAGTCAAGTCCGATCCTGCCGGCTGGGCCTCCCGGCTCGGCGGCACCGCGCTGCCGACGGGGACGGTGCGCCTGCGCACCCTGTCCGGCCCGGTGTCCGAGATGCCGGGTTACGCCGAAGGCGCCTGGTGGGTGCAGGACGCCGCGGCGGCGCTGCCGGCGCGTCTGTTCGGCAACCTCGCCGGCAGGCGCGTCGCCGATCTGTGCGCCGCGCCGGGCGGAAAGACCGCGCAGCTCGCGCTGGCCGGCGCGGCGGTGACCGCTGTCGACACGTCGGCCAGCCGGCTGGCACGGCTGCGGGCCAACATGACGCGGCTCGGGCTGAGCGTCGAGGCCGTGAAGGCCGACCTGACGGCCTATCGTCCGGCCGAACTTTTCGATGCCGTCCTGCTCGATGCGCCGTGCTCGTCCACCGGCACGGTCCGGCGGCATCCCGACGTGCCCTGGACCAAGGTTCCGGCCGACATCGAAACCCTCGCCGGCGTGCAGCGCCGCCTGCTCGACCACGCGATCGGCCTTGTCCGCCCCGGCGGCGTCATCGTCTTCTCCAACTGCTCGCTCGACCCGCTGGAGGGCGAAAGCCTCGCGCAGGGCGTCCTCGCGACGGACGATCGCGTCGAGGGTCTTCCGCTGGACGCCGCCGAGGTTCCCGACATGGCGGCCTGGCTGACACCGGAGGGCTGGCTGCGCACCACGCCTGCCGGCATGGTCGACGACGACCCCGGCCTGTCCGGCATGGACGGCTTCTTCGCCGCGCGATTCCGCCGCAAGGCCTGAGTCCGTCAATCCTGCGGAACGGCCGTCTCGTCGCGGCCGTCAAGACGGCGGATGCGGCGTATTTGCGTGAGCGACGAGGCCCTCAAGCCGAAGGAAGGGTCAGTGCGCGGTGAGCGCCTCGTTCAGCAGGTCGAGATCGACGTAGAAATAGCGGACGAGGCAGCGCTGCACCTCGTCGCGGGTCAGGCCGTGATCCAGCAGGTAGGACACCGAATCGAAGACGGCCTGCCTGTCGACCAGCAGCTCCTTTCGATCGTCCTCCACCTCGACGAACGAATCCGCCTCGATTGCGCTGCGATGCTGCGTCAGCTCCTGCATGGCGGTTCTCCGGCGTTGCGATCAACCGCACCACGATGCAGGATCATGGATAATGAACCCTTAATGCATGTCGCTCGAAAGTGGGAACCGGTTTCGGGACAACGACATGCATCAAACAAGAATTTAAAGCGCGTCGCCTGAGTCCGATTTGACGCGACGCGCTTTAACGCCGGCAGCGACGTCGCTACGCCAGAATGTGGGCGCTGCCGGCGATGCTGATCCGCACCAGGGCGCCGGTCTCGGGCGCCTCCACGCAGGATTGCCGCAGCACCAGCGGCATGCCCCCGATGAATGTGCCGCCGGCATCGGTGCGGTTCAGCACGCGGACGACCACGGTGCTGATGGCGCCTGCGAACTCGGTCTCGATCACCTGCCCCAAAAGGACGCCGCTGGACGGCGACGCCGCCTCGGCAGCCTCGACCGGGCTGATCGCCAGTTGCTCGGGACGCAGCATCACCTGCCCCATCCTGCCTTGTCCCCTGGCCTCCACGGTGAGCCTGCCGAACGGCGATTCGGCGAAGCCGTCGCCGATATGCGCCGGAAGGATGATCGCATCGCCGAGGAATTCAGCGATCACCCGGTTCGAAGGCCGCAGATAGAGGTCGCGCGGCGAGCCGACCTGCGCGAAGCGCCCGTCCTGCATGACGGCCACCTGGTCCGCGAAGGACAGCGCCTCCGCCTGATCGTGCGTCACCAGGATGGTGGCGATGCCGGACTGGCCGAGAAGTTCAGTCACGACCTTGCGCATGCTCGCCCGCAGGCCGGTGTCCAACGCGGAGAACGGCTCGTCGAGAAGCATCAGCCGGGGCTGGCGCGCCATGGCCCGCGCCAGCGCCACGCGCTGCTGCTGGCCGCCGGAGATCTGGTGCGGACGGCGCTTCAGCATCGCCTTGTCGAGCCCGACCGTCTGGGCGAGTTCGACGATGCGCCGCGGGCGCGAGGCGTCGCCGCGATCGATCCCGAAGCCGATATTGTCCTCGATCGTCAGGTGCGGGAACAGTGCGCCGTCCTGGGCGACCAGTCCGATGCCGCGGCGATGCGCCGGCACGCAGGCGGATCCGTTCGCCACTTCGGAGCCGTCGAACAGAATCTGTCCTGAATCCGGCGCTTCGAAACCGGCGATCAGCCGAAGCAGCGTCGTCTTTCCGCAACCTGATGGCCCGACGATCGCCGTGCGCGTGCCCGCGGCGACCGCAAGCTCGACATCGGCAACGGCGCTGACCGGACCGTATCGTTTGGAAAGCCCGCGGATCTGAAGGAAGCTCATCGGCCGGCCATGCGTCGCGACTGCCTGTGGAGCAGCCAGGTGAGGGGAAGCGAGATCGCCACCAGCAGGAAGGCATAGGGCGCCGCCGCCGCATAGTCGATCTCGCCGCTGCGCGCCCAGAACACCATCGCCAGGGTGCGCGTGCCGTTCGGCGCCAGCATCTGGGTCGCGGTGAGCTCGTTCATGATGCCGAGCGCCACGAGCGCTGCGCCGGCCGCCGCGCCCGGCGCCGAGAGGCGCAGGGTGATCGACCACAGCGCCCGCAACGGCGAGCGCCCGAGGCTGTTCGCCGCCTGTTCGAGCTCCACCGGCGCCTGGGCGATGCTGGCCCGCAGGCTGATCATCGCCCGCGGCAGGAACATCAGCACATAGGCGACCAGGATGGTGAAGAGCGTCTGGTAGAGCGGCAGCAGCAGGCGGACGGTCACCGTCACCAGCGCCAGCGCCACGACCACGCCGGGCAGCGATCCGACGACATAGTTGCTGCCCTCCATGATGCGCGTCGCGGCTGCGGGGCGGCGCACCGATATCCAGGCCATCGGCAAGGCGGCGAGCGTCGTCAGCAGGCCGCCGGCGAGGGCGAGCAGCAGGGTCTGCCCCAGCGCCGCGGCGATCTCGTCGGGCTTCCAGACGGCCGTGCCGCCGGCGATCAGCCATCGCCCGATCGTCAGCAGCGGCACGCCCAGCGCCAGCGCCAAGACGACGGCAGGCAAGGCCAGGCAGGGCAAGGTCAGCGAGCCGAGACGCACACGCGCCGGCACGCGGGCCGCGCCCGAGCCGACGCGGGCATAGCGCGCATCGCCCCTGAGCAGGGCCTCCAGTCCCAGGAGCCCGAGGCAGCAGACCACCAGCACCCCGGCCAGCATGTTGGCGGCGGCCCCGTTGAAGGTCGACTGGAACTGCTCGACGATCGCCGTCGTGAACGTGTCGAAGCGGACGAGGACATAGAGGCCGTATTCGCCGAGGAGATGCAGGCCGACCAGCAGCCCGCCGCCGCACAGCGCCAGCCGCAACTGGGGCAGCACGACGCGAAGGAACACCCGGACGGGTGGATGGCCGAGCGACGCCGCGGCATCCTCGAGCCCCGGATCGAGGCGCCGAAGCGTCGCGGCGAGCGGCAGATAGAGCAGCGGAAAATAGGCGAGTACCGAGATCAGCACGCCGGCGCCCAGGCCGTGCATGCCGGGAACGACGCTGACCCAGGCGTAGCTGTGGACGAAGGCCGGAACGGCCAGCGGTGCGACGCAGAGCCATGACAGCACGCGGCCGCCCGGCAGATCGCTGCGCTCCGTCAGCCAGGCCAGCGCGACCGCCAGCACGATCGCGATCGGCAAGGTGAACGCGATGAGCAGCAGCGTGTTGGCGAGCAGCTCGCCGACACGCGGCCTGAAGACGAGCGCGGCGGCCGTCTGCCAGCCCGTCTGCCAGGCGGTCCAGATGACGAAGCCGAGCGGCAGAAGGGCCAGCAGCGTGACAAGCGCCGCGGCGGCCGTCATGCCCGGGAACCGAAACGGCCCTGCGAACCGGCCGCCGGCCGCCGGCACGCCGGCCTGTTCGACGGACGACGGCATCAGCCGGAGGACCCGTCGGCTGGCGCAACGTCGCGGGCCGCGCCGCCGCGTGAAATCAGCCCGCGCCTCGGCGCAAAATGTCGGGCGTGGAAGCCGGACGCGGCCATGATCGCGTCAGAGAAGTCCGGCAGCCGTCATCAGGTCGGTCACCTTCTGGCTGTTCAGTTTCGTCGGCTCGACCCTCGGCGCCTGCAGGTCGGCCAGCGGCACCAGCGCCGGATTGGACGCGGCGCCGAGGCCCACCGCATATTCGAACGAGGTGCCGGCCCGCAGCACCTCCTGTCCGGCCTTTCCGGTGACCCATTTGAGGAAGGCCTGGGCCTCGGCCTGATGCTTGCTGCTGGCGAGCACGCCGCCGCCCGAGATGCTGACGAAGGCGCCCGGATCCTCGTTGCGGAAATAGTGCAGCGCCACGTTGCCGCTGTTCTCGCCGGTCTTCGCCTGGTCGCCGAACCAGTAGTAGTGATAGATCACCGCGCCCTCGATCTCTCCGGCGTTGACCGCCTTCATCGCGGTCGAGTTGCCCTTGTAGGCGGTGAAGTTCTCCTTCATGCCGGCCAGCCATGACGCGGTGGCGTCCTCGCCCTTCAGCTCGAGCAGGGCGCTGACGATCGCCTGGAAGTCGGCGCCGGAGGGTGACGCGGCCCACCGCCCCTGCCATTCGGGTTTGGCCAGGTCGAGAAGCGATTTCGGGAGGCCGGCCGGCGACAATCTGGTCTTGTCGTAGGCGAACACCGTGCTGCGCGCCGCGATTCCCACCCAGTGCCCGTTGGCGGGCCGGAACTCCGGCGGCACCTGGTCGAGCGTCGCCGTGTCCAGCGGCGCGAACAGCCCGGCCGCGTCGACCAGGCTCATCGCCGGCGAGTTTTCCGTCAGGAAGACGTCGGCCGGCGACATGGCGCCTTCCGCGACGATCTGGTTGCCGAACTCGCTGTCACCGCCATTGCGGATGACCACCTTGATGCCGGTTTCGCGCGTAAAACCGTCGGTCCATTCCCTGGTCAGCGATTCGTGCTGGGCGTTGTAGACCACGATTTCCGGCGCATCCTCGGCCCGGGCCGCCTGGGAGAACAGGCCGGCCGCCAAGGCGATCGCCGACACGACTGCTGCGGGTTTCATGGGATGCTCCTCGTTCACGCGGCGCGATGCCTGCGTTTATGAAAACATGAGCTGGAACGTCAATATACCCGCGTCATTTGCGTCGTGCCGCGCAAGGTGCCTGGCCCCGGCTCGGGCGGGCGAGGCACGCCGCCGGCCGGTCAATCCGACTGCGCGTTCAGCTCGGCCAGCCGTTTCACGGCGGTGGGCGGCAGCGGCGGATGGCCGGGCATACCGGCCGTCTCGACCAGGATCGCATCGCACCCGGCCTCCGTCTCGGCGACCAGCCGCCGCATGAACTCGTCCCGCTCGAGCCCTGCCGGGATCGGCGGCAGGAAGCGCGCCTTGATCGTTCCCGGATAGCGCAGGAATTTGCGGCGCGGCCAATAGAGCCCGGCCTGATGCGCCACGGGCACGACGGGCATGTCGAGCTGGGCATAGAGCTCGACGATGCCGTACTTGTAGGCCGGCTCGGCGCCGGGAGGACGGCGCGTCCCTTCGGGATAGATGATGAGCTGGCGATCCTTCGCCATCTCGCGCCGGGCGTCGCGCACCACCTGGCGCAGCGCCTTGGCACGGTTTCCACGATTCACCGGGATCAGGCGCATCTTGAGGATGTACCAGCCGAAGAACGGGATCCAGGTCAGCTCGCGCTTCAGAATGTAGAGCGGGTCGCGCAGATAGGGAAAGAAGGCGATCGTGTCCCAGAAGGACTGGTGCTTCGGTGCCAGGATGAAGGGCCCGTCCGGCAGGTTCTCCTGTCCGGAAATGTCGCTGCCTGTGCGCCCGACGGCCTCATAAAGCCACAGCGCGCTGCGCGACCAGATCTTGGGCACGAACCAGGCCGACTTGCGCGGCATCAGGAAGAACAGCGGCGCCCAGAGGATCATCTGGACGATGAGGTTGAGATAGAACAGGGCGTTGAAGATCGCGGACCGGAAGGCAAGCATGGGATCGTGTCGGTTGATCGGGCGCCGGGCGGCGTCGTGGAAGCTTTAGCGGCAAGCTGCGCCGGGCGATAGACGCGCCGGCGGTTTTGGGCGGATTCGCTTCCCCGAATGGGCGGACCTCATTGGAAATTTCGCCCTGCCGGCATGACCGAGCTCGCCTTGCGCGCACGTGCCTCGGCATCCAGATCGAGTTCTTGCTGCTCGCGGACGAGACGCGACCTTTTCCGGGCATCCATCTCCCTGCCGCGGCTGTCCGTCTCGACCGGTCGCTTCACCTCGTCGGCATTGGCCAGGCCGCCGATGCGCGACGCCTCCTCGGACAGATCGCCGAGCCAGGGCGTGAGATCCTCGACATGATTGGCGACCACGTGGATCACGCCCGATTGGGATTGCAGCCTGCCGCTGATGCGCACGAAGCGGGCGCCGAGCACCAGCGCGCGGAAGCGGCCGAATATCTTCTTCCAGACGATGATGTTGGCAACCCCGGTCTCGTCCTCGATCGTCATGAAGATGACGCCCTTGGCGGAGCCCGGCCGCTGCCGCACCAGCACCAGACCTGCGACCGAAACCCATCGTCCCGAGGCGATCGTCATGAGCCGGGCATTGGGCAGCACCCCGTTCCGACCCAGCCTCTCCCTGAGAAATGAGACGGGATGCGCCTTCAGCGACAGAGACGTGGCGCGATAATCATGGATGACGTGTTCGCCGAGCGGCATCGTCGGCAGTCTCGTCTCAGGCTCGTTCTCCCGCAGCTCGAGCGCCGGCCTCTCGAAGAGCGGCAGGCGTTCCGCCGCCGTCGACTTGTCGAGGGCACGGACCTCCCACAGCGCCTGACGCCGGTCGAGCCCGATCGACCGGAACGCGTCGGCGGCGGCCAGGCGCTCCATGACGCTCGCCGCAAGGCCGGACCGCAGCCAGACATCCCTGACCGAGCGGTAGCCGTCGCCGCGCCTGGCAACCAGGATCTCCATGTCCCCGGCAGACAGACCCTTGATCTGCCGGAAACCGAGACGGACGGCATGGCGGCTCCGGATCACCGTGCGCATCTCCAAATGCCTCGGATGAACCTTCGACGGATCGAAGCCGGACGCTTCCAGCAGGCAGTCCCAGGTGGAAAGATTCAAGTCCACGGGCCGGACATCCACGCCGTGCTCGCGCGCATCGCGGACGAGCTGCGCGGGGGCGTAGAAACCCATGGGCTGCGAATTGAGGATCGCCGCGCAGAAGACGTCCGGATAGAAGGTCTTGAACCAGCAGGACGCATAGACGAGCAGGGCGAACGAGGCGGCGTGGCTTTCGGGAAAGCCGTACTCGCCGAACCCCTCGATCTGCTTGAAGCAGCGCTCGGCGAAGTCGCGCGGATACTCCCGCGACACCATGCCCTCGATGAATTCCTGCCTGAGCGTGTGGATCGTGCCGCTGCGCCGGAACGTCGCCATGGCCCGCCGCAGCTTGTCGGCCTTGGCGGGCAGGAAGCCGGCCGCCTCGATGGCGATCCGCATCGCCTGCTCCTGGAACAGCGGCACGCCGAGCGTTTTTTTCAGGATCGCCTCGAGTTCAGGCTTCACATAGTCGACGGCCTCCTTCTTTTCGCGACGTCGGAGGTAGGGATGCACCATGTCGCCCTGGATCGGGCCGGGACGGACGATGGCGACCTCGATGACGAGGTCGTAGAATTCCTTCGGCTTCAGCCGCGGCAGCATCGACATCTGTGCCCGGCTCTCGATCTGGAAGACGCCGAGCGTGTCGGCGCGGCAGATCATGTCGTAGACCTCCCCCTGCTCGGGCGGCAGGGTTGCCATCGCATACGGCCGGCCGTGGCCGTCCCGCAGGTCATAATGGTGTTCGAGAAGATCGAAACAGCGCCTCAGGCAGGTGAGCATGCCGAGTGCCAATATATCGACCTTGAACAGGCCGACCGCGTCCAGATCATCCTTGTCCCACTCGATCATCTTGCGGTCGGGCATGGCCGTCTTCATGATCGGCACGATCTCGTCGAGGCGGTCCTTGGTGATGACGAAGCCGCCGACGTGCTGCGACAGGTGGCGCGGAAAGCCGAGGATCGAATTGACGTTGTCGAACAGGCGCCTGGTCATGGCCTGGCTCATGTCGAGGCCGGCCCCCTTGGCCTCCGTCTCTCCGAGGTTGGAATCGCTCCAGCGCCACGTGTTCGAGGCGAGCGCGTCGATCGTGTCGTCCGACAGCCCGAGCGATTTCGCCACTTCGCGCATCGCGGAGCGCGACCGGTAGGAGATCACCGCGGCAGCGAGCGACGTGTGCTTCTCGCTGTATTTCGAATAGACGTAATCCAGCACTTCGGGTCGCCGCTCGTGCTCGAAATCGACGTCGATGTCGGGCGGTTCCCCGCGTTCCTCCGAGATGAAGCGCTCGAACAGCACATTCATGCGGTCGGGGCCGATATCGGTGATCCGCAGACAATAGCAGATGACCGAATTGGCCGCCGAGCCGCGCCCCTGGCAGAGGATCCCCAACTCTTCCCGGGCATGGCGGACGATATCGTGGACAGTCAGGAAGTAGCCGGCGTAGCCGAGCTTGGCGACCAGGGCGAGCTCCTTGTCGATGGTGCGCCTGTAGTCGTCCTTGATGCCGTCAGGCCAGCGGAATGCGGCACCCTCCCATGTCAGCCTCTCCAGTTCCTCCTGCGGTGTGGCGCCGTCGCGCGTCTTCTCGTCGGGGTAGTTGTGCTTGAGCTCATCGAGCGAGAATCCGAGTGTCTCGGCAAAGCGGCTGGTCTCGGCAATGGCGGAAGGGCATTCCCGGAAAAGCCGCGCCATTTCGAGCGGCGCCTTCAAGTGGCGCTCGGCATTGCGCGACAGATCGAGTCCGGCGGCATGGACGGGTGTCGTGAGCCTGATCGCGGTCACCACATCCTGCAGCGGCCGTCGCTCCGGGGCATGATAGAGTACGTCGTTGATCGCCATGATGGGAACGGAAGTGGCCTCCGACATTGCTATTGCCTGGGCAAGCCGAAACGCATCCTGGCCGTCATAGGCCGGTGCGACCGCGACCCAGACCGAAGATCCAAACCGCGCCTTCAGGTCGGATATGAAGCGCATCTCTTCCGGGGTGACCGCCGCGCAGTCGGCATGGACGGCGAGCGACATCCCGTCTCCCCATTCGAGGATGTCGGCCCGGTAGAGCCGCGGATCGCCCTTGGGGCTTTCCGGCCGGAAATTGGCCTGGGTCAGCAGCCGGCAAAGATGTCCCCAGCCCTGCCGGTCCTGAGGATAGGCAAGCACGTCCGGTGTGCCGTCGGCAAAGACCAGGCGGCATCCGGGATAATAGGGGAGCTTCGCCGGTTCGGCATCCTTCGCGATGTGGATGCTCTTGGATTGGCTCCAGGCCCGGACCACCCCGGCCACCGTGTTGCGGTCGGCGAGCCCCATCCCGGAATGGCCGAGCAGACAGGCGGCGACGACCAGCTCCTCGGGCTTAGAGGCAGCCCGCAGGAAGGAAAAATTCGACTGCACGCCGAACTCGACATAGCGCGGAAGGGTCGAGGCATTCATGCGAAGAGTCCATGGATGAACCAGCGCGACGATCGTTCCACCGCAGGCAGGGGAATTTCGCGGAACAGCCAGTAGCGCCGGCCATCCTCGTCCTCGACGCGGAAATAGTCGCGCGTCGGCGTCGCCGTCTCGTCCCTCCACCATTCCGGCGCGATGCGCTCGGGCCCCTCGGCGCGCACCACATGGTGGACGGCGCGGCGCCAGCGAAAGTTCAGCGCGGGCGGCGCCACCATCTCGACCGGATCCGGATGGCGCAGCAGCCGGATCGGCCGCTCCCGGACGAAGGAAACGGCGGCAGACCCTCTTCCGGCTGCCGGAACCTCCGCGAACGGCGCCAGGCGAACCGCACCCTCGGGAATGTGGCTCGCCACGGGGACGGGACGCAGCAGGCTTTCCGCCCCGAGACGGGCGCGGACCCGGTCGGCGAACAGGGCGACATCCTCTTCCGACGGCGCCTGGGGGCCGACGAGGTCGGACTGCACCGCATCGAGCCCGGAGACTTCCAGAGCGGACAGGCGGACGAGATCGAATCCATAGCCGGCATCGATATCGTCCTGCAGGGCGGACAGGCGCTCGTGAAACAGCTTTCCGATGATCGCGGGATCGCGCAAGGGACGCGAAGCGCCCACCGTGATGCGGCTCACCGCGCCATCGACCCTGAAAAGCAGAAGCTGCAGCCGCTCAGCGCCCTTGCCGCGCTGCTCCAGATCGTCCTTCAGGCCTTTCGCGAGCAGCAGCAGGAGCTTCTCGATGTCGCCGGTCAGGCTGACCGGTTCGGAAAGCTGGCGCTCGACCGAAAATGCCGGCACCGGCAGACGCGGCGAGATCGCTTCCTCGACATGGCCGAGCGCCTGGTCGATACGCCGGACGACCTTCTTGCCGAAACGGCGGACGAGAGGCGCGCGCGCCACCTGCATGACGGCTCCGGCCGTATGCAGGCCGACGCTCTCCAGCCCGGCGCACGTTTCCCGCTCCAGCCGCAGCGACGCCAGCGGCAGGGGTTCGATCAACGCGGCCTCCTGGCCGGCCGCAACGACCTGCGACCCGTGGAACCGCGCGGCGGCCCACGCCGCCCCTGCCGTGGAGGCCAGTCCGGCCCGGGCTTCCAGACCCTGATGGAAGAGGCGCGACAGGAGATCGTCGAGCAGAGCCCTCTCGCCGCCGAACAGATGCGAACACCCGGTGATGTCGAGGATCAGGCCATCGGCGCCGTCGAGGGCGACCAGCGGCGTATAGCGGTCGCACCAGTCGGCCAGGCTCTCGAGAAGACGCCGGTCGGCTTCCGGATCGGCCTCCACCACCTCGATCGAAGGGTGCATGGCACGCGCATCGGCAATGCCCATGCCCGGCTTCAGCCCGAGCGTCTCAGCGCCGGTGTCGAGCGCGGCGATGCGCTGGGTGTTGTTCTCCCGGCGGCTGACCACCAGGGGCGCCGCCGCCTGGGCTCGGCGCGAGCGCCACGACCTCCCGGAACGCTGGCGAAGAATGCGATCCGTCGGCAGTCGCGGCAGCCAGAGCGACAGAATCCGTTGCGGCAGAGACATGATCTCTCTCCTCGAAGGAACGCGTCTGGAGGTTCCATTCCAGGTTGAAAGTTGCAGGCGGAGATACGCGGCTCTTGTCGACCGAGACCCGGAAGCCCGGCGGGCCGATCGAACCGTACAGCGGCCCCCGCAAGGTCAGCCGCGACCCGGCAGCGATGGGAGCGACCATCAGCCTTACGGGCGCGGCGGTTGGCTCTGAAGGCGAAGCCTGTCGCAGCAGGAACAGCGGATGGTTTCCGCTCAGCGCCCGCCGGTGCAGGCGTTGCGTCGTCTTCAGGTCGAGCAGGGATGGGCTGCCTCGAAGCTCAAGCAAGATTCCGGCGAGCCGGCCCAGGGCGGCGGCCTCCTCGGCGATCCACAGCACGTCGGCCAGTTTTTCCGTCTCTCCCAGCAGCAGGGTCCCGGGCAGGATCCCGAAGCGCTCGGCAAGGCCCGGCGCATAGGGATGCCCCGCCTCGCGAAAGATCTCCCCGGTCCCGATCCAGGCAACCAGCCCGTTTTCGCCTGCTGCCCGGCTCATCATGGCAAGGGCAAAGCCGGTGGCCGCCCCCGCGTCCCTGGTGATCGCACTATGGATTTCGGTCAGCCCGGCGGCCGGCAGGCCGCCGCCGAGCGTGGCATCGAGCCGCGGCGCGCCGGTCGCCAGCAGGGCAGCCGATGAGCCCGTCCCGCAGGTGTCGGAAGATTGAAGCCGCTCCGCCAGCCGTCCTTCCATTTTCGCGATCTGATGGCGCAGGACGCGAACGGCATCCCGCGCCATGGCCGGCTTCGCCATGACGATCTCGCTTCCTGCGATATGTTCCTGTTATGTTCTTATGGATTCCAGAGCCCTCCCGAAGAGTCAAGCGGACTCTGACAAGAATTTATTCCTCGCATGCACATGAGGCTGCCGAACCGCGATTCATCTCGAAACCGGCCGCCAGTGACGCTATATGCAGGTAAAAGGATATTTGATGGCCCGCATCTACCAGACCCGCGCCTGGCACGATCAGCTCTCTCCCTCGATCGAGGAATTCGAGCTCATGGCGCTGGAAGCCTACGCCCACCTTCCCGACGAGTTCCGCAAGCTGACCGGCGAGATCGTCATCCTGATCGCGGAATTTCCCACCGACGAGATCATGGACGACCTGT
>JAHBYY010000066.1 GCA_019635715.1 Rhizobiaceae bacterium | reverse complement strand
ACCGGTTCCCACTTTCGGGCGACATGCATTAACGGATTTTGATGACGCTTTTGCTGCGGTCCGATCGGATGACGCCGGAGCCTACCAGCGAACGGACGGATCCGGCGTCGGGATCGCGTCGAGGAGTTCGCGGGTGTAGGGATGGGCGGGCCGCTCGAACAGCGCGTCGGTGGCCGCGTCCTCGACGATCAGCCCGGCCTGCATGACCATCACCCGGCTGCACAGGCGCCGGATGACGGAAAGATCGTGGCTGATGAAGGCCAGCGTCAGCCCGAGTTCCTTCACCAGGCTGCCCAGCAGATTGAGCACCTGCGCCTGCGACGACACGTCGAGGCCCGAGACGATCTCGTCGGCGAGGATGAAATCCGGGCGCATGGCGATCGCCCGCGCGATGCCGATGCGCTGACGCTGCCCGCCGGACAGTTCATGCGGGTAGCGTTGGGCGAATCCCGCCGGCAGGCCGACCTGCTCCAGCGCCTCGGCGACGCGCGCGTCGCGCGCCCCGGCGCCGAGCGGCGCGCCGATGGTGCGGCCGACCGTGAGGCGCGGATTGAGCGAGGACATGGGATCCTGGAAGATCATCTGAATGCGCCGGCGCAGCGGCCTCAGCCGGGCATCGTCGAGATGGGTGATGTCGGTGCCGTCGAACACCATGCGGCCGGAAGACGGCTGCATGAGCCGCACCAGCGTGCGCCCCAACGTCGTCTTGCCCGATCCCGACCCGCCGACGATGCCGAGCACCGTGCCGCGCGGGATCACGAAACTCAGTCCCTTGAGGATCTCGAGCCGCGGCGCGGCGCCGAACAGCGGCTTGCGGGTCATGTCGGCGACGGAGACCCGCAGATCGGCGATCTCGAAGATGGGCTCAGCCATGCGACACCCATCCGGCGTCGGCCTCGGCGATCTCGGCCGTAACGCTGTCCAGCACGGCACGCGACACCGGCATCAGTGATCCGGCCGGATCGGTATGGCGCGGCGTCGCTTGAAGCAGGGCCGCGCTGTAGGGATGCGCCGGTCCTGCGAAGAACCGCTCGACGCTGGTGTCTTCCACCACTTTGCCGGCATAGAGCACCGACAGGCTGTCGCAGATCTTGGCGACCACGCCGAGATCATGGGTGACGAACAGCAGCGCCGTGCCGTGGCGCGCCTGCATCTCCGAGATCAGCCTGAGAATCTGCTTCTGCACCGTCACGTCGAGCGCGGTGGTCGGCTCGTCGGCGACAATCAGCTTGGGTTCGGCCGCGAAAGCGGCGGCGATCAGCACGCGTTGGCGCATACCGCCGGACAATTCGTGCGGATAGAGCCGCATGACCCGCGCCGGCTCCGGGATCCGCACTTCCTCCAGCACCTCGGCGGCCCGCGTCGCGGCGCGCGCTTTCGTCCAGCCGAGGATATCGGTCAGCCGGTCGGTGATCTGAGGGCCGATGCGGCGCGACGGGTTGAGGGCGGTCAGCGGATCCTGGGGGATCATCGCCGTCTTCGCGCCAACCAGCCGCCGCCGCTCCGCCGGCGGCATCGCCAGCAGATCGTCGCCGTCGAGCACGATCGCACCCTCGACGACCTCCACCACCTTCGGCAGCACGCCGAGAACCGCCTTGCCGATCATGCTCTTGCCGGCACCGCTCTCGCCGACCAGGCCGCGCACCGCGCCCGCCTCGACGCAGATGTCGACGCTGCGCAGCAGCCGGTGGGGGGTGCCGCGCAGCCTGGCGGACAGCCGCCGGATCTCCAGGAAGGCGCTCACCGCAGCACCGGATCGAAGCGGTCGCGCAGGCCCTGGCCGAGTTGGGCGAAGGACAGAACCGTGAGGAACAGCGCGGCCAGCGGGAAGACGAGCACCCACCAGGCCTGATAGATGCTGATGCGGCCCTCGGCGATCATCCCGCCCCAGGTCGGGTCGTCGGTCGAGATCGACAGGTTCACGAAGGACAGGATCGCCTCGACGATGACGGCGATGCCCATCTCCAGGGTCAGCAGCGCGACGATGGTCGGCAGGACGTTCGGCAGGATCTCGGCAAGCAGCGTGCGGGCGCGGGTGAAGCCGGCGACGCGGGCGCTCTGCACATAGTCCATCTGCGCCTGGTTGAGCGTTTCGGATCGCACGACCCGGCAGAAGCGAGTCCAGTCGATGACGATGATGGCGAGCATGATCGACGTCAGCCCGGTGCCGAGCACGGCGATCAGCAGGATGGCGAACAGCACGGGCGGAAAGGCCATCCAGATGTCGACCAGCCGCCCGACGACGCGGTCGACCCAGCCGCGGTAGAAGCCGGCGGCGAGCCCGAGCGCGGAGCCGACCAGGCAGGTCGCCGTGCCGGCGACGAAGGCGACCAGCAGCGCGACGCGTGCGCCATAGATGATGCGGGACAGCACGTCGCGGCCGAGGCTGTCGGTGCCCAGCAGATAGCCGGGTTCGGCGCCGGCCATCCAGACCGGCGGCAGGCGCCCGAGCATCAGGTCCTGGGCGAGCGGGTCCTGCGGCGCGATCAGCGGCGCGAAGGCCGCACAGACCAACACGACGATCAGCCAGCCGCCCGAAAGCCAGAGGCGCAGCCCGGCGCGACGACGTAGAGCCCCGCGCCCGTCAAGCATGGCGCAGCTTGGGATTGAGCAGCGCGTAGCTCATGTCCACCGCGAGGTTGACGACCGTGAAGATGACGGCGAACAGGATGACGATGCCCTGGATCAGCGGCAGGTCGCGGTTGATGACGGCGTCGATCGCCATGTTGCCGAGCCCTTCGTAGGAAAACAGCCGCTCGATGATAACGGTGCCGCCGATCAGGAAGGTGAACTGCACGCCGACCAGGGTGAGCGTCGGCAGCACCGCATTGGGCAGCGCCTCGGCGAGAATGACGCGCGTCTCCTTGTAGCCTTTGGTCCTGGCGAGCACGGCGTAGTCCAAATTCACCGTCTCCTTCAGCGATTGCTTCAGCACCTGCGCGATGATCGCCGCCAAGGGAAGCGCGAGCGCCAGCGCCGGCATGATCATATGGCCCAGCAGGTCGCGGGTCAGGTCGAAGCGCAGCCGCAGCAGGCTTTCGAACAGGTAGAACTGGGAGACAAAGGGGAGCTCCAGCCGGGGCGACACCCTGCCCGAGATGGAAAAGACCGGCCAGAGCACGCCGAACAGCAGGATCAGCAGCAGGCCCCACAGGAAATCGGGCACTGAGAGACCGATGCCGTTGACGATATCGACCCCGGCCTCGGTCTTGCGGTCCCTGAAGCGCGTGCCCAGAACGGCGAGGGCGAGGCCGAGCGCCACGGCGATCAGCAGCGCCAGGATGCTGAGCTCCAGCGTCGCCGGCAGCCGGTTGAGGACGAGGGAAAGCACCGGCTGGCGGGTCGAGATCGACGTTCCGAAATCGCCGTGCAGCACCGCCGCCAGCCAGATGGCGAACTGCTCGGCAATGGACTTGTCCAGCCCGTAGAGCGTCTTCAGCCGCTCGATGTCGGCCTCGGTCGCACCCGGCGGCAGCATCATGGCGATCGGATTGCCGGGAACAACGCGGATCACGACGAAGACGATCACGGCCACCCCGAACAGGGTGACCGCGGTGGTGACCAGCCGGGCGATCAGGGAACGCAGCACGAGCATGCAGGGTGCTGGCGGCCGGCGCGGGCCGGCCGCCGCTCCAGGCTCAGGCGCGCTTGATCAGATGCGGCAGCAGCGCGCCTGACTTGTGCGGCGTCACCGTGATGCCGTCCCGGTGGACGATCGGCTGGGCATATTGCAGCAACGGGATCACCAGGCCCTCGTCGGCGATGTATTTGTCGACCGCCTTCCAGCCGTCGATGCGCTTGGTCTCGTCCGGCTCGCCCCACAGCGGCCCGATCTTGTCGATCAGGTCCTGCCCGTCCCAGACGGAATGCGGGCTCGGGCCGAACATGGCGAAGCCGGTGGAGGTGGTCGGGTCGCCGACCGAATTGCCCCAGTTGTAGAAGGCGGCCGGCGCCAACTTGTCGGCGGCGCGCAGTTCGTAGTGCTGGGCGATCTCGTAGACCTCGATCTCCGCCTCGATGCCGACCTTGCGCCACATGCCGACGATCGCCTGGATCATCTCGTAGTCCTTCGGCTTGAAGCCGCGCGTCGTCTGGATCTTGAATTTCACTGGCTTGTCGGCCGAGAAGCCGGAATCGGCCAGCAGCTTGGCCGCCAGCTCGGCGTCGTAGGCGACCTTGATGCCCGGGTCGTAGGCCGTATATTCCGGCGTCTCCAGCGTGCTGATCGGCACGCCGTAGCCGCGCAGCAGGCGGTCGACCAGAAGCTGCTTGTCGATCGAGTGATGGGCGGCCAGCCGCACGTTCTTGTCGAGCATCGGGTCGATGTCGTTCAGGAAGATCATCGCGATGTCGGAGATCGTCTCGCAGTTGCCCTTCAGGCCGCCGCCGACGAGCCGGTCATACTCCTCATAGGGGATTTCGAGCGTCACGTCGGCATTGCCGGACTCGACCTCGGCGACGCGGCTCGCCGCATCGGTGACGAACTTGATGGTGACGGTCTCGAAGTCGGGCTTGCCGCCCCAGTAGTTCGGATTGGCCTTGAGCTGGACGAAGGCGTTGCGCTCATATTTCTCGACCATGTAGGGGCCGGTGCCGATCGGCTTGGCCTCAAAACCCTCGGCGCCGACCTTCTCGTAATAGGCCTTGGGCAGGACATAGCCGGTCAGGAACGACATCCACTTGAAGATGGTCGGCTCGAAGGCGAGCACGTCGGCCTCGACGCGGTTGCCGTCGACCTTGAAGTTGCCGACCTTCGACCAGACGAACTGGATCGGGTTGCCGGTCTCGGCCTTGCCGGCGCGCTCCAGCGACCAGGCGACGTCCTCGGCGGTGAACGGGCTGCCGTCGTGCCAGGTGACGCCGTCGCGCACGACGAGGAAGATCTTGCTGCGGTCGTCGTTCCAGCCCCATTCGGTGACAAGGCCGGGCGCGAAGGACAGGTCCGGGTTCTGGTGGATGAACATGTCGAAGACGGACTGATAGAAGCCCTGGATGGTCGGATTGACCGCCGAGGGCCCGACCGTCGGGTCCCACGACGGCAGGTTGACGTTGTAGGCGATCACCAGCTCGTTCTTGTCCTGCGCGAAGGCGGCGCGCGCCCCGGCGAGGCTGGCAAGTGCCGCCCCGGCGCCGGCGGCGCCCGCGAGCTTCAGGAGGGTGCGTCGATTTGGAGTCCTGTTCATGTCTGCGTTCCCCGGTTGCGTCAGTCGTTGTTGTCAGCCGCCGGCAAGCTGCCGCGCCAGCATGTAGCCCGAGCCGGCACCCACGCCGGCGCCCGGCCAGGTGGCAGCGCCGGTCAGGTAGAGGTTCTTCACCGGCGTGCGCCAGTCGGCGGCGCCCGCCACCGGCCGGAAGAGAAAATTCTGCGCCAGATGATGGCTGCCGCAGATCTGGTCGCCGCCGACCAGGTTCGGATTGTCGCGCTCCAGGTCGATGGGCGAGACGACGCGCCTGGCGATGATCTTGGACGACAGGCCGGGCGCGTAACGCTCGACCAGCGCGACGGCGCGGTCGGCGAAGGGCTCCTTGGCGGCCTGCCAATCACGCCCGGCGATGGCGCCGGCGGCATCGCCCCTGATCTCGCCCGGCGCCATGCGCACCTGCAGCCACAGGACATGCTTGCCCGGCGGGGCGCGCGTCGGATCGACGGCGGTCGGCTGACCGACGACGATCACCGGCTCTGCCGGCAGCAGGCCGGCGCTCGCATCGGCGTAGGCCCGCACCATCACGTCCAGCGACGGCGCGACGTGGACGTAGGCGAAACGGCGCAGCTCGGGATCTGGCCAGTCGGGCAGGCCGTCGAGCGCCAGATGGATCATCAGCGTGCCCGGCGCGTGACGGAACTGCCGCATGCCGCGGTCGAAGCGTGCGTTGCCGGTTCCCGACGGCAGCAGCGACGCGAGCGACTTCGGCGCGACCGAGGCGATCACCGCCTTGCGCGCGGCGATCCTGCGGCCGTCCTTCAACACCACCGCGCCGGCGGCTCCGGCCGACGCGTCGACGCGCTCGACCGGCGCGCCGCATTCGATGACGGCGCCGGCGCCCTTGGCCACGCCGACCAGCGCCGTGATCATCGTGTCGGCGCCGCCCTGCCCCAGCACCATGCCGAACGACTGGTTGGCCATGCCTTCGAGATAGGGGAAAAGCGCGCCGCCGGCGATGTCGGGAGCGAAGTCGAGATGCATGCCCCAGGCGGCGAGCAGCGCCTTCACCTCGGCGCTCTCGAAGGTCTCGTCGAGCCAGGCGCGGGGCGACTGGAGCAGGAAGCGCAGCAGGTCCAGCGTGCCCGAAAGACCCTCGGCGCGCAGCACGCCGAACAGAACCCTTGCAATTGCACGCTTTTTCATGGGCGCGCCGAGCAGCGCGAAAAGATGCGCGGCGCGCCCCGGGAAGGCTGCGAGAAGCGCCTCCCAGGCCTGCGCATCGGCTTGCGAGACGGCCGCGATGCGGCGGCGGGTGACGGCGGCGTCGGTCGACACGCCAAGCCAGCGGCCGTCCGGAAAGATCGATGCGAAACAGTCGGATACGGGCGCGAAGGCGAGTCCCGCGGCAGCCAGGTCGGCGCCGTAGGCGCGATTGAAGGCGGATCCGGCGAACAGGCTGAGATTCATCGCGGCAAAGTCGTGCCGGAAGCCCGGAGCGGTCAGTTCCAGCGTTTTCACAGCGCCGCCCGGCCGCTCGGCGCCTTCGAAGACGCCGACGCTCCAGCCGCGCTTCGCCAGATGCGCGGCACAGGCCAGGCCATTGTGGCCGGCTCCGATGATGACGGCGTCGTAGGCTGTCATTCTTTCTGTTCACCCTCGCCGGGATATTTGCAGATGCATCTAATTTCGTCTAGCCTGCTGTCGGGAACAATCGCGACGGCGGCGATCCGCGACGATGCCTGAAGGGCACGCCGGACGCGCCACACAGGAGGGCTCTGGACACATGACTGCCACCAGTACGCTTGCGGATCTCGCCGGACTGCTGCTCAGCGGCAAGATCGAGGTCGTCGACCTGACCGCGCCGCTCGGACCGAGCACGCCGCTGATCAAGCTGCCGCCGGATTTCGCGGTCGACACGCCGAAGATCGAGATCCACAAGATCTCGCAATACGACAAGGCGGGTCCGTTCTGGGCCTGGAACTGGCTGAAGCTCGGCGAGCATTCGGGCACCCATTTCGACGCGCCGCAGCACTGGATCACCGGCAAGGACTATCCGGACGGGTCGACCGACACGATCCCGGTCGGCCACTTCGTGGCGCCCGTCAACGTCATCGACTGTTCGGCGCAAGCCGCCGCCGACAGCGACTTCCTGCTGACCGCCGCCGGCGTGAGGGCCTGGGAGGCCGAGCACGGCGCCATCGGCAAGGGCGAATGGGTGCTGATGCGCACCGACTGGGACAGCCGCAACGGCGACGAGGCGACATTCCTCAACGCCGACGCCTCCGGCCCGCATTCGCCGGGACCGACGGTCGACTGCATCGAATACATCCTCGAGCGCGGCGCGATCGGCTGGGGAACGCAGTGCATCGGAACGGATGCCGGGTCGGCTGGCGGCATGCAGCCGCCCTTCCCCGCCCACAATCTCGTCCACAAGGCGAACCGCTACGGGCTGGCCAGCCTGTGCAATCTGAGCAAGCTGCCAGCCAAGGGCGCGATCCTCATCGCCGCGCCGCTCAAGATCGAGAAGGGAACCGGCAGCCCGATCCGCGCGCTGGCGCTCGTGCCGAAAGGCTGAGCCGCATGGACTGCGACCACGTCATCATCGGCGGCGGCATCAACGGGCTGGTCGCCGCCGCCCTGCTGTCCGCGAAGGGCGGTCGGGTAACGCTGGTCGAGCGCTCGGATCGCGTCGGCGGCTGCATGAAAAGCGAGGAAGCGACGCTTCCCGGCTTCACCCATGATTTGATGGCGGCGACCTTCGTGCTGTTCCTCGCCGGCCCGGCCTTCGCCGAGCTCGGCCCGGATCTCGCCCGCCACGGCCTGGAATTCTGCCACACGCCACATCCGACCGCCGTGCTGCGGCCGGACGGCTCGTCGGCGGTGCTTTCGACGGATCGCGCCGCCAATGTCGCCGCATTCAATCTGCTGGCCCCCGGCGACGGCGATGCCCATGCGGCGGATGTCGGGTCGATCGAGGCGAACGCGCCGCTGCTGTTCGGCCTGCTCGGCGGGTCGCTGTGGAGCCTGCCGACGGCGAAGCTGCTCGGCCGCGCCGCGTGGATGCGCGGCCCCCGCGGGCTTGCGCAATATCTCGGCGAGGCGCTGGTGCCGGCGCGCGGCTGGCTGGAGCACGGCTATCGCTCGCCGGAAATGCAGGCGCTGTACGCGCCATGGACGCTGCATTGCGGCCTTTCGCCGGAAGACGCCTATTCCGGTCAGATGGGCAAAGTCGTCGCCTTCGCGCTGGAGGCGGCCGGCGCGCCGATCGCCAAGGGCGGCGCCGGGAAAGCGGCGGAGGCATTCCGCAAATTGATCGAGGCGCGCGGCGGAACCGTGCTGACCGGCCGGGAGGCAGAACGGATCGTGGTGACCGCCGGCCGTGCCAGCGGCGTTCGGCTTTCCGGCGGCCAGACGATGCAGGCCGCGAAATCCGTAGTAGCCTCGGTGGCGCCGGACCAGCTCTACGGAAAACTGCTTGGCGACGACGCGCCGGCGGAAGCCCGGCAGGCGACGAAGGCCTTCCGCCACGGCCGCGGCAATTTCCAGCTCCACTACGCGCTCGACCGCCCGCCGCGCTGGAAGACGCCCGGCCTCGACAAGGTGGCGCTGATCCACCTGACCGACGGCATCGACGCCGTGTCCAAGTCGCACAACGAGGCGACGCGCGGCCTGCTGCCGCAGACGCCGACAATCTGCGTCGGCCAGCCCTCGGCACTCGACCCGTCGCGCTGTCCGGAGGGCAAGGCGACGCTGTGGCTGCAGATTCCCGACGCGCCGCGCACCTTGAAGGGCGACGCCGCCGGCGCCGTCGCCACCTCCGGATCATGGGACGAGGCGACGCGCGAAGCCTTCGCCGACCGCATCGAGGCGATCCTGTCGAGCCACATCGAGGATTTCGGCGAAACCGTGCTGGCCCGCCGCGCCTATTCGCCGGCCGACCTGGAGGCGATGAACGTCAACCTCGTCGGCGGCGATCCCTATGGCGGGGCCTGCACGATCGACCAGTTCTTCCTCTGGCGTCCCTTCGCCAGCTCGAAGAACCACCAGACCGCGATCAAGGGCCTCTACCATATCGGCGCCTCGACCCATCCAGGACCGGGGCTGGGCGGCGGATCGGGCTATCTCGTGGCAAAGGCGCTGGCATGAACGACAGCCCCGCAATCGCCGAGACGCAGGACGGGCCGCGGCTCGGCGAGATCGGCCTGCAGCAGTTCGCCCCCTATCTGATGAACCGGATCATGGGGCGCTACAACGCCTCGCTGCGCGACGATCTCGCGGCGCTCGGCCTGACCATCCCGAAAATGCGCGCGCTGGCGGTGCTGTCGGTCGTCGACGGGCTGGCGATCGGCCAGCTCGCCGTCTACGCGGTGGTCGAGCAATCGACGATGAGCCGGGCGCTCGACGCGCTGGAGGCCGACGGGCTGGTGCGCCGCTCGACCGACCCCGCCGACAGCCGCAGCACGCGGGTCTCGATCACCGACTCCGGCCGCGCCGCCTTCGAGACGCTGTGGCCGACCATGCGCAACAGCTACAGCCGCATGTTCGCCGGCGTTGCGCCGGACGAGCACGCGGCCTTCGTCGCGACCCTCCAGAAAATTCTCGCCAACGTGCGCATGCACGAATTCTGAGGAGCCAGCCATGGCCGAGAGGTCCTTTGCCAAGGAGGTCCAGAAGCTGAAGCTCGGCGCCGGCGAGGAGTTCGTCGGCGAGGGCATCCTGGCGATCACCAAGGCGCTGCTGCAATGCGGCGTCGGCTATGTCGGCGGCTACCAGGGCGCGCCGATCAGCCATCTGATGGACGTGCTGGCCGACGCGCAGGAGATTCTCGGCGAACTCGGCGTGCACTTCGAGGCGAGCGCCTCGGAGGCGACCGCCACCGCCATGCTGGCGGCCTCCGTGCACTATCCGATCCGGGGTGCGGCGACCTTCAAGTCGACGGTCGGCACCAACGTCGCCTCCGACGCGCTCGCCAACCTCGCCTCGGGCGGCGTCACCGGCGGGGCGCTGATCATCGTCGGCGAGGATTATGGCGAGGGCTCGTCGATCATGCAGGAACGCAGCCACGCCTTCGCCATGAAGAGCCAGGTCTGGCTGCTCGACCCGCGCCCCAACCTGCCGTCGATCGTCGCTGCGGTCGAGCATGGATTCGAGCTGTCGGAAGCGTCGAACACGCCGGTCATGCTGCAGGTGCGCATCCGCTGCTGCCATGTCCACGGCTCGTTCGCGGCGAAGGACAATGTCCGGCCGCCGATGACCGTCGCCGACGCGCTGGAGAACCCGCGCCGCGACACGCAGCGCATCGTGCTGCCGCCCGCCTCCTTCCTGCACGAGAAGGAGAAGATCACCAAACGGCTTCCGGCGGCGGTCGACTACGTCAAACGCCACGGCCTCAACGAGACGTTCGGCGGCGCCGGCAAGGTCGGGATCATCTGCCAGGGCGGCATGTACAACGCGGTGATCCGCGCCCTGCAGCGGCTCGGCCTCGCCGATCTCTACGGCGAGACGCAGGTGCCGATCCATGTGCTCAACGTCGTCTATCCGCTGATCGAGGACGACCTCGTCGGCTTCTGCGCCGGCAAGGAGGCGGTGCTGGTCGTCGAGGAAGGCCAGCCGAACTACATCGAACAGGCACTCGGCGCGATGCTCTACAAGGCGGAAGGCAGCGTGAAGCTCGAGGGCAAGGGCGTGCTGCCGATGGCCGGCGAATATGCCGGCGACGTCATGCTGTCGGGCATCGGCGCCTTCGTGCGCAGCCATGCGGCCGACCTGCTGGCCCCCGAGATCCGCGCGCCGAACATCCCCGCGCCGCCGATCTTCGCCGACCTGGCGAAGGAGGTGCCGATGCGGCCGCCGGGCTTCTGCGTCGGCTGTCCGGAGCGGCCGATCTTCGCCGCGACAAAACTCGCCGAACAGGAACTCGGCAAGCACCACATCGCCTCCGACATCGGCTGCCATCTGTTCTCGATCATGCCGCCCTTCGAACTCGGCGCCACCACCATGGGCTATGGTCTCGGCCCCGCCTCGGCCTCCGCCTTCAACGCGCCGGAGGCGAGCCGGCGCTCGATCTCCTTCGTCGGCGACGGCGGCTTCTGGCACAACGGCCTGACCTCGTCGATCGGCAACGCGGTGTTCAACAAGAATGACGGCGTGATCGTCATCGTCGACAACTACTACGCCGCGGCGACCGGCGGGCAGGACATCCTGTCGTCGCGCGCCGACAACCGCACGAAGTCGACGCAGCACCCGATCACCGACGCCGTGAAGGGCATGGGGGTGAAATGGGTGCGTCACATCCAGCGCACCTACGACGTCGGCCTGATGCGCGAGACGCTGAAGGAGGCGCTGACCACCGAGGAGAAGGGGCCGAAAGTCATCGTCGCCTCTTCCGAGTGCATGCTCAACCGCCAACGGCGCGAGGCCCCGATCCGCAGGAAGGCCGCGGCCGACGGAAAGCGCGTGGTGCGGACGAAATTCGGCGTCGACGAGGACGTCTGCACCGGCGACCATGCCTGCATGCGCCTGTCCGGCTGCCCCTCGCTGACCGTCAAGACGCTCGACGACCCGCTGCGCGACGATCCGGTGGCGTCGATCGACGAGAACTGCGTCGGCTGCGGCAATTGCGGCGAGGTCGCCGACGCGGCGGTGCTCTGCCCGTCCTTCTTCCAGGCCGACGTGGTCAGCAACCCGACCGGCTGGGACCGCTTCTGGTATGGTCTCCGGCAAAGGATCATCGGCGCCCTGCAGGCACGCCGCGAGCGCCGGCGCCTGGTGTTCGGAGCGGCCTGATGGACTATGGCCTGCCGACGGGCGAGGACGCGACGCGGCGCATCATAAAGATCGCGGTTCTTGCCGTCGGCGGCCAGGGCGGCGGCGTGCTGTCCGGCTGGATCACCGACGTGGCGCAGCGTGCCGGCTGGCACGTACAGTCGACCTCGGTGGCCGGCGTGGCGCAGCGCACCGGCGCGACCATCTACTACCTCGAAATGCTGCCGCGCGACCCGACCCGTGGCGAGGCCCGCCCGGTCTTCGCGCTGTCGCCGGCGCCGGGCGACGTCGACATCCTGATCGCGGCGGAGATGGCGGAGGCCGGCCGCGCCGTGCTGCGCGGCTTCGTCACGCCGGACCGCACGGCGCTGATCGCCTCCAGCCACCGGGTGCTCGCCGTGTCGGAAAAGATCGTGCCCGGCGACGGCCGCACCGACACCGACACGGTTGCGAGGCGGTCGGCGGAATCGGCGCGGCGTTTCATCGCCTTCGACATGGAGGCGCTGGCCCGCCAGGCCGGCAGCGTCATCTCGGCCAGCCTGCTCGGCGCGCTTGCCGGCTCGGGCGAACTGCCCTTCCGGCGTGAGGCCTATGAGGCGACGATCCGCGCCGGCGGCCGGGGCGCCGAGGCGAGCATCGCCGCCTTCGGCCTCGCCTATGCGCGCGCCGCGGCAGCCGTGCCGGGCGAAGCGGCCGTACCGATAGGGCGCGGCGCCGCCACGCCGTCCGGACCCCAGCCCTTGCTGGACGGCTGGCAGAGGCTGCGGCAGCGTGTCGACGCTCTGCCCGAACCGGTCGGCGAAATGGCACGGCCGGGCGTTGCGAAGGTGGTGGATTTCCTCGACCTCGCCTATGGCGAAGACTATCTCGCCCGCATCGAAGCGATCGTCGGCGAGGACGGGGCCGAAGGGGGATACGCCTTTTCCCGGGAGGCGGCCAAATACCTCGCCAACGCCATGGTCTATGACGACATCATCCGCGTCGCCGACCTGAAGACGCGTTCCAGCCGCGCCGCCCGGGTCCGCCGCGAGGTGGCGCTGGGCGAGGCGCAGACGCTGGTCACCACCGAATATTTCCACCCGCGCATGGCCGAGATCGTCGGCCTGCTGCCGGCCCGGCTCGGCGCGGCGGTCGAGGCGCGGCCGAGGCTGATGGCGGCGCTCGACCGCCGCGTCGACCGCGGCCGGCGGGTGCGCACCGACGGCATTTTGGGCTTCGGCACGCTCTGGCTGATCGCCGGCTTGCGCCGCTGGCGGCGGAGCCTGCTGCGCCACCGCGTCGAGGCGGAACACGCCGCCGAATGGCTGGCATTGGCCCGTTCGACGCGCGACCGCGACCACGCGCTCGGCGTCGAGGTGCTGAAATGCCGCCGCCTCATCAAGGGCTACTCCGATACCCATGCGCGCGGCCAATCGAAATACGACCGCGTGCTCGGCTGCCTGCCTTTGCTCGCCGGCCGCGAGGATGCGGCCGACTGGCTGCGCCGGCTGCGCGAGGCAGCGCTCGCCGACGCCGACGGCGCGACGCTGGATGGCGCGATCCGCACGGTGCGCTCGTTCACGACCGAGGCCGCCGGACGTCCTGTCGCGGCGCCATAGCCTGAATCGTCATTGCCGCCCCTCACCCTTACCCTCTCCCCGTCCTCCACTGGGCGAGGGTAAGGGTGAGGGGCGACGTCGCATCAGCGATTGCCCCGGCCATAAGCGGACATTGCCGTCATCCACCCAATATTTTATGCTTCGACCATCTCGCTGCGCGGCGACGCCAAAGTCGGAGACGAACATCAATGCCGACACTGCCGGACGCCGACGCCAAGAGCGGCTGGATCGACGCGGAGACGAAGGTGGCGGAAGCACCCGCCGACCATGGCGACGAGTTGCGGCTCTGGCTGCGCCTGCTGACCTGCAGCACCCTGGTCGAGACGGAGGTCCGACGCCGCCTGCGCGAGGAATTCGATTTCACACTCCCTCGCTTCGATCTCCTGGCGCAGTTGGAGCGCGCCGTCGACGGCATGGTGCTCGGCGCGCTGTCGAAGCGCATGATGGTTTCGGCCGGCAATCTCACGGCGCTGGTCGAGCGCATGGTCGAAAGCGGCCATGTCAGCCGCACCACCTCGCCCGCCGACCGGCGGGTGCAGATCATCGCGCTGACGGATCACGGACGCGCGGCGTTCCGCACCATGGCGGACCGCCACGGCGACTGGATCGGCAGCTTGTTCGCAGACCTTTCGGCGCAGGACCGCAAGGCGCTGATGGCCGGGCTCGCCAGGCTCAAGGGATCGGTGCGCCGCGCGCTCGATGCGCCCAGCCAGACCGGCTGAGCATCGGCCAAACAACTTTAAGCTTGAAACTTTTTCGCCCAGGGTCCATCTTTCCCTGAGTGCCGACCCCGACCGCAGGTGCGGCCGGCGGCAGGCGCCGGCATCAGGGATGCATCATGAGGATCGTCTGCATCGGCGGTGGCCCGGCAGGACTCTATTTCGCGCTGCTGATGAAGCGCCGCCACCCCGCGCACCAGATCACCGTTGTCGAGCGCAATCGTCCCTACGACACGTTCGGCTGGGGCGTCGTCTTCTCCGACGCCACCATGCAGTCGATGCGGCAATGGGATCCGCAGACCGCGGCGGCCATCGAGCAGGCGTTCAACCACTGGGACGACATCGAGCTGGTGTTCAAGGGCCGGCGCATCCGCACCACCGGCCACGGCTTCGTCGGCATCGGCCGCAAGCGGATGCTCAATATCCTGCAGGGCCGCTGCGTCGAGCTCGGCGTCGAACTGGTGTTCGAACGCGAGGCCGAGAGCGACTGGGACTTTCCCGACGCCGACCTGATCGTGGCGGCCGACGGCGTCAACTCCCGCATCCGCGTCAAGCATGCCGCCGCCTTCAGGCCGGACATGGTGATGCGGCCGAACCGCTACATCTGGCTCGGCACGGACAAGGCCTTCGACGCCTTCACCTTCGACTTCCGCAGGACCGAGCACGGCTGGTTCCAGGCGCACGTCTACAAGTTCGACGCCAACACCTCGACCTTCATCGTCGAGACCACCGACGAAGTGTTCAAGGCGCACGGGCTCGACGCCATGAGCCAGGACGAGTCGATCGCCTTCTGCGAAGACCTGTTCGCCGAGACGCTGGACGGCCACCGGCTGATGACCAATGCCCGCCACGTGCGCGGTTCCGCCTGGCTGCAATTCGGCCGGCTGATCTGCGAGAAATGGAGTTTTTTCAACGGCATCAGCCATGTCGTGCTGATGGGCGACAGCGCCCATACGGCGCATTTCGCCATCGGTTCGGGGACAAAGCTCGCCATCGACGACGCGATCGAGCTGACGCGGCAGTTCGACATCCGCGGTCACGAGAAGACGCAGATCCCCGACGTGCTCGCCGCCTACGAGGAGGTCCGCCGCGTCGACGTGGCGCGCATCCAGAACGCGGCCCGCAACGCCATGGAGTGGTTCGAGGTGGTCGGCGAGCGCTACGCCGACACTCTGGAGCCCGAACAGTTCATGTATTCGATGCTGACGCGCTCGCAGCGCATCAGCCACGAAAATCTGCGTCTTCGCGATCCGGTCTGGCTGGAGGGCTACGAGCACTGGTTCGCCGAGCGCGCCGGCGCCGAGCCGCAGCCGAACGGCGCTCCGACACCGCCGATGTTCACGCCGTTCTCGGTGCGCGGCCTGACCCTGCACAACCGCATCGTCGTCTCGCCGATGGCAATGTATTCGGCGGCAGACGGCATGCCGAACGATTTCCACCTCGTGCATATCGGCGCGCGCGCCATGGGCGGCGCGGCGCTGGTTTTCCCGGAAATGACCTGCGTGTCGCCCGACGCGCGCATCACGCCGGGCTGCCTCGGCCTGTGGAACGACGAACAGGCGGCGGCATGGCGGCGCATCGTCGATTTCGTCCATTCCGGCACGCCAGCGCGCATCGGCATGCAGCTCGGCCATGCCGGCCGCAAGGGCTCGACGCGCGTCGCCTGGGAAGGCATCGACCAGCCGCTGCGGGAAGGCGCATGGCCGCTGGTTTCGGCTTCCGCCCTGCCCTATCTCGACCACTCGCCGATGCCGCGCGCCGCCAGCCGCGCCGACCTCGAGCGCATCAAGGCGGATTTCGCCGCCGCCGCCCGCCGCGCCGCCGCGGTCGGCTTCGACATTCTCGAGCTGCATTGCGCGCACGGCTACCTGCTGTCGAGCTTTCTGTCGCCTCTGACCAACCGGCGTGAGGACGCGTATGGCGGCGACCACGCGGCACGGGCCAGATACCCGTTGGAGGTCTTCGACGCGATCCGGGCCGTCTGGCCGGACGACAGGCCGATCTCGGTGCGCCTCTCGACCCACGACTGGCACGAGGGCGGCAACACGCCGGAGGACGCGGCGATCTTCGCGCGGATGTTCAAGGAGGCCGGCGTCGATCTGATCGACTGCTCGTCGGGTCAGGTGGTGAAGGACGACAAGCCGGTCTACGGTCGCCTCTACCAGACGCCGTTCTCCGACAAGATCCGCAACGAGATCCACGTTCCGACCATCGCCGTCGGTGCGATCTCGGAGGCCGATCACGCCAATTCGATCATCGCCGCCGGGCGTGCCGACCTGTGCGCCATAGCGCGGCCGCATCTCGCCGACCCGTCCTTCGTTCTGCACGAGGCGGCGCGGATCGGCTTCGCTGGCCAGGCCTGGCCGAAGCAGTATCTATCAGCCCGCGCCCAGTACGAGGCCAACCTGGCGCGTGCCGCCGCCGACGCGGCGGGCAAGCCGCGATGAGCCGCCACGCCTTCGTCACCGGGGCCGGCAGCGGCATCGGCCGGGCGATCGCCATCGCGCTGGCCGGCTCCGGCTGTGTCCTGTCGCTGGCCGGCCGGCGCGCGGGCCCATTGACCACCGTGGCGGAAGAGATCGCCGCGGCGGGCGGCACGGCCACCGTCATCGACGGCTTCGACGTCGCCGACCCGGATGCCGTGGCCTCGCTGTCGCAGGTTGCCGTGACGCTCAACGGCGACGTGTCGATCCTCGTCAACAATGCCGGCGAGGCGCCCTCCGCCCGCTTCGACAAGACGACGCCGGATCTGTGGAGCCGCGTCCTCGCCGTCAATCTGACCGGCGCCTACCTCGTCACGCAGGCGCTGCTGCCGTCGATCCGCCGCACCGAAAACGGCCGCATCGTCAATATCGCCAGCACCGCCGGCCTGACCGGCTACGCCTATGTCTCGGCCTATTGCGCGGCCAAGCACGGCGTCGTCGGACTGACCCGCTCGCTGGCGCTGGAACTGGCGCGCACCGGCATCACCGTCAATGCCGTCTGCCCCGGCTACACCGACACGCCGCTGGTCGAACGCGCCGTGGCGACGATCGTCGGCAAGACCGGCCGCAGCGCCGACGAGGCGCGCGCCGGCCTCGGGCAAGCCAATCCGCAGGGCCGGCTCGTCACGCCGCAGCAGGTCGCCGACACCGTGCTGTGGCTCGCCGGGGCGGGCGCCGGCGCCGTCACCGGCCAGGCGATCGTCGTGGCCGGCGGCGAGGTCATGGCCGGATAGCGTTTTCACGTCACCGTCAGGAGGGATGGACGATGGGCAGGGAACTGGAGAAGGGCATCACCAAGGACGGCGCCGGCCTGGCCGGCACGCAGTGGAACATCCTCGGCCAGGTGTATTTTCCCAAGGCGAGCTGCGACAGCAGCTTCGCCTTCGAGACCAACAGCGCGCCGGGCCAGTTCGTGCCGGTCCATATCCACCCCAACCAGGACGAGTTCATCCTCGTCCAGGAGGGCGAATTGCAGCTCAAGCTCGACGGCGTCTGGTCGACGGCGAAGGCCGGCGACCTGGTGCGCATGCCGCGCGGCATCCCGCACGGCTATTTCAACAAGTCCGACAAGCCGACCCGCGCGCTGTTCTGGGTGTCCCCCGCCGGGCGCCTGGAGCACCTCTTCGAGAGCATCCACAATCTTTCCGATGTCGAGGAAATCGTGAAGCTTTCGGCCGATCATGACGTCGATTTCCTGCCGCCCTCGGCGAACGACTGAGCGTCGCGGGATGACCAACGCCATGCAGGCCAGGCGGCGGCCGTTCAAGCACCATCGCGCCCGGCACTTCCTGTTCGAGACCGACGCCGACGGCCGCGTGGCGACCATCACGCTCGACCGGCCGGAGCGCAAGAACCCGCTGACCTTCGAGAGCTACGAGGAACTCGGCGACCTGTTCCGCGACCTTCATCGGGCGAGCGACGTGCGCGCCATCGTGCTCGCCGGCGCCGGCGGCAATTTCTCCTCCGGCGGCGACGTGTTCGAGATCATCGAGCCGCTGACCCAGATGGCGATGCCCGACCTCATCGCCTTCACCCGCATGACCGGCGACCTGGTGCGCCAGATCCGCGCCTGCCCGCAGCCGGTGATCGCGGCGGTGGACGGCATCTGCGCCGGCGCCGGCGCCATCCTCGCCATGGCCGCCGACCAGCGGCTGGCCACGCCTGAGGCGAAGACCGCCTTCCTGTTCACCCGCGTCGGCCTGGCCGGCGCCGACATGGGCGCCTGCGGCATCCTTCCGCGCATCATCGGTCAGGGCCGCGCCGCCGAACTGCTGTTCACCGGCCGCGTCATGAACGCCGCGGAAGGCCATGCCTGGGGCTTTTACAATGCCCTCCACCCGGCCGATGTGCTGCTGGCCGAGGCACGGCGCTTCGCCCGCATGCTGGCCGACGGGCCGTGGTTCGCCCATTCGATGACCAAGAAGATGCTCGACCAGGAATGGTCGATGGGCATCGAGGAAATGCTGGAATCGGAGGCGCAGGCGCAGGCGATCTGCATGGCGACCGGCGATTTCCGCCGCGCCTTCGAGGCCTTCGCGGCCAAGGCGAAACCGAAATTCGAAGGCGATTGAGCGATGCCAGCATCAGCCCCCAGCCGCGACCATCTCGACTGGCCGTTCTACGGTCCCGAGCATCGGGCGCTCGCCGCCGAACTCGATGCCTTCGTCGCAGCCGGAGGGCTGGGGACGATCGACCATCACGACGTGGACTCCGCCTGCCGCGCGCTGGTCGCCCGCCTGGGCGACGCCGGCTTGCTGCGCCATTGCGTTCCGGCCGCCTTCGGCGGCTCGAGCGAGGCGATCGACAGCCGTGCGCTCTGCCTGATCCGCGAGACGCTGGCCTATGAAGACGGGCTGGCCGACTTCGCCTTCGCCATGCAGGGGCTGGGCACCGGCGCGATCAGCCTGTCCGGCTCGCCCGAGCTGCAGCGCCGTGTCCTGCCCGAAGTGGCGGCCGGCCGCATGATCTCGGCCTTCGCGCTCACCGAACCGGAGGCCGGCTCGGACGTCGCCGCCATGTCGACCGCCGCGCGTCGCGACGGCGACAGCTACGTGCTCGATGGCGAAAAAATCTGGATCTCCAACGGCGGCATCGCCGACGTCTACACCGTGTTCGCCCGCACCGGTGAGGCGCCCGGCACGCGCGGCATCTCGGCCTTCGTCGTCTTCGCCGACACGCCTGGCTTTTCGATCGCCGAGCGGCTGGAGACGATCGCGCCGCACCCGCTGGCCCGCATCCGTTTCGAAGGCTGCCGCGTGCCCGCAAGCCACCTGCTCGGCGCACCCGGTGAAGGCTTCAAGATCGCCATGCGTACCCTCGACATCTTTCGCGCCTCGGTCGCGGCCGCCGCGCTGGGGTTTGCGCGCCGGGCGCTCGACGAAGCGATCGTTCATGCGCGCGGGCGAAAAATGTTCGGGGCGACGCTGGCCGAGCTGCCGACCGCGCAATCGACGCTGGGCGACATGGCGACGGCGATCGATGCCGCCGCGCTGCTGACCGCACGCACCGCCTGGCGGCGCGACGTGCAGAAGCTGCCGGCAACCCGCGAGGCGGCGATGGCCAAGCTGACCGCCACCGAAAACGCCCAATGGGTGATCGACCAGGCGCTGCAGCTTTTCGGCGGACGCGGCGTGCAGGTCGGCCAGATCACCGAGCGCCTCTACCGCGAGATCCGCGCGCTGCGCATCTACGAAGGCGCCACCGAGGTTCAGAAACTCATCATCGGGCGCGAGCTGACGAAGGCCCGCCCGGCCGCCGGCCCGGAAGCATCATGACCCAGACCAGGACTGCCGCCCCCCCTGCCCCTTCGACGCCGCACCGCATCCTCCAGCCGGAAGGCTGGGCGCGGCCGGTCGGCTATTCCAACGGCGTCGAGGCGCGCGGCCGCAGCGTTTTCGTCGGCGGCCAGATCGGCTGGAACGCGCAATGCCGCTTTGAGGCGCACGATCTGCCCGGCCAGGTGCGCCAGACGCTGGAAAATGTCGTGGCCATCCTGCGCGAGGCCGGCGCCGGGCCCGAGCACGTCACCACCATGACCTGGTATGTCACGGATCGCAAAGCCTACTCCGCCTCCCTCAAGGACATCGGCGCCGCCTACCGCGCCACGATGGGGCGCAATTTCCCGGCCATGGCGGTGGTCGAGGTTTCGGGCCTGATCGAGGACCAGGCGCTGGTCGAGATCCAGGCCACCGCCGTCGTGCCCGACTGAGCCATGGGAGTCGGGTTCAGCCGCGACGGCGACGTTGCCGTCCTGACGATCGACAATCCGCCGGTCAACGCGGCCTCGCACGGCGTGCGCGCCGGGCTGATCGAGGCGCTGGCGCGGGCCGAGGCCGATCCCGACATCCGGGCGATCGTCATTGCCTGCGCCGGCTCGACCTTCGTCGCCGGAGCGGACGTCAGGGAATTCGGTCAGCCGCCGAGAGAGCCGTTCCTGACGGAGGTGTGCGCGGCGATCGAGGCCACGCCGAAACCCGTGGTGGCGGCGCTGCACGGTACGGCGCTTGGCGGCGGCTTCGAGATCGCCCTGGCTGCCCATGCCCGCGTGGCGCTGGCGACGGCGCAGGTCGGATTGCCGGAAGTGAAGCTCGGCCTCATCCCAGGAGCGGGCGGCACGCAGCGTCTGCCGCGCCTCACGGGCATGTCCGCCGCGGTCGACATCGCCTCCAGCGGTCGGCGCGTCGGCATGGCCGAGGCGCAGGCGCTCGGCATCGTCGACAGGATCGTCGACGTAGACCTGCTCGCGGCAGCCATCGACCATGCCCGCTCCATGGCGGACGCACCGCC
Source organism: Rhizobiaceae bacterium (assembly GCA_019635715.1). Taxonomy (GTDB): domain Bacteria; phylum Pseudomonadota; class Alphaproteobacteria; order Rhizobiales; family Rhizobiaceae; genus Kumtagia. The sequence goes on along the minus strand of JAHBYY010000066.1, from coordinate 3,741 downwards.
AGCAGGGCCATCGCATATGGCGACGGGCGGGCAGGTCGGCGACTGCGTACCCCCACCCCTGACCCCTCCCCACAAGGGGGAGGGAGACCTCACAACCGCTTTTCCAGACAAAAACGGCGACGATTTGCGCTCGAAGAGGCTGCAGGCAGGTTCCCCTCCCCCTTGTGGGGAGGGGTCAGGGGTGGGGGTAGCTTCGAATGCGAGTGCCATGCCCGCTCGACGAGGGAGAGGTGGCCCGAAGGGCCGGAGTGGGGGAAGCCCGTCACCATACGCGATACCCCACGTAGCCATCCGCCGCGCCGGCGGGCTCGCAGTCCAACCCTTCGACGCCGATGCCGTCGAGGCGCAGATCGCTGCCATCGAGCGCAAGGCACGCGGCCAGATCTCGCCCGGCCGCGCGGCGCGCATGGTGCGGCAGGCTGCCGACCTGCCGTTCGCCGAGGGGCTGGCGCGCGAGCGCGCCGCCTTCCTCGACCTGCTCGCCTCGGACCAGGCCGGCGCGCTGCGCCACGTCTTCGCCGCCGAGCGGCTTGCCGGCAAGGTGCCCGGCCTCGACGGCGTCGAGCCCGCGCCGATCCGCACCGTCGGTGTCGTCGGCGCAGGGCTGATGGGCGCCGGCATCGCGGCGTGCTTCGCCGACGCAGGCTATGCCGTCCGCGTCGTCGAGCGCGACGGCGCGGCGATGCAGGCCGGACGCGGACGCATCGTCGCGCTCTACGAGCGCCAGATACAATCCGGGCGCATCGACCGGACGACCGCCGACACACGCCTCACCCGCCTTTCCTTCGGCGCCGAACGCGCCGGGCTCGCCGACTGCGACCTCGTCGTCGAGGCGGTGTTCGACGAGCTGGCGGTCAAGCAGGAGCTGTTCGCGGCGCTCTCCGGCATCGTGCGTCCGGACGCGTTGCTGGCCACCAACACCAGCTATCTCGACCCTGACGCCATCGCCTCGGTGGTCGCCAACCCCGAGCGGGTCCTCGGCCTGCATTTCTTCTCGCCGGCCAACGTCATGCGCCTGGTCGAAGTGGTGCGCGCCGCCCAGACCGCGCCGCGTGCGCTGGCCACCGGCCTGGCGATAGCCAAACGGCTGGGCAAGCTCGGCATCGTCAGCGGCGTCTGCGAGGGGTTTGTCGGCAACCGCATCTTCACCGCCTATCGCCGCGCATGCGACTTCATGCTGGAGGACGGCGCGCTGCCGCACGAGATCGATGCCGCGCTGGAAGGCTGGGGTTTTGCGATGGGGCCCTACGCCGTCAACGACCTTGCCGGCCTGGACATTTCCTGGGCGCGGCGCAAGCGCCAGGCCGCGACCCGCGATCCGGCCGAGCGCTACGTCTCGATCGCCGACCGGCTCTGCGAGGCCGGCCGCCTCGGCCGGAAGTCCGGCAAGGGATATTATGCCTATGAGGACGGGCGCCGAACCGTCGACCCGATCGTCACCGATATCGTCGAGGCCGCATCACGCGAGAAGGGCATCGTCCGCCGCTCCATACCCGCCGAGGAGATCGTCGGGCGCGTGCTCGCCACCATGGCCGACGAGGGGAAAAAGATCCTCGACGAGGGGATAGCGCTGCGCGCCTCGGACATCGACCTCGTGCTGATCAACGGCTACGGCTTTCCGGCCTGGCGCGGCGGGCCGATGTATCTCGCCGGCCATCGCTGACCCGGCAGCGTTCAGAGGACCGTCCTGACCTTCCACAGTTCAGGGAACAGCACCACGTCGAGCATCCGGCGCAGATACGAAACCCCGCCGGTGCCGCCGGTGCCGCGCTTCAGCCCGATGATGCGCTCGACGGTGGTGACGTGGTTGAAGCGCCAGCGGCGGAAATAGTCCTCGAAATCGACCAGTTTCTCCGCCAGTTCGTAGAGCATCCAGTGGTGCTCCGGATGGGCGTAGACCGCCTTCCATGCCGCCAGCACCGCGTCGCTTTCGTCGTGGGTCGCCCGCCAGTCGCTGCGCCGTGCATCCGCGCCGATGTCGAAGCCGTTCCTGCCGAGCAGCAGCAGCGCCTCGTCGTAAAGGCTTGGGCGGGCGAGGATTTCCTCCAGCATGGCGGACAGGTCCGGACGATGCGCATGCGGCCCGAGCATCGCCGCGTTGCGGTTGCCGACGAGGAACTCGATCGCCCGATACTGATAGGACTGGAAGCCGGACGACTGGCCGAGCGCGTCGCGGAACAGCGTGTATTCGCTGGGCGTCATGGTGCGCAGCACGTCCCAGGCGCTGTTCAACTGTTCGAAGATGCGGGCCACCCGCGTCAGCATCTTGAAGGCGGGCTGCAGCCGGTCCTCGTGGATCGCCAGCATCGCCGAGCGGATCTCGTGGATGGCAAGCCGCATCCAGAGTTCCGAGGTCTGGTGCTGGATGATGAACAGCAGCTCGTCATGCGCGCTCGAGAGCGGCTTCTGCGCGCCGAGGATGCGGTCGAGCTGCAGATAGTCGCCATAGGACATGCGTCCGTCGAAGGCCATCTCGGCGCCCTCGCGGGCCGGATCGTAGCCTTTGCTCACGTCACCAGCGCCTTCTGCCGGAAGCGCGGTTCGTCCCACAGCCGCCCGCCGATGATCTCGGCGAGGATCCTGGCTGCGCCGCGCACCTCCGCCTCGCCGATATAGAGCGGCGTGAAGCCGAAGCGGATGGCATCGGGGGCGCGGAAATCGCCGATGACGCCGCGCGTAATCAGCGCCTGCATGATGGCGTAGCCTTGGGGATGGCGGAACGACACCTGGCTGCCCCTGACAGACCCGTCCCTCGGCGAGGCGAGCGCCAGGTCGGGGCAGCCTGCCTCGACGAGCTCGACGAACAAATCGGCGAGACGGATCGACTGTTGCCGGACGTCGGCGAGCGACACGCCCTCCCAGGCGTCCAGCGCAGCATCCAGCGCCGCCATGGCGATCACCGGCGGGGTGCCGACCCGCATGCGCTCGATGCCGGAGCCGGCGCGGTAGTCGAGGTCGAAGGCGAAGGGCGCCGCGTGGCCCATCCAGCCGGACAGCGCCGGCCGCGCCGTCGCCGCATGGCGCGGCGCGACATAGATGAAGGCCGGAGCGCCCGGCCCGGCGTTCAGATATTTGTAGGTGCAGCCGACGGCGAAATCGGCATTCGCGCCGGCCACATCCACCTCCAGCGCGCCGGCCGAATGCGCCAGGTCCCAGATCGCCAGCGCGCCGGCCGCGTGTGCCTTGGCTGTCAGCCGCTTCATGTCGTGCAGCCGGCCGGTGCGGTAGTCGACCTCGGTCAGCAGGATCGCCGCGACCGACCCGTCGATCGCATCCTCGACAGCCTCCGGCGCGACGATCTTCAGTTCGTGGCCGCGGCCGAGCGAGGCGATCAGGCCCTGTGCCATGTAAAGGTCGGAAGGGAAATTGCCGCTGTCGGACAGCACGATCCTGCGGCCGGGGTTGAGATCGAGCGCCGAGGCCAGAGCCTGGTAGACCTTGATCGACAGCGTGTCGCCGACCATGACGCTGCCCTGCTCGGCACCGATCAGCCGGCCGATGCGGTCGCCGAGCTTTCGCGGCTGCACGAACCAGCCGGCAGTGTTCCAGCCGCGGATCAGCAGTTCGCCCCATTCGGCGGTCAGCATGTTCGACACCCGCTCCGCCGCGGCGATCGGCAGCGGCCCGAGCGAATTGCCGTCGAGATAGATGACGCCCTCGGGGATGTGGAACAGCGCGCGGGTGCGGGCGAAATCGGTCATCGGTAGGATCCGTCGCCACGTCCGGAATGTCCGTAGCACT